>CALMPJ010000245.1 GCA_937871585.1 uncultured Acidobacteriota bacterium | reverse complement strand
GGGCGGGGACAAGGTGACCCCGGCGGACCGTAAAGGGGGCCGGGCAGGGGCCCGCGCCCGGCGGTTTGGCAACAACAGCACATCGGCCGCTACCGCCGCGATCTGGCTCGCAAGCGTCGCTGCGGGAAATGGTGCGGCGAATAATACGATCAGAAACCTAGAGATCGCTGGCGGAACCGACTCGAGTAGTTCAACTACAAATGCTAGCTTTGGCATCATCATGTGCGGCACGACTATCAGTGCAACGGCGAATGGTGATGACAACGATAACAATCAGTTTCTTTTCAATCGCGTCATAAAGGCCCGTTACGGGATCGTGACTCGTGGAACAACGACTAACTTGAACATCTCTCCTGTCGTTGCGGACAATATTGTCGGACCGACCGCGTTTGGTACTGACCAGATCGGAAAGGTCGGCATTTTCATGCAAGCCGACACAGGTGCTCTTGTTACGCGAAATGTCGTTCAAACCGTCGGCTGCTTGGATCCGCAGGCGTGTACAGGAGCTGACCGAATGGGAATTTCCATCGGAAACGAATCTTGGAGCATGGCACCGGGAACGATCACTTCGAATAACTACACGGTTACGAGAAATGTGGTTCGCGATATCGTTGAAGAACTCACGTTTTCTGCGATGGGTATCAACTTGGCGACTACTGGCGGCGGTTCGGTGACTAATAACCTTGTCGCAAATAACTTCATCTACAATGTCCGTGCAAATGGGACGTCGGGCGACCAGGCGGTCGGTCTCGGTATTGCCGGTGGACTCGGTGATCGAGTTGTTTTTAACTCGATCTCGATGACTGGCGACGTTGATCCATTGGTTTCAGCTGCGTCAACTAACTTCGGAAGCGGTATTCGTGTAGGAAATGCTAGCGGTTCAACCCACGGCAACTTAACGCTCAGCAGCAACAGTGTTTATATGGACCTCTCGTCATCAAGCACTGCCACGTTGCGGTTTTACGCAATAAGCGGTCCTGCCAATACATTCAACTGGGGCACGGGCGGAGAAAATTACAACAACCTATACATTAACCCTTCGAACACTCAACTTCAGACGGGTGGGCTTGGAACTACAGCCGCCGGCACTCTGACAACTCAGTTTGCGACATTAGCCAACTGGCAAACGGCCTACACAACGCCTGCGGCTCAGGATGCAAATTCTATTCAAGCAGATCCACTTTATATATCGAACACGGCAGATCTTCATATAGCGGTTGGCTCGCCAAACGTGAATGCGGGAAATGCGGTCTCGGGCTTAACCCGCGACATTGATAACCAGAATCGTGTTGGTGTTTTCGATATCGGTGCGGATGAACCGAGCGGAGTTACCCCTCCCGCAAATGATATCGAGGCCTCGTCCATTCTCGTTCCAGCAAATGGTACGGCCTTTGCGACGGGTGCAACAGCAACGCCGCAAGCCCGTTTCACCAACGTCGGTTCGGCAACTGTTACCAGTCGTCAGGTTACATTCTCGATTACAGGTCCGGGCGGCTACAACTATTCGAACAATCAAACGATCGCGAGCATTGCTGTCGATGAAGCGGTAAACGTAACATTTGCATCAGCTCCTGCGTTCACCACTGCGGGCACCTACACGATGACTGCCTCAACAGCGGCAGATTCAAATACAGCAAACGATTCTGTTGGTGGTTCTTTTGCGGCATATGCGCCGTTTAGCGGAAGCTATAATGTTGGTTCTGCGGAAACATTCACTTCATTGACCAATCCCGGCGGCATTTTTGCCGGTATCAACGCGGCGGGTGCTACAGGAAATGTAACTATCAATATCACTTCAGATCTGACCGGCGAAACCGGCGTTGTGCTATTGAATGAGATCGCCAGCGGCTTCAATGTTTTGATCAAACCGAGCGGCGCAGCACGGACGATCTCCGGCAATTCCGGAGCTGCAGGACTGTTAGGTTTCAACGGTACGGATGGTGTGACGATCGACGGTTCGCTTTCGGGCGGCACCGACCGAAGCCTCACCATTTCGCCGACACAGATCGCCAATTCCGGCGGCGGTATCTATTTTGGCTCGGGTGCGACCGGTGCGCAGAATAACGTCGTAAAGAACGTTAACGTCTACGGAAACGGTGCAACGATCGGAGCCTTGCTCGGTATTGCATTTGGCAGCAGCACTACGTTTGGCGGTCTCGGTCTCGATAACGATAACAATCGTGTCGAAAACTGCGACATTCGCGGTGCCTTTTACGGAATTGCAAGTTTAGGCGCAAGCGCAGCCAACAAAGATATTGGACTCGTTATCACGAAGAATACATTCTCAGGCACCGGAACTGCAGGGATCGGGCGAATTGGCATCTATGTCATCGCGGCTGATGGTGCTCAGGTAACAGCGAATAACATTGCAAGTGTCTCGAATCCGGGCAGCGTCGATACGATAGGTATCGCGATCGGCGGTCAGGCCATCTCGTCGGCTCCACTCACTTCGGGTACGATCAGTAATGCGATAATTGCCCGCAATTATGTAGGTGTCGTTTCGAATAATGCGACGTTCTCAGCAGCGGGCATCGTTCTAATTTCGGATGTAACCGGCACGAACAGAGTTCAAAACAATATGGTTACCGGGGTTATTGGTAATTCAAATGCCGGCGATATCGTTGCGGGCATATATGTAAATGGACTAGCTGGTTCGGTTCAGAATGTTTATCACAATTCGGTTTCGATGACCGGTGATCGCGGAAGTGCCACGGCAAACATGTTGCCCAGCTATGCACTTGCGATCGCAACCGATCAGCCGACAAACGTTGTTAACAATGCGTTGTTCAATTCGCAAACGCGCACTGGCTCGACCGGCGGCGGTGGCGAAAGCTACGCGATCGGATTTGACGCACCGGCGGCAAGTGTAACGCTTGTCTCCAACTACAATGACCTTTTGGTTTCGGGTCCGATCGGAGTTGTCGGCATTACCGGCGATCTTATAACGGCCGCACAAACCACTACGGCCGGAACCGGAACTAATCAGGCAACATTAGCGGCTTGGCAAACAGCGACAACAGAAGACGCGAATTCCCTGTCAGTTAATCCATTATTCACGTCGTTGACCGATCTTCACATTCCATCGGGCAGCCCGTTGGTTAATGTCGGAACGGATGTCGGTGTTACTGTCGACTTCGACGATCAACTTCGTGACGCTATGCGAGATATCGGCGCAGATGAGTTTGTCGTGATTCCTACTGCCGACCTCTCAATTTCAAAGACCGACGGTGTCACTACGGCAAATCCCGGCGGCGGCGTGGTCTACACTATCGTAGCGTCGAACGCAGGCCCGGACCCGGTTACCGGAGCTACGGTAACAGATACATTCCCCGCAGAACTGACCGCGTCGTGGACATGTGTCGGAGCCGGCGGCGGCACGTGTACCGCTGCAGGAAGCGGAAATATCAATGACACGGTGAACCTCCCTCTCGGCGCATCGGTAACGTACACGGCGACGGCAGCGATCAGCGCTTCTGCTACCGGAACGCTTACGAATACCACAACGGTGGCAGTTCCAGGCGGAGTAACTGATCCGAATACTCCAAATAATACTGCGACCGACGTCGATACGCTCGTTGCAGAGTCTGATCTGTCGATCACCAAGACGGACGGTGTGACTACGGTTACGGCCGGGGGTTCGACAACGTACACGATCGTCGCGTCGAATGCGGGTCCGAGCAACACCACAGCGACGGTCGCGGACACTTTCCCGGCGGCGATCACTTCGGTCAATTGGACCTGTGTCGGTGCCGGCGGCGGAACATGCACGGCAGCTGGCAGCGGCAATATCAACGACGCAGTCAATCTCCCGGCAGGCGGTTCGGTAACTTATACCGCAGTGTCGGCGATCTCCGGCATGGCGTCGGGTAGTTTGATCAATTCCGCGACTGTGACAGGAGTTGCGTTCGATCCGAATTCTCCAAATAACACGGCAACGGATACGGATACTATCACCGCGGGTGCGTCAAACGTTACGGTAACGGCGTCGGCTGGAACGCCAACTGCAAACTACGCTACGCTCAAGGATGCGATAGACGCCATCAATGGTGGAACGCATCAGGGCGTGATCACGGTCGCTGTAAATGCGAATACGACCGAAACTGCACCATCCGTGCTTAATAGTTCAGGTGCTGGATCGGCGCTTTATACCTCGATCACCATCCGTCCGTCGGCTGACGGTGTGACGGTTGCCGGTCCTACGGCAACTGGCCGCGGACTTATCGAACTCAATGGTGCCGACAACGTCATCATCGATGGCGATAATCCCGGAACCGCGGGAACGAATCGCAACCTTACACTGCAGAACACTGCAGCGAACACGATCACCTTTACATCGGTCATTCGTGTTGCATTGAATATTTCTACTGTTTCTTCTGCGGACAATAATGTCTTCAGAAATCTGAATATTGTCGGTAGCTCTAGTGGCAGGAATATAGTTGGAGCAACTTCCACGACTGCTTCAGAGAACACTACGTTCGGTATTTTCTTAGGACCAAACGCATCCGATGCGACAACTGCACCGACTGCTATTACGTCGGTTGCAACAGGAGTTGGTACCGGCGCAACGGCCTCAAATCTCGTAGTTCAAAACAACAATGTGCTGACCGCAGCACGTGCTGTTTCTATTAACGGTGCTGCTACTACGGTCGCTCCTGGACTACAGATATTGGGCAACGAAATTGGTAATCCGACGGCCGGAAATGCTGACCAAGTCACCGCGATCGGAATCGCTGCAAATGGATCAGCCAACGCAGTTGTTTCGGGCAATACTATCTGGGTCGAAGGCTATGTCCGCGCAAGTGCTTCCAACCATGCAATTAGTATTGGTGTTAACAGTGCAAACACGACTGGTGCGATCATTGAGAACAATCGAGTCAATCGTGTTAGAAATAATGACCTGCAGACTTGGACCGCGATGGGTATCAATCTCGGCGGCGGAAACAACCATATCGTGAGAAACAACTTTGTTTCCGGCGTTATCAATGATCAAACCGGCGGAACGGGTTCCTTCGGAACCAGCTTTGGTGCCTACGGTATTCGCGTCGGTTCCGGTACTGGCCATCAGATCTATCACAACTCGGTGAATATGTACGGTGCGATTCCCGGAGCGACAAACACTAACTTGACCGCTGCGTTTTTGATCGTTGGTACGACTCAGACCGGATGTGATGTTAGGAACAATACTTTTGTCAATGCGATCACCGGAGGAAATCCGACGGGAACTAGAAACGTTGCGATCTTCTTGCCCTCGGGTGGAACGAGCGCAATGAATCTAACGTTGAACAACAACGGTTACTTTGTTGGTGCAGATGCTAATAATCGGCTTGCTCAAGTCGGCGCTACATTCGGTACTGGCGAGTTTACTCTGGCGAATTTCGATCCGACAATGACTACACCGGCGACGAATTTCCGTTCGTACTCCAGCACGTTGTCTGCGGCCGGAACGAACGACAACGCGTCGCTCAAGGTCGATCCATTGTTTATCTCGAATAGTGACCTTCACTTACAGGCGACTTCGCCGATGCTCGAACTTGGCGCAAACGCTGGCGTAACAACCGATATCGATGGCGATGCGAGAGACTCCATTCCTGATATTGGAGCGGATGAGATTGCTGTTGTCGCGGTGCCGGGAAGTCTGCAATTCAGCTCGGCAACATATAGCGTTGGCGAAGCTGGACCTACGGCGACGATAACTGTCACCCGTACGGGCGGTAGCGACGGCGTTGTCGGTGCATCATATGCAACGGTTGCCGGCGGCACTGCGACCGGAGGCGGCGTTTGCGGTGGAGCTGTTGACTATGTATCCAGTGCGGATACGGTCGTATTTGGCAATGGTGTAACTACACCTCAGACATTCACAGTACCGATCTGTGACGATGCACTGATCGAAGGTAACGAGACGGTAAATCTCGCATTAACGATGCCAACTGGCGGTGCGACGCTCGGCACACCGAATACAGCCGTCTTGACTATCAATGACAATGATGTCGCGGTTCCTGGAACGCTTCAGTTCAGCTCTGCGACCTACAGCGTTGGCGAAGCCGGTCCTACGGCGACCATCACGGTCACTCGAACGGGCGGCAGCGACGGCACGGTTGGCGCTGCGTATGCGACCGTAGCAGGTGGCACAGCAACCGGCGGAGCGATGTGCGGCGGAGCAGTCGATTATGTTAATACTTCGGGAACAGTATCGTTTGGTAACGGTGTGACAACACCGCAAACGTTCACGATCCCGGTCTGTGACGACGCGACTGTAGAGGGTGCCGAAACGGTCAATCTCGCGTTGACCATGCCTACGGGCGGAGCAACGCTCGGAACGCCGAATACGGCAGTCCTGACGATCAATGACAACGACGTTCAGACCTACACGGTCGCGATCAGCGATGCCAAGTTGAACGAAGGTAATTCTGGATCAGCGAACATGACGTTCAACGTTACGTTGACAGCGACGGCGCCACCGTTAGGCGGCTCGATCGCATCGGTTCAGTACACGACTGCTAATGGTACGGCCACAGCAGGCAGCGATTACACAACAACAAGTGGAACGCTGAACTTCAATGCGACCGGAACATTGCTGGTTACTGTCCCGATCACAGGTGACACCAACAAGGAGGCGAATGAGTTCTTTAGCGTCAACTTGAGCAGTCCGTCAGGTAATACAACGATCACGGACGGCACTGGCTACGGCGTAATTCGCGACGAAGACCGCAGTTATCAGTCCGATTTCGATGACGATCTCAAGGCTGACTACAGCGTCCATCGTCAGAGTGAGCAGCGTTTCTACGTACTTCGCTCGTCCGATGGAACGAATCTCATCGTAAACTTCGGTGCGGCTACAGACGTGGCGGTTCCGGGAGGCCATGATGGGGGCGGCCACGGCGGTATCGCCCTTTACCGGGCGGGGGCATCAACCTTCTGTTCCCCCAACAGCCGCCCCCACC
>CALMPJ010000244.1 GCA_937871585.1 uncultured Acidobacteriota bacterium | reverse complement strand
GAGGACGTCGTTGCGGTCTTCGCCGATGACGGAAACGCCGCCGTTACGCTTGGCATCGACCGTGATCGTGCCGCCTGACGTGAGCCTGGATTCGCGAAGTTCCTTGACCGACGAACGACGATCGTCAGACCAATAGCTGTACGAGCCGTCGCTGCAAAATTCCCGATGAGCTTTGGCTTTTTCCTTAAATTCCTTGGAAACGACGCCTTGGCCGAATGTTTGAACGGCTGATAAGCCGATGAGCATTGTGATCAACGCTAACGCGATATTCTGTAGATTTCGATTTACAAATTTCATAAAAATGGTGCCTCCGATGTGATTGACGTTGTAGCGTTTACAAAATCAACACACCGCGAGGCACCGATTTATGACAAAGTTAGCTGACCGAGATCGTGAGGCCGTCGTGGGCGAGTGTCCAATCGAGAACCTTCGCACCTTCTTGGCTGGCTAGAGCCGCTTCGACATCGCCGCGTCTGCCGTCTTCGCAATAGAACGCGATACAGCCGCCGCCGCCGGCTCCGCAGACCTTTGCGGCGATGGCACCGTTATCGATCGCCGTTTGGATGAGATGGTCCATTTGCGGAGTCGTGATGTTCGGGCTTAGGCGTTTTCGACGAGGGAATGCGTCTCTCAGGACGGTTCCGACGGCGTCCCAATCGTTTGCGAGCAAAGCATTTCGCGTGTCGACAGCCGTGTCGCGAATACCGTCGAAGATCTCGTGGATCTCTTTGTCGCCATCGATATGGCGTTTTGTGATCTCCCAATTGTTCGTGCCGGAATTTCGCGGTTCGCCTGTGTAGCAAATGGCGATGCGGCGTTCGAGCGTTTCGATATCACAATCGACTGCTTCGCGGCGCATGCCGTCCGGGCCGAAATGTATCGACGAAACGCCGCCGTATTGCGCCGAGTAATAGTCTTGATAGCCTGTCGGAACTTTGATGACCTGACATTCGACCGCAGCGGCGATCGGAATGAAACGGTCGGGCGTGTAGCGGTCGCCGACAAGTTTGTTCAACGCACCAATGCACGCGATGTTCAATGTCGAAGAACCGGCAAGTCCTGCGCCTGCGGGAGCTTCGGAGCGCGTTGTCATCGTGAAACCGACTTCGGGACTGAAGAAATACACGAGCTTTGATAGCAGTTCAAGACGCGGATCGTTTTTAAGCGATGCGATGTCGTCGAGCGATATCTCGAACTCCTGCTCCTGATCTATCGAACGCAGCAGAATTCGACGGTCTTCACGTGTTTCGATTCGGCAATGCGCACGCATCGAGACCGCGAAATTCACGGTCGAGGCACCTTCGTGAAAAAGAAAAAGCGGCGGAATGTCGATCGTCCCGCCAGCGAGGTCGACCCGTGTCGGGGCCGAAGTTTCGATGATCATAAACGGTAGTTAGTAGTCAGCCGGAACCCAGTCGCTATCGCTCCCGGTTCTGACTTTCTTCCTCTTCTTCTTTCGTCGGTTCACGTGTTAGGTGAAGACGTTCGGAAAGGTCGTGCAGCGTCTTCGTTCCGATGTCTTCGACAGCGTGAAGTTTCTCTTCGATCTTCTGGATCGTTTCCGGAGCGGCGTCTTCTACGCGTTCGGACAACCAGTAGCGTTCGAGAACGTAAAAGATGATTATGCCGACCATCACAATGAAAAACAAAGCGATGCCGATACGTTGATAGTCGCCGAGAATTCCCGTGATAGCTCCGCTAAAGAAATAGCCGACACTTGTGAGGATCGTAACCCACAAAAAGCACGAAATGGAACTCAGTATAAGAAACCGCAGGAATGGCATTTTCGCGACGCCGTACGAAATACACATTGCTACGCGGATGCCATAAATGTATTTCGATATAACAACGGCGGCGGCACCGAACTTGTTTATTATCCGCTCGATCCTAGGCTGAGCAACTTGATAGAAACGGTAATCCTTGGCGTTCTCGTGAAAAATTCGACCAACACCATAGCCGACGCAATCGCCCGCGATGCCGCCAAGTGTACCGAAAAATAACACCTTTAAATAACTGTATGGACCGAAGAATCCGCTGTGAGCCAAAACACCTGAGATCAGCAAAGTGATGTCACCCTCGACCGTACACAGCAAGAACACCGCGTAAACGCCGTATTGCTGTATTAGTTCGTACAAAGGATGGTCCATAAAACTATGGTTCGAGGAAAGGTCTGACCGACGGCAAACTTCATTCAAAGAGTAACTTTCCGACGGTTTTGAGTCAAAGCAAGCGGTTTATTGACTATCACTGATTATAAATCTAAAATCGCCGATAGAAAGCGCTTATGCTTTGCTTTGTTTGAGGTTTACAACTATGTCAGCAGGCGAAAACAGCGATCGAATTTGCATTGGAATTGAAGTTGGAAAGACAGCCTTGTCGGCCGCGCGCGTAGACGCCAACGGTAATGTTACCGACCGCGAGACGGCTGAGGTCAGCTTTTCCGAGACCTCGACATCGCAGTTGATCTACTTTATTTCCAGTCTTCGAAGTTCTCTTGGCGATTTCGATCGAGTCGGAGTTGCCGTTCCGGGGCTTGTCGCTCCCGATAAGAAAAAGGTCGCGTTCTCGTCAAATATTCCTGAACATTCCGGCTTGGATCTCGGCGGCGAGATCGAAGCTGCCGTTGGGGTGCCTGTTTACATTGAGAATGACGCCAATGCGGCTGCATTTGGCGAATTCAAACTAGGTGCCGGACAGGGCGCGGCGAATATGTTCTACGCCACACTCGGCATCGGCGTTGGCGGAGCGTTGATAATCAACGGCGAGATTTGGCGCGGAGCTGCGGGTTATGCGGGAGAGTTCGGATTTGTGCCGATCAATTCTGAGGGAACTCGATTAGAAGACGTTGCTTCGTCGGCGAATATCATCCGACGGACACGCAGCCGTTTCCACCAAGACAGCACGTCTTCCCTAGTAGAACTCGATGAGAATACGCTGACAATAGCGGACATCGTCGCTGCTGCAACTGCCGGAGACGATTTTGCACAATTGATGCTTGAGCGTACGGGAACATACGTTGGCACCGGCATCGCGAGTGTTATTAATATTCTTAATATCGAACGAATTGTGGTTGGCGGCGAGATCATGCAGGCGGGCGAATTGATAATGAATCCGATAATCGACCGGGCACGTGAGCTTTCGTTTGCGCCGTCATTTGCATCGGCCAGCATTGTTCATGGTGACCTAGCCGGTTTTGCGGCTGCGACCGGTGTAGCGCTGTTGGCGTGCCAAAATAGTTGATAAGCATTGCAGAGAAAGTTTTATTCAACATATGAGTAAAACTTATTAAGTGAAACTTTGCACAAGCGCTTTAGTTGGGCGTATTTTACACTTGTGCAAGTTGCGGATTTTCTTGGTTTTAGTAAAATCAAGTCAAGTTTTACGGTTCGCATTCTTATTAAGACAACTGAAGAGACTAGTGTGCCCGCATTTTTTGTACCCGAAAATGCGTCCTTGGGCGTAATTTAGTTTCTGTAAGCGAACCGATCTCGTAACGGTCGATCAGCAAAAAGCAAATGGCACAGATCTTTCCAAAAAGTGCGAATAACATAGCGAAGATCAGCATGATAATGGTCGTCGTGCTGGCAGGCGTCGGCGGATTTGCGTTTACGCAGATATCGCGGTCGTCGTATATGACCGGAAGGTATGTTGAGAAGCAGCAGCCGGTCCAGTTTAGCCACAAGCACCACGTTGGCGACGACGGCATCGATTGCCGCTATTGCCACCAGACGGTCGAAACAACGGCGTCGGCAGGTATGCCTTCGACGCAGACATGTATGAATTGTCACAGCCAGATCTGGAACGACAGCCCATACCTTGAGCCTGTAAAGGCAAGCTGGCGCGAGAACAAACCGATCGAATGGGAACGAGTTCACGACCTGCCTGAGTACGCATATTTTAATCACAGCATTCATGTAGCTAAGGGCGTAGGCTGTTCGACCTGTCACGGGCAGATCGATAACATGCCTGCCGTTTATCAGGAAAACACGCTTCAGATGGAATGGTGTTTGGCTTGCCATAGGGCACCGGAGAAGTTCATTCGGCCTAAATCAGAGGTCTTTAATATGAACTGGCAGCCGGGCGATATCGAGCAAAAAGATCGTGACAAACTGAAGGTTGATTACAAGATCAGAAGCAAGGAAATGATGACCAGTTGCTCGACGTGTCACCGTTAGGGCACGGACCGGAACTTATACTGTAGGACTTTTATACTAATGTCGAGTACAGAAATTAAACCAAGCTTTGCCGCGTTGCGTGACAGCATACTTGCCAAAAATGGCAAGCAATACTGGCGTAGCCTCGAAGAGCATGCCGATACGCCCGAATTCCGGGAATTCATTTCGCAGGAATATCCGCACGAGATCGAAGAGTGGGACAGCGGCCTGAGCCGACGTAATTTCGTCAAGGTAATGGGAGCCTCGCTCGCACTTGCCGGTCTGTCGGGATGTGTGATTCAGCCGCCTGAGAAGATCGTGCCATATGTTCAGGATCCTGTCGGGCAGCTTCCTGGAAAGGCATTATTTCTCGCGACAGCGATGTCGTTAAGCGGCGTCGCGACGGGTTTGCTTGCAAAGGCTTATGACGGCCGGCCCGTTAAGCTCGAAGGCAACGTCGATCACCCCGGAAGCCGTGGCGCTACGGACGTTTATGCTCAGGCGTCGATCTTGGGAATGTACGACCCTGATCGTTCGCAGCAGATCACATTTCGTGGTGCCCCGAAATCGTGGGAATCGTTTGTTTCGACTTTCCGTGCCGCAATTGAAGAAAATCGCAAGGACGGCGGTGCCGGGGTTCGGTTCTTGGCCGAGACCGTCA
>CALMPJ010000243.1 GCA_937871585.1 uncultured Acidobacteriota bacterium | reverse complement strand
ACTAATAATCTGAAAGGCAAAGCGAGTAATAAGACGCATGAAAACATTCGCCGTGAGTCCCAATATATTCCGTTTATATATGTCCTCAGTTCGTCTAGTAAAGTACGTATCAATTACTTTCGCCTCCCATATTTCATCGACATTGATATCTCCTTGGTACTGATGGGTTTCCGAAAATATTAAAAGATTAATTGGCGTTGAGAGGACACCAATTGCTTCTGCTGTCAGGCCGCTCTTAATCGAATATTCGTAGCAGTTCGAATAGTTTTGAATGGCTTGCGGAAGCTCGATATCTGTAAATGTAGAGATTCTTTTCTTGATTTCATTTTTGGACCGTCCTTCAAATAAGGATTCCCAATCGCGCCAATAATCCTCTCTCACGGTAAACACAATTAATGCAGGAAACGCTACGAGATTGTTGGTTTTTGCGATTCTTGCTAAATCTTCGTTGACGAACTTTACAATGGACAGAATCTCCCTTCGTTTTGCTGTTAGGCTGCTGGCCGCTTCATCCAAAGAATCGACTACAAAAACTACGGGTTTGTTTGCGGCAATGAGTTCGTGGAGTCCATACTTGTCCCCTAAACTACTGAAAAAGTTGGCCAGCTTGTTATCGATGTCTGGCTCGTGAGCGGCAACACCTGTTCCAAAATAGTGCTCCGTGTGTTCGGCTACTTTTACCGAAAAGGTTGTTTTTCCCGATCCCGAATAGTCTCGAATTACAGCCAATTGACTGGGAGACTCCTTCTCATTTTCGCCCTCATTTCTCGGCGAATTTGAAAGTACGGAAGGCCGCAATTCTCTTGTGTAAGCTTCAAGTCGTTTATCAATTTCCCTTGGAAGGTAAAGCGCGTGATGAAAAGGCGATTTGTGGCGTCTTAGGAAGATAGCCGAATTCTTTTTACATACGTCGGTTATCTTTTGAGATGTTGACTCTTTGTCATAGCACCAGTCCAAAATTTTACTAACCTTTGGTGGTTTAGACTTGAAATCAAGTCGCCCGTGAAAATTCATGAACTCGAGTAAATCCTTCATCGGCAACTGCAAAGAATAGAGGTCCTTCCAAAATTCTCCAGCTAAAACAATTGCGAAGCACCCCTCTTTATTTAATTGCTCGGCCCTATTATAGATTTCACTGCTAACCGGAAACAAAGAACAAAAGATGCCAATTACTCCGTTTCTTCGTCTCCTGATCTTTAATTCAAAATCCTCCCAGTCGTGCGACCCGGGCGTTATTTTATTCTTCTTCGCCTTCGATTCAATTAAGTACGGTTGATTCTTCCAAATGAAAAAAGCGTCTAGCTGTTCAGAACTGAGCGATACCGCAACGGGCGGTTTGTGATCCCAAGGAACTATTTCCCTTATTATCTGCTCGAATCGGTACCCTCTCTCAACATCGTCAACGCAGTCGATCAAAGAAATGATTTCTGAATATTGGTTCATAGGAGTTCACTATAGACTGGACGCAAAATTAACAGTACAGTACCATAATCTGAAAAAATCGCAACTGCAAGTCGTATTAGATAGTAAACCGAAATATCGTCCGTCAAACATGATTATGTCTAAAGACACCACCGAAGCAGCACCTTCTTCAGATATAGCACTTTGTCTATCCGGTGGCGGATACAGGGCGGCGGCCTATCACCTCGGCACTCTAACCATGTTACACGAGCTCGGGATGCTTGATCGTGTAAAGTACTTGTCTACGGCGTCGGGCGGTACGATTGTTGCGATGAAGTTTGTCTTATCACGCTCGGATAATGAGCGTTTCGAGGACTTCTCAGCGGGTTTTCAGAAATTCATGCTTGAAAATAATGTTGTAAAGAAGGCTCTCGCTGACATAACAAAGATGCGGTTCCCCACACAAAAGAACGATATGAGCCTGATAAGAGCAGCAGCGGGGATATATGAGGAGAACCTTACACATAAGAAGACGATTAAAGACCTAAAAGAAGGAGCAATCGAAACGAATAAATTTGTTGACCTCATTTTTAATGTAACGGAATTCCGCTCAGGATTAGGATTTCGTTTTCGGGTGTCAAACAACAATAGACTTGTTTTCGGTAACAATTCATACAACATAACCGATAGATCTATTCAGGACTCAATAAGGCTTTCGGATGTCGTGGCGTCATCGTCTTGTTTTCCAGGAGCATTCGAACCCATGCGTTTCCCTGACGACTTTCACATTCCTGATAGTGAAAGATCAAAGTTACCTTTTGGAAAGAACGCGAATGGATGCCGATCGTTGCCATTGATGGACGGGGGCATATTTGACAATCAAGGAGTTTCCGGATTGATGTCAACTTACGAGGATCGAGAAGAGAAAGATGACCTACCAGTAATCCCATTTGAATTTGTCTTGATTTCCGACACTACTCAGAAAGCTGACATCCTACTTGAACACAAAATCTCAGAACGCTCAACCGGTGTGTCTGTCAATGCTGCTTTCCAAGGTTCTGTTCTTTTTTTGAGCGCAATTTTCTTCTGTTCTTTGTCACTTTTCGGTTTTGCTATGGCGAATTTCCAATCGGTACCTATTTTTCGGTTTGTTGCGACCGAAATCGTCGCACTATTTTCAATCGCCGTTTCTGGCACAAGTCTTATTTCACTCGCATATCTAAGATATATCCTGCGTTCACCGGAAATTCTCGGATGTCAGTTTCCCATATGGAAACTTTTACAAGACTTAAAGATTGCAGACATTCGCTCGCTCTTTTCAACTCGGCTTTCATCGGCTAGAGTTCTGCTGTTCAATATCTTTATGAAAAGGATACGTGACCTAAACATGAAGACGGTTATTAACGCAACGAATAAAACCACACGTCGAAATCTTCTTTTCGGAAAAAACTGTTTTAGTCTGATCTATGACATTGAAGCGAACGCCGAAATTGAAAAGCTTAAGAAATATGATCCCGATATAAGTGTAAATACGCGAATGGTTCGAGTCTCAAAAGCTGCTGGCAGAGTTCCAACGGTTCTCTGGTTAAACGAGGATCAGATCAAGATACTTGTCGAATGCGGGCGAATTACAACCTGTCATTCGCTAATGAGGTTGGTTTGGGAAAAATGGAGAAAAGATAATAAGGATCCAAAAGAGCTGGA
>CALMPJ010000242.1 GCA_937871585.1 uncultured Acidobacteriota bacterium | reverse complement strand
TCTGCAAACGCTGCGAAAGGTCTTCATTGCTCAATGCCTGTACCAAAGTCTGCGAGATCGTCGGCGGCTTGACCGTGAGCAGCGAAGTCGATTCGTAGATCGACGGCAGATGGTAAACAACGTATCCGATCGCCGCCGTAAAGGTCAGCACCGGCAGCAGTATCATCCATTTTTGCCGCTTGATGATGCCGATCAGCTCGCCGGCACTGCGTTGTCTGAATTCTCGATTCATATCCGTAACCTATTTCGCTTTGTTCTCAACCGTCGTCTCGATGACGTCAAATTTCGTAAATATCCATCTCAGCACGCCCGCCATCGCGATCAATCCGACGCTCAATATCAACAAGCTCAATGCCTCGGGCATTTCAGTAAATGCTGTCCCTATTGCTAGGTCTAATACTGTTGGCAGCGTGTTCATTTCGTTTCAATTACAGCGACGCTTTCTCTCCCGATGCCGCCATTACTACGCCCAAACGCTGGCGATATGCCGGATCGGCTACCTTGCCGTTAGCTTCCTCAAGCTCAATGGCCTTGCGAATCTGCTTTGCCGCAGGCGAATAGAGTCCCTTTTTGTAATAAACCCAGCCGAGTGTGTCGTAGTAGCCGGCGACATTTGGGCCCTTAGCAACCGAGACATTTGCAAGCTGCAAAGCCTCGTCCAAATTCCCTTGATTCTCGGCGATCAGCCACGCGAGATTGTTTGCGGCGATCGGCGTTTCGGGATCGAGGCTCATTGCTCTGCGGTAGCATTCCTCAGCAGCGGCGGTGGTCGAACGCGAATCTTCGAGAATGCCAAGCAGCGTGTAAACCGGAGCCGAAGGCTTCTTCGTTGCGATCGTCTTGAACTGCGAAACTGCCTGTTCGATCTCGTTTCTCGCAACAAATATCGACGCCAGCGAAGCATATGCGGGCAGGAAATTCTCGTCAAGCGAGATGGCCTGCAGCAGTTCCGCCTCCTGCTGAGCGACGTTCTTCTCAGCCGAGAACACGTCTGACTTCAAATAATGAAGCGACGCGAGCATGTCGGCACGGCCTGCGTTACGCTCGATCAAAGATGCGATCTTCGAATGAGCCTTTGCCGTCTCGCCGGTGCGGATCATGATGTTGACCAACCCAGCCATCGCGTCATAGCTTTGTGCATCGACCTTCAACGCCTGCTCATAAAGCTCCGTCGCTTTTGGCAATTCGTTCTTCGCCGTGTGGAGCTTGGCTAGATTGACCAGCGCCGCAGACGAATCAGGAGCGAACCGTAAAGCGTTCTCCAGGTCGGCCTGTGCTTCGGGAAATTTCTTTAACTCAAGATTGGCGAGGCCTTTGGCCGTCAAGCCTTTGATCTGGAGTTCGTGTAGTGCGACGACGCCTGTCTCTGCATTTGGTGTCGCAATGCGGACCTTTTCGAGCAACTCATTTGCTGCTTTCAGCGAAGCTTCGGTTTTGCCCTCGACGATCTCGGCTTGTATCTTCAACAGACCGACGCGAAGGAAATT
Organism: uncultured Acidobacteriota bacterium; assembly: GCA_937871585.1. Classification (GTDB taxonomy): domain Bacteria; phylum Acidobacteriota; class Blastocatellia; order Pyrinomonadales; family Pyrinomonadaceae; genus OLB17. Next base: position 25,246 of record CALMPJ010000242.1, on the reverse strand, counting down.
CGGATGAAAACGCTCGACGTCTGCCATAAAGGCACGAGCCTGATCGACCTGTCCGATCGAAAGTTTCGCCTGAGCGATCGCATAAAGAGCATCGCGATGCGACGGGAATTTCTTGAGAACCATGTTGAGGTCCTCGACAGCCTGGTCGGGCTTGCTTTCCTGCAATCGCAGTCGGGCACGCAGCATGAACGCCTCAACGTCGTTGTCGTTGATGGCAAACAGCTCAGTTAGCTGCTCGTTCACCTTCGCCGGATCTTTCTGCACGAGATAGATCTGGCCAAGCTTGTAGCGTGCACGAACATACTCAGGCGTTCCGGCAATGATCTCGTTCAATACGGTGATCGCATCGGCCGGACGCTGTGTTTGCTCAAAGAAATTCGCGAGTTCCAAACGGCTTTCAGGGCTGTTGTCCTGGATCTCGATCAAACGGCGATATTCCGCCTCGGCCTTGTCTAATTTCTTAGCAAGCGTGAAATGCTGTGCATAAGCCTCGTGCGCCTCGATCGATAGCGGCTCAAGTTCGACAGCTTTTGCAAACTGAGCTTCGGCCTCGGCCGAGCGGCTTGCATAGTTCAGGAAACGGCCATATTCGATGATGCCAAGAGCACGCATCGGGCTTGCCTCGATGCCTCGCTTGAGAGCGGCTTCGGCTTCGTTGTATTTCTCTTTTGTGACGTAATACCGGGAAAGGCTTATGTACGTCTCGACTCGCGAAGGGTCGATCGCGATCGCTTCATTAACTTTTGCAACAACGTCAGACTCAGGACGGTTCTGCACCGCAAGTATCGAAGCCTCCAAAATATGGCCCTCAACAAAGTTCGGGTCCATCAGGATGATCTGTCGCTGGAACGATTCGGCCTCGGTAATGAGCGGCGGCTTGACCAGCAGGAAGTAGTTGCCAAGCTTCGCTTTCGCGTGGAGATTCTTTTCGTCAAGCTCGACCGTCTTGCGGAGTTCGTCGAGAGCATCGTTGAAATGCCCGAGATTCTCTAGCGCACGAGCCATGCCCCAATGTGCCGCTGCCGAACTCTCATCAGACTCGACCGCCGCACGAAACTGCATCAGCGCATCGTGAAATTTCCGCTTCGCCAGATGCTCTTCGCCCTTGGCCACGAGCCTCGAAGTCGAAAACCCGCACGCACTAAGCATGACGCTCGCAAATACCAATATTGTTACGGTAAATGAAAAAAGGCGTGAATTAGGGCACTCTTGTGATCGCATATCTTATGTATTGCTGTTCGCTGTTTTTCGTTTGTTGTTATCGATCTAAAAGGGGCATTCAAGATCGCATCAACCAACGCAGCGTGTTCTTCCGTTATCAAGAAAGGCAAATTCCTCGATTTCTTCCAAACTTTTATTTTTCAACAAGTTAGACCCACCAAACCTCGGCGTTTCTAACCGGCATTAGAGAAATAGACGCAATAAAGATAGGATTTCAGAGATTTTGTGAGAATTTTCGCAGTGCCGACACTCTTGTCGGCTCTTTCTCCCTGGAGTGCCGACACTCTTGTCGGCATGAGCGTCATTTCGACGCGAACACGCCGTGACTCGATAAGCCAGCTCGCCAATCCAAAGAAGCCGACAAGAGTGTCGGCGCTCCGCCGCGATAGCAGCGCGATCAAGGCTATGCCTCACTCGCCGAGCGGCGAACGCTATGCTTCGCCGAACAACTGCCATTCAACCGACGGAGACCGGCCCGTGAGCGTCTTTTGCGAACGGGCATCGGGCGACAATCCACGGATCGGATAAACCACGAACGGACACGAACTAGGCACAAACAAAAGAATTCTTCGCATTCGTGTCGGTTCGTGTCTGTTCGTGGCTCAATAATTTACGATCCGTCATGGACCTCGCTATTGGGCAGCTTGATCCTTCGACCAAAGACAGTAAGGAAAGTGAGCAAAGCTCCCGCTCTTTGGTGCGAACTTAGTTGTCCAAGCCGAAACTAAGAGAGGGGCCGTTGGCCGCCTTCCTTACTGTCTTTTGCCGCGAGGCCTGATTCAGACGGAGCGCCAAAACAAAAATCTTGACGTTACGTTGCATCTATGCTACATTACTAAATAGTCGCAACAGCGACTTGATCTTTGAAAATGATGATCGTCTAAGTGTACTAAACAGTGCAATTAGACCTTCACTATAAGTATTCGTTATGGTTTTTTCGCGGATTCGGGTTGTGTTTTTGAGGCCAGCGCAGATTTTTCTCGCAAACGGTTGATTCTATGTGGTTTAGGTGCGATCAGATTGGAACGATAAACGATAAAGCCAGCCAATTGGGGCAGGAAGTTTCAACAAGAACTATTCCGGAATAAATGGCGACAGTTGATCAGCTAATTTTGAAGCCAGATCCGAAGCGGCGGCGAGCGATTCTTTTTCGTCATGACCTACTGAAGTCATAACGCGGACCATCGAGCCGTCGCTGCGGCGGCGTGTGACGCTGTCGATGACGGTGCCGAGTTTGTCGCGATATTCGCTCGCCTCGATGCGGCCGCGGCCTTGGTACCAGTAGATCATCACCTCGCGGTAGATGCCGTTTTCGATGATGTAGCGGTTTGCCGTGAACTTTGTTCCGTCGCCGCGAGTGATCTCGATGCGTTGCGGTTCGCTCAACACCCAACCGGCTCCGGGCAGGCAATTTTGCGGGCTGTGATACGTCGCGCCGGTCCGCTGCGTGGCGTAATAGCCGACGTAAATATTGCCGATACGACCGTCGGGCATGGTGTATTCGCGCATCGAATAATCGGTGGTGCGAAGCACGGCCTCGACCGATTCTTCGAACTTGATCTCGTCACCACGCTGGCTCCAGTCGCCAAGTTTTGTCGGCAGTCCAGACAGTTTTTGACGCTCAGGAGCAAGCTCTGGCCTGAACGCGAACCAGTTGACAGCCAACGCCCCGACGACCATCAAAACGAATATCGGTACGATCGACGGCACCGCTCGTTCGGCGTTTTGAGTAAACTCGGACGGCGTCGCATCGCCCTTAGAGAAAAAGCGTTTGAGAATGATGTTCAGCACCAATAGGATTGCAAGTGCCGCGACGAAAACGAGCATTCCCGAAATATCGTGAGCGAGGCCTTCGGTCGCAGAAATGCCGTAATAATAGGCTCCGACGCCTGTTGCCGCAACGCGGCCGGCGTTAGTTATCATCGCGATCGGAACAGCGGCAACCATCAAAATGACGGTACGAACAAGGTCGCGGCCCGAGAACATCCCGAATCGCAGTTCGTCTTTTTCATCAACGCGAGTAAAGTAGCCGAGCACAAGACCTAGCACAACGAGCGTCATCAACGAGCGAATTCCGCTACAGGCTTCGACGACTTCGAGCGAGATAGTTTGCGTGGCTCCGCGAGGCAAAATGTCGATGACATTTCCCTTTCGCAAGGTCGGAACTTCGACAAGTCGGATAACCCAAACCGCGATCTGCGACGCCCATAATTGCAGCGGAAACGAGATCTTGTTGAATAAAATTTGCGGTATCGGAATTGACAGGAATAGTAACACCAATGGCGTTGCCAGCACTGTCAGCCAACGCCAGCCAGCGAGATATAGCGTTACGCCGATGAGTGTTCCGATCAGCGCAACACGCTGTGTAAATAGCTCGGCCCCGACGGTTCCGGCAAGCAGCATCAAGATCGCACCGACGATCGCGAACAGGCCAAAGACCTTTGCCGGAGCAAACGCCATATTCGCGAGACGATCTTTCTCTCGCCACACAATAAATGCGATGACGAACGGTACCAGCAGGCCGTGCGAATAATTCTCGTCGTTCCAAAGGTCGATGCCGAGCTTCGCCAAAACAGGAGCAAACAGGACAACGATCGCCGCGCAAATGGCGATCACTGAAGCAACGCTAATCTTGTTTATCGAGATCGATCCTGACATATGGCACTCGGCGTCAAGATTTAGAGATAGAGCGAATCGACGGCAAATTCCCGACTGTCATCAATTTACGCGTGTTGAGATGCTGCGGCAGATCGCGGTCAGCAGCGAAACGTCGGCGGATATGCCGTCGAGCGCGGCGATTGCGCGAGCTTCGACATCTGCGGCATGCTTTCGCGCACCTTCGATGCCTAGTTGACTAACGAAAGTCGCCTTGTTCGATGCAACATCCTTGCCTGCAGTCTTGCCGAGCACTTCGGACGGCTGCTCAACATCGATGATATCGTCCGTTATTTGAAAAAGAAGACCGATATTAGATGAATATTGGTGAATAGCGATGAGTTCGCCGCCGGTCGCTCCGCCAATAACGGCACCGGCGATCGCAGCGTATTCGATCAATGCACCTGTTTTCAGGCGATGAATATTCTCAATGTCGATGTTCGAGTCCCCTGAATTCTCGGCTTCCAGGTCGAGCTGCTGCCCGGCAACCATGCCCTTGGGCGTGCTCGAAGCGGCGGCTAGGCCCTTGATCAGACGTACACGAATGTCGTGGCCAAGTGTCTCATCCTCAGCTATCGCCCCGAAAGCCATCGCCTGCAAAGCGTCGCCTGCGAGGATAGCGGTCGCTTCGTCAAACTGCTTGTGACACGTAGGTTTACCGCGCCTCAGATCGTCATCGTCCATCGCCGGCAGATCGTCGTGGATAAGCGAAAACGTGTGGATCATCTCGATCGCAGCGGCTGTGCTACGAAGGTGGGAACGTTCGGCTCCGAAAACTTCGCCAGCGGCAAACACAAGCGCCGGACGAAACCGTTTGCCGCCCGCGAACATGCTCCAGCGCATCGCCGAATGCAATCGGACTGGCTCGACATCAGCCCGCGGAAGCAACTGTTCAAGCTCAGATTCTACGTCGTTTGCAGCCTCGACAAGAAAGGCGTTTAGTTCAGACATTGGTTTGCAGCTCGTTCAAAATTTCAACCAGATCCGCTTCGCCTAACGTGTAATGCTCGTTACAGAATCCGCACGTCATCGTCGCTTGTTTGTCTTCGGCAAGCATCGAAGCAACCTCGTCACGTCCAACGGACGCGACCATCGATCGCGCACGTTCCATCGAGCAAGTGCATTTGAATGCGAGATCCGATTCTTCGAGAACCTCAAATTCGATGATACCTAGGGCTTCTCTGATCAGATCAGAAGGTGTGGCACCTTCAGAGACAAGTTTCGTGACGTGCGGAGCATGTTTTATCGTGTCCTCGATCATCGTGATGATATGTTCGTTTGCTCCGGGCATCATCTGGACAAGTACGCCGCCCGCGGCAGCGACATACGGCTCTTGATTCTGAAGCAACACGCCGACCATGACAGCGGACGGAATTTGTTCGGAATTTGCGAGGTAAAAGGCGAGGTCTTCACCGATCTCGCCGGAGACGATCGGCACAGAGCCGATGTACGGTTCGGTATTAATACCGAGTTCATAGCCGGACTCGCGAATGACGTGAAACATTCCGTTTCCGACAATGCCGCGAACGTCGAATTTGCCAATTTCGTTCGGCGGCAGATCAGCTTGCGGGTTATGCACGTAACCGCGAAGCCCGCCGCCAGCGGTTGCCTCTGCAATGATCGATTCAAGCGGTCCGTCGCCCTCAACTTTGATAGTCAGGCGATCTACATCTTTGAAACTTGCTCCGAGCAACACGGCCCCGGTCATTGTTCGACCCAAAGCTGCGGTCGCGGTCGGGGATGTTTGATGCCGTCTAAATGCCTCGGTAACAGTATCGGTCGTGATAGCCGAAATTACGCGAACCGTGCCGTCGGCGGCAATGGCTTTGGATAGTCTGTCCATTCGATATAGTTTCGGAATTTTATTAGCAAGGTGTCAAATGACCCAAGTTGAACTGTTACTTTAACTTACACTCTCAGTTGTTGTAATAGTTGAACTTAACACAATATATGGTAGAAAATAATTGTTGACTTTAGACGCCCGTTTGGCTAGACTTCGGTTGCTTTATCTTGGTTGCGGAAAACAGCCATTCAGAGGAAAATTCGTTGTCTTTGACCGGTTTGAGTTCCTCTTTGAGGAGCCAAATGTTAAAATGAAGTTACGCCCTTAGCCTAGGAGAATCTGCTAATATGAGTGCCGCTTTTGACTCCAATTACGACCGAATTGCCGCTACCGAAACGTCCGCCGGAAATCTCGGCGTAGCACCGCAACGCGAATACGCTCCGCTTGGCCTGAACGCCCAAAAGGTCGTCGCAAAGCGCTACGCACTAAAAGACGAACACGGCGAACCGCTTGAAACGTGGAACGATATCGTCCGTCGAGTTGTCGGCCACGTATCGCGAGCTGAGACCGATCCTATCAAGCAGAATGAGTTTTACAACGAAATGACATCGGTGATGTTGGCCCGCGAATTCGTGCCAAATACACCTTGTCTTGTAAATGCAGGTAAACCCAAAGGCCAACTCGCAGCGTGTTTTGTACTCAATGTTCCCGATTCGATCGAGGGAATCATGGAGCATGCACAAAACGTTGCGATCATTCACCAAACTGGCGGCGGCACGGGCATGACTTACGAATTTTTGCGTCCGGCGGGGTCGATGGTGAATTCGACACGAGGCGTGGCTTCGGGACCGGTTTCGTTCATGAACATCGTCAACCAGACGACCGAGGTCGTGAAACAAGGCGGCGTTCGTCGCGGTGCGAATATGGGAATTCTCGCCGTCACGCATCCTGATATTCTTCGCTTTATTCATGCAAAGAACGATCAGACGAGCCTGACGAATTTCAACATTTCAGTAACGGTCACCGATCTCTTTATGGACTCTGTCGATAGCGGAACATGGTTTCAGACCGAATTCAAGGGCGAGCCATGGACCCAATCCGTTTGGGATGCCGCGACCGGTGCGGACTATGTTGTATATCGTCGGCCGGACGGTTCGACGGCGACATTTGCGGACAAACTCGCATTCGAGACGGCCGATCTGACCGACTGCATTATCGAAGAGCCGCCGATCCCGGGAATGGTCTTCGCACCTGACATTTGGAATCGCATTATCGCTTCGGCCCACAAATACGCCGAGCCCGGCATCATCTTTATCGACGAAGTAAACCGTCACAATCATATGATGGCGTCGATGGGGCCGATCTACGCCTGTAATCCGTGCGGCGAGCAGCAGTTGCATTTCAATAATTCGTGCAATCTAGGCTCGATCGACGTTGCTAAGTTTTATACAAAGACATCGGATGGCGAAGGCACTGTCGATTGGGAACGCCTGTCAAACGTCACTCAGCTATGCACTCGTTTCCTGGATAACGTTGTTGATGCGGGCTATTTCCCTCTGCCTGAGATCGACGATATCGTGAAACGCACGCGTCCTGTCGGCCTTGGGATCATGGGCTACGCAGATCTTTGTTTGCGGCTTGGCGTGACATACGGCAGCGAGGAATCAATGCAGTTGATGGAACGCGTTATGGGCTTTGTCCGACGCGAATCATGGCTTGCTAGCCTTAGGCTCGGCCGCGAGAAAGGCTCGTTCCCTGAATTCGAAGCCAATCGCGATGCATATGCGAAATTCATCTACGAGGACATCGGCATTCCTCGTGATATTCCGCTGACACCGCGAAATTACGAGGTTACGACGATTGCTCCTACAGGAACGATATCGCTAGTAGCAGAGACTTCGTCGGGCATCGAGCCAAATTTCTCGTGGGCATACGTCCGCCAAGATACGCTTGGTACGCGAACTTATGTTCACACTGCCGCTGCCGAAGCTCTCGGAATGACAGTCGATCAAACCGATGAAGATTCGATCAAGGCTGCCGCCGAATATGTGGTCGAGCATGAAAGTGAACTACCACCGCACTTCATTTCGGCGATGGAGATCAAATCGCTCGAGCATGTAAAGGTGCTTGCGGCGGCTCAGAAGCACGTCGATAACGCGATCTCAAAAACGTGTAATGGCGCAAAAGACGATACCGTAGAGTCAGTCGATGAGCTTTACCATCTTGCTCGGCAGCTCGGCTGCAAAGCGGTCAGCTACTACCGCGACGGCAGCCGTGAGGGGCAGGTGCTCAATGCGATGAAGTCTGAACCGAGTAAGGGAGTGGAGGAATTGGGGAGTGAAGGAGACGCTTTCGCTGGCTCGTCAATCTCCCCAACTCCCCAACTCCCCGACTCCTCTACTCGCGTCGAGCGTCCCCGCGAACTCCAAGGCTCAACCTGGCGTATCCCTTTCGAAGGGCAGAATCTTTACGTTACAGTCAATCACGACGGCGTTAGTATTCGTGAGATATTCTGTGCCGGGCCGATAAGTCCTGGCGTTGGATTGCTTGCGTCGAAGATGCTTCGCGGCGGGTTTGATGCGAAAGAGGTCGCTCATAGCCTGAACAAGGTCACATCGACACACGCAGTTTGGTTCAACGAACGTCTGCTGACATCGCCGGAACAGGCCGTAGCAGAATGCTTGATGTTGGTCGGTCGCAGACTGCAAGGCTTGCCCGAAAGCGAACGGCAATTAAACAAATCGCTGGCGACCGAGACAAGCGGAATGTCGTCAATGATAGGCGAATGCCCTGAATGTAGCGGACAACTCGAACATGCGTCAGGATGCGATTCGTGTCGAGATTGCGGATATTCGAAATGTAAATGATCTTTGGTAACAGATTATTTCGAGATGCCCGCTCTAGAAAGAACAGAGCGGGCAATTTCTTTGCACAGATAATATTATGCAGTCGCTAACGTACGGTGAGTTGATCCGCGGAAATCGTAATTTCCGTAAACTTCTCGCCGGACAATTTATTTCCGAGCTTGGGAACTGGTTCAACTTTATCGCCGGCCTTGGATTGGTGCGTCTTGTTTCCGATGCGTCGCCAATGGCGGCGGGGCTTTTCTTTTTGGCAAGATTACTGCCCTTTGCGATCGCCTCGCCGATCGCCGGAACATTTGTAGACAGATTTTCGAGGCGAACGGTGATGTTGGCGACCGATTTGATTCGAGCCGCCATAGCGTTGTCATTTCTGTTTGTAAATGATCCCGACGACCTTTGGATCGCGTACCTCGCGACCGTTTTGCTTCATGTTTCAGGTGCTTTCTTCGACGGTGCGAAGAATGCGGTGACACCGAACCTGACCGGCAAAGAAGGACTACTCGCGGGCACGGCGTTGATGTTCACATCGCGGTTTGTGCTGATGGCGGTCGGCTCTGCTCTTGGCGGCGTAGCTGCGTACGCTGTCGGTTACCAAGCGGCTTTCATAATCAATGCTATTTCGTTTGTCGTCTCGGCATACACCGTCTGGCTGATTCCTGAAGAAGCGACCCGCGACGACGAGACCGCAGTCCGCATGGCTGACAAGACAAAACGGGAGCCTTTTTGGACCGAGCTGAAAGAAGGTGTTGTCTATTCGGTAACAAATCACTTCGCACTGACCATTCTGCTCATAAACGTAATCTGGGCGGTCGGCGGTGGAGCGATCAACGTGATCTTCGAACGACTCGGTGGCGTTTACTTCGCAGAAACGCAACAGTGGAATCCCGATCTGGCTGTGGGCTTGCTGTGGGCAGCCGCCGGCTTAGGGCTGTCGGTCGGAATGCTGTTGGCTCATCGCGTTTCGAGATGGCTTGATATTCGTGAAGGTCAATACGAATTTATCGGCTGGTCTCTGATTATTCACGGAATATTGTTTTCGGTCGGTGCACTTTATCCGTCGTTCTGGTTCTTTTCGTTTTTCGTTTTTATATCGAGAGCGATCGTCGGAATCGAATATGCGGTTCACGAAACGATGTTCCAGCGAAGTTTGCCCGACAAGATCCGAGGGCGAATATCGACACTCGATCGCGGAGCCGAATTAACGGTGTTCGGATTGGTAAGCTATGCAGCCAGCGGCTTGATGTTCGTAATGACGCCTCAGACATTGACGATCATCTCCGGTGTCTTATCCGCAATGGCCGGCGTTGTTTGGTTTATCAGACAGCGAGGAAGACGCGACGGGCTCTAGGCTGTGATCATCACAGCCTTGGCTCCGGTGAGTTCCGAAAGGTCTTTCGTGAAGACCGAATCGACACGCCGATGTTCGGCGACGACATCGACAATGTCTTGAGAAGTTAGAAAGCCGTATTCCATCATCGTGATCGACCATTTCTTGAAGTTCGACGCTCGTCCCAAGAGCTGATCCAACATTCTGAGATACTGCGAACGTGTCGCGGTCGGCCCGCCGATACGGGACGAAAGCGTCGATTCAACCTCATCCCAAAAGCTGTCGCCGCCACGAAGCCATTCTTCTGCCCAGGCATTGCCACCGAGCGATTCGCGCGCAGTCCCGACGTGGGGTTCGGGCAGTCGTAGGAACAGAAGGTCGCTATAGTTCTCGATAACACGGCCGTCGATGATCATTTCTTCGGCGGTAGTAGAAGTGACCAAGGTTGGAACGACATAGTTTCCGGCATCAGGTTCGACCGACCAAAGCCGTCTAAATGCGACGGACAACGGCTGTCGAAGTTGCCGCGTTTCGTCAGTAAACGAAAAAACATATCGGCCGACATCGATCGCCAATTTTGACGCAATTGCGCGAGCGACCGGCATATGCAATCGGTCGATATTTCGTCTGATGTTATCAAACCACCAGGCGTCAGTCTCGGAAAACCAACTGATTAGCGACGGATTGTCGAGCCGATAACCGGGAACATAGACATCTTCGAGAACGATATCAATGTCATCGCTCGTCAATGAATACGCTGAATTAGCGATCTGTGCTGTGCAACGAACTTCATTCGATCGAAGAACATCGTTTGCCGCTACACGAACGTTCATTCTCTTCATATAGGCGCCGAGAGCCGATTCAGGAGAGAAAGGTATTGCCATCGAACAAAACTCTTGACGCCGCAAGACATTAAGCTCAAACGCTTGGACCCATTTTGGAACACTTTGAGAGCTGGTTAACATTTAAGCCGCGACCTCCTGCACTTCGGTTTCAGCCTGAGGCAGCGCAAGAAATGCTGCAACTACCGCCGGGTCGAATTCGATGCCGGCCCAATCGATCATATGCTTTCGAGCCATTTCGTCAGACATAGCTGCTCGAAACGGTCTTGAACTCGTTAGTGAAAAATATGTATCTACAACTCGCAAAAGTCTGGCTGCCATTGGGATTTGCTGGCCTTCGAGACGATCAGGATATCCACTGCCGTTCCAATACTCGTGATGCCAGCGAACAATTAGCTGAACTCCGCGACCAAGCCCAAGTTTTGACGCCGCTTGTTCCCCGATTACGGGATGACGCTGAAGATCGATGCGCTCCTCGGACGTAAGTATGCGAGCGGCTTGGATGTAGTCACGTCCCATGATCCGAGCTCCGATATTCCGCACTAAAGCCGCTTGCTGTAGAACACTTCGATCATGTTCGTTCAGTCCGAGTTCTATCGCGAGCTCGTTGGCACGTTCGGCCAATCGACGCGAATGCCCGAATGAAAAGCCTTCGAACTCATCGCAATCGGATGCCGCTTCGATGAGTGAAGGATCAACGCTTACCTCGTTCAATGCTATTGCTGCCACTGTTATTAGTTTGGCTTTTGTTGAACCAAAATATCAAGTGCTGACCGTATCAATATCTATCTGGTGATCTCAGCCAGCATATCGCGAGCTTCGCGATTGCTCGGGAAAATAGCTAGAAGTCGGTTAAGTTCGCCCTCGGCTCTCTTCATTAGGTTCATTTGGATGAAGAACTCTGCAAGCATCAGACGGAAAGTAGGATTGTTTCCGTCGAGTTTGATCGCAGCCTGCAACTCAGCTTCCGCCTTGTGCCGGTGCTTTTCATTTGCAGACAGTGCTTTGCCATAATATGCATGATACTTTGCATTCTTTGGTGCAAAGTGTGCCGCTCTTGCCAAGAATGTCTCGGCGGCTGACGCATTGCCGTCCATAAGTAAATTAAATCCGTGATCGAAACTTTCCGCGGCTTGTTGCATTTGCACCGTAAGTTCCTCATAGGTGCCTCCGCTCCTTGCATTCTCTCGTTTCTCCCTGTCGGCGAGCTCCTTGCGGACCTTGAAATCGTATGTTTCACGACCGCTTTCGCTGCGAAGCGTCTCGTGAGCCTGAGCTAGTTGCGTGAACGCCGCTTGCACTCGCTTGAGAATCTCATCGCCTGACTTGTGAAAGTGGTCGGGATGGAACTGTTTGGCTAGGAAGAAATAAGCTCGCTTGATCTCGCCGATGTCCGCTTTCGAATCAACGCCAAGTAGATCGTAGAATGTTACTGCGCCTTCAGCACGCTCGAGATACTCGTCGACCGAGATCACTACGACAGGCTTTGCGGGCTCCGGTTCGACCACGTCAACAGTCTTCGGTTTCTCCGTAGGGGCAGCGATCACGGCGACTTTTGCCTCTTGTTTCAGTTCCAACCTCGCGCCAAGCATATTCGCGATAGACATATCACTGAATGCCGGATTCCATTCCTTTCGGACAAGGTATCCACCAAGCCACAATGTATACAACACCTTTATAGCGTCGCTCTCGTCAAGACCTGAACTTGCGATCGCGTCGGTGGCCGTTTGTGCGTCCGCATTAAATCGAGCAAGCAACATCACTTCCGGCTTTTGCAGATCGATCTCTCGCCCGAGTTTGTCACCTAGTTGGAACTCTTCATTGAGGCTTCGAAATCGTCGCAAAACAGTCGGCACCGGCAGGATTCTCGCAAAGTCAACAAGTACCTTTCGAACCTTGATATCAAACTCGACGCCATCGCGAAGCCGAGCCAAAGGAGTAAACGTCCACTTGCCGTCCGGCCAAGCAAGCGTTTGGATCATGATCGATTCGATCTGTTCGACGAACAACTTGGACACATCCTCTTTGGACAAAAAGTTCGTATCTTCTAAAAACGCCGTCAACTCAAAATCATTTTGAAAGTTTGGGATCTTCGCTAGGTCTGCCTGGGTCAGTCGCCCGCGTCTCAGCAGGATATCGAATAGCCGAGTGGCACGTTGATTCGAGACAGCAAACCTGAGTCTTCCTTTCTTGTAATAAAAGATGCACTTCGTCTCACCGTATGCGCACCGCAAACTGCCGTCGAGCTTGGCTTCGCGGATCTCAGCGGCAAGCTCGGCAAACGGATGCGTCAGGAAATTTCCTGATATCTCAAGTGCAGATTGCGGTGTCATTATCGAGTGCTTGTGGTGAGATCGAGCCGTCGCAGGCTCAAAGTAAATGATAGCAGATATTCGACCCAAAAGTTAAGACCCTATTTTAGCGTTAAAGACGGCATTTTGTTAGCATTGCTTTTACGTAAAATGTCGATCGAGATAAAAATTCGTGAGTGTGTGACCTTAGACGAGCTTGCCGATTGCGTGCAATTGCAACGGGATGTATTTGCGTTACCGGAGGTCGAGTTGTCACCGGTAAGGCACCTGATCGTCACCAAGAATGCAGGCGGATTTAGTCTCGGCGCCTACGATGGCGACAGATTAATCGGTTTTGGACTTAGTGTTCCTGCGTTTCTACGAGGTGAGCGAGCTTTTTATTCGCATATGACGGCCGTACTCGGCGAGTATCAAAGTCATGGCATCGGCGGCAAGCTTAAGTGGGCCCAACGAGATCGAGCACTCTCCGAAGGTGTTCGATACATCAAATGGACATTTGAGCCTATAAAAGCACGAAATGCGTATTTTAATCTCGAGAAACTCGGCGCCACGATCAGCGAGATCCAGGAAGATTTCTACGGAACTGACTATACCACTGCTCCAAACACACCGATCGGACTCGCAAGTGACCGATTATTCGCCGAATGGGATCTTCAGAGCCCAAAAGTAATAGCGTTGGCACGAGGCGAACGATATATAGACCAACGAGAACCAATGGCGAAGGTGCAAATAATGAACGATTGGCAGGGCATTGTTGACCTAAGTGTTGAAAACGCACGATTCGAACAACTACGGATCAGAAAAGAGTTTCAAACTGCCTTTGCATCGGGAATGGTTTGCCGCGGATTTCACCGTGACGAACGTCAGCCGGCATATTTGCTTTATAAAGACTGACGTATGGCAGAATTTGAGATCGATCCTGATATCAGAAACGCCAAGACTCTCTCGTCCGGGTTCTATACCGATCTGCAATATTTCGAACTTTCTAAGGAAAAGCTATTTGCTAATTCTTGGCAATTTCTCGGTCATAAATCAGAATTCCTTGGCTTAACGCCTGTCAATTTGCTTCCTCATTTTCTGAGCGAACAGTTGCTGCTTTCGCATGACAGCGATCAGCTTCGCTGTCTTTCGAACGTTTGCACACACCGCGGCAAACTACTTGTAGAAGAGCCTTGCCAAGCCAATCTTATCCGATGCGGCTATCACGGTCGGCGATTTTCGCTCGATGGAAAGTTTCTATCTATGCCCGAGTTTGAAGGCGTCGAGAACTTCCCTTGCGATGATGATAACTTGACCGAATTGCCGCTGTGCGATTGGAACGGCTTTCTATTCACATCGTTGAATCACTCCCAAGATTTTGTCGAAATTTCAAACGATGCATTTTCACAGATCAGCGATCTGGATTCTGATTCGATAAGATTCACCGAAAGACGCGAATTCGAGGTCAACGCTCATTGGGCACTGTACTGCGAGAATTACCTTGAGGGCTTTCATATTCCCTACGTCCATCAAGGGCTCAATGCTGTAGTCGATTATGGAACATACACGACTGGAACCTTTCGGTATTCAAGTTTGCAAACGGGCTACGACGCTTCAGGCGAGATCGCAGCTCGCTATTTGTTTTTATTCCCAAACTTGATGTTCAACTTCTATCCTTGGGGCATTTCGGTTAATGTAGTTCGACCTGTTTCGCCATCGAAGACCGTTGTCGAGTTCCTAACTTACGTAACCGATGAGACACTCGTTGACACAGGAGCAGGAGCGAACCTTGATACGGTAGAATTAGAGGACGAAGCCGTAGTCGAGAGCGTCCAAAAAGGTATTCGATCGCGATTCTATTCGCGTGGCCGATATTCGCCGACACGTGAGCAAGGTACACACCATTTTCATCGCATGATCGCGGAGCGAATGAACTCGAAATGAGCGTAAACGAAGACATCATTAAGCTAAGAGCCGAGATCGAGCATCATAATGCTCTTTATTATCAGCAGAGCGAGCCTGAGATCTCGGACTTTGAATTCGATCAGCTACTCGAACGGCTAAAGGCCCTCGAAACCCAACATCCCGATCTGATCACGCCTGACAGCCCAACTCAGCGTGTTGGCGGCAAAGCCGATTCGTTGCGGCCGTTCACTCACACGGTGCCACTGATGTCGCTCGACAACAGCTATAGCCTCGACGAACTGCGGGCGTTTACAGAACGCTGCGAAAAACTTGCCGAGGGCCGCAAACTTGATTATGTCGCTGAATTGAAGATCGACGGACTTTCCGTGTCGCTGCACTACGAAAACGGCATTCTCACAACCGGAGCGACTCGCGGCGACGGTTCGCAGGGCGACGAGGTTACGCAGAACGTTAAAACCATCAAGAGCATACCGTTGAAACTAAGGGTCGATGCTCCCGTTCACGCTGAGATCCGCGGTGAAGTATTTCTATCGCGCACTCAATTCGACCGCATCAATGCCGAGCTCGAGATGCAGGGCGAAAAGACTTTCGCCAATCCGCGAAACTGCGCCTCGGGAACGTTGCGAATGCTTGATTCCGCAGTCGTCGCATCGCGTCGGCTCGACATGTTTCCGTACGACGGTTACGCCGGAAACCAAAAGATGTTCGCCAACCACGCTGCGGTATTCGAATGGTGCGCACGCAACGGTTTCAACGTTAATCCGCATCGACGCGTCTGTGCGAATTTTGATGAGCTAGCGACGTTCATCAATGAGATGGAAACCGTTCGTGACTCGCTTGATTATGAGATCGACGGCGTTGTCGTCAAAGTCAACTCGACGGCTCTGCAGGACGAATTCGGCACAACGTCAAAAGCCCCGCGGTGGGCGATCGCTTATAAATATCCGGCTCGACAAGCGACCACTCGTCTGCTCGATATCACCATCCAGGTCGGACGAACAGGCGCTTTAACTCCGGTGGCAAATCTCGAGCCTGTCTTGCTCGCCGGCACAACCGTGTCGCGTGCGTCGCTTCACAACGAAGATGAGATCAAGCGTCTCGACCTCAAGATCGGCGATTACGTGAACATCGAAAAGAGCGGCGAGATCATCCCTCAGGTTCTTTCGAATGTTCCGTCAAAACGTGACGGCAGCGAGACCGAATTCGTATTCCCAACGGAATGCCCTGTTTGCCATTCGCCCGCCATTAGGCCCGAAGGCGAGGCCGTTCGCCGTTGTTCGAATGACGTTTGCCCTGCTAAAACTAAGGCTCGCATTCTCTACTTCGCCTCTCGAAAAGCAATGGACATCGAAGGTCTCGGCGAAGTCCTTGTCGAAACGCTCGTCGACAAAGGCATGGTTTCAGACGTCGCCGGTCTCTACGATCTGACCGTCGAACAGATCGCCGGTCTCGATCGAATGGCAGTCAAATCTGCTTCTAATCTCGTCGATCAGATCACCTCAAGCAAAACTCGTGGTCTGCAACGCCTGCTTTTTGGCATCGACATTCGGCACGTCGGAGAACGCACGTCCAAGATTCTCGCTAAACATTTCCGCTCGATCGATACGCTCGCGGAAGCAACGGTCGAAGATCTTGTCGCAGTTCCTGAGATCGGAACTATCGTTGCTGAGAGCGTCAACAACTGGTTCCGTGATGAACGAAATCGTCAACTTGTCAAAGATCTAAAAGCTGTCGGCGTCGTGATGGAGATGGACGCTGCTTCAACTGCTGCTCTCGACGAGCGCTTTGTCGGTAAGACTTTCGTCCTCACCGGCAAACTCGAAAACTACACTCGCGACGAAGCCGCCAAGCTTATCGAAGATCGCGGCGGCCGCACTTCTTCGTCCGTGAGCAAGAAAACCGATTTCGTCGTCGCCGGCGAAGGTGCCGGATCGAAACTGACGAAAGCCGAGGCACTTGGCGTCACAGTTCTTACCGAAGATGAATTTCGCACGATGATTGGATAGTATATGAACATCATGAACAACTTTTTCACCGCAAACGTTGCCGATACCGATCCGATCATCGCCGGGGCCATCAATGACGAAGTTCGTCGTCAGACCGATGGTTTGGAGCTTATTGCTTCTGAAAACTTTGTATCCGAAGCCGTTTTGCAAACGATGGGCACCGTGTTTACTAACAAATACGCCGAAGGCTATCCTGCAAAGCGTTATTACGGCGGTTGCGAGTTTGCTGACGTTGTCGAGAACCTCGCTATCGAACGTGCGAAGCAGCTTTTCGGCTGCGATCATGCGAATGTTCAGCCGCACAGCGGTGCTCAGGCGAATATGTCTGTCTTGCTTGCGGCTCTCGAACACGGTGACACGATCCTTGGGATGAGTCTCGCTCACGGCGGGCATCTCACCCCCGGGCATCCGCCGAATTTTTCCCGGCCCCACTACAAAGGACCCGGTTATTGCGGCCATCCCGGCACCCAACAGAACGACCACGCCGAGCTGCAACGCATTGCCGAAGAATCTCGTCCCAAAATGCTCATCTGCGGTGCTTCTGCATATCCGCGAACGATCGATTTTGCACGCATCGGCGAGATCGCACGCAGCGTCGGAGCGATGTTGATGGCCGATATCGCTCATATCGCGGGGCTTGTCGCCGTTGGACTGCATCCTTCACCGGTTCCGCATTGCGATTTTGTTACTACGACGACGCACAAGACCTTGCGCGGACCTCGCGGCGGAATGGCGATGTGCAAAGAGCAATTTGCCGCCGATCTGAACAAACGTGTCTTTCCCGGCGTCCAAGGCGGGCCGCTCGTTCACATCATTGCGGCAAAGGCCGTCGCGTTTGGCGAGGCTCTTAAGCCCGAGTTCAAGACCTATCAGGAGCAAGTTCTCATAAACGCAAAGGTTCTTGCCGAAACGCTGCAAAATGCAGGACTTCGCATCGTCTCCGGCGGCACTGACAATCATCTTCTGCTCGTCGATGTTTACATGGACGGCAAAGGCATCACCGGCAAAGTCGCCGAGAAAGCCCTTGACGATGTCCACATCACCGTTAACAAGAACACGATCCCGTTCGACACTCAGAAACCGTTCGTCGCCTCAGGCATCCGCGTCGGAACGCCTGCCCTGACAACTCGCGGTATGAAAGAAGACGACATGCGTGCCATCGGCAACATGATCGCCGCCGTCATCCACGATCCTGAGTCCGAAGATATCAAAACAAACGTCCGCCGAGACGTCGCCGAACTGACCTCGCGGTTTCCGATGTACAACGCATAACGCGGTGCTGCCCCCAATGACTTTGCCGCTATGTCAGAGCCGCCCGCTAACGCCGGCGGTTCGGACACGTCATTCAAATCACAACGCACTTAAATGTAGTGGTTTCAATGCTTTACAAGAAAAATCTGCGCTAGCCTAAAAAACACAACCATCCGCCCCGAAAAAACCATAACGAAAGCTTATAGTGGACGCCAGACTCCCGTCGTTAGGGCATTTGGCCGCTCATCAGTTATCAAAGATCACACCGCAGTTGTGGCTATTGAGTAGAATATCATAGATGCAACACTGTTGCAAGGCATTTCTAGTTGAGGACCATACCTGTCACGCAAGAGGTAGTAAGGACAGTGAACAATACTCCCGCACTTAGTCTTCGGCTCCGCAGCGGACGCACGGCACCGTGGCTTGCCTCGGTGCCGCGTTGCCAACAAGAATTACGGAGCCCACGAAGTGGGCGACAGATCATCGCGAATTGAAATGTGGTTTCGAACAAGTATGAGTCGTTCGATCAAAGCGTTGTCGCCAGTTGCCCTCGCCGAAACCAGCGAGGGCCTGGCTCCGTGGGTCGAAGATCAAATTGCCGGCGAACCACAGGTTCGCCGCTCGGCGAGTCAGGCACAGCCTTGACCGCACGCGGGACGCGTGCGTTCCACTGTCGGAACGCGGGCATCCCTGCCCGCTCTTCGTTCGGACAGCACGCGTCTCGCGTGAAATTCCCTTCGCCGCAGGTGACGCGGAACGCACCGCAACTCTGCGAGGTGCGAGGAATATTATCTACTCACAACCCAGGGCTATCGCCACTGGGCTAATTTCCGAATGCCCTCCGGGCAACTTCTAGATTTTCGATTCTGCTTGAGAGTCGGCGAAGCCGATGACCTGTTAGGCACAAGCCCGCACGGAGTCGTCGGAGTAATGGCGTTACGCGCACGTTTCGTGTTCGACGGTTCTAAGGCATTCGCCGATTGTCCCAACTTGTGTGTTACGCCCTTACTATCGTGCGGGCCTATGCCTTTTATCACCGTCTTCGACGGTTCCGAAGTGTTTGTGGGCATCCGTTCCCACGGTTTGCACCATGGGCTACAGTTATCGCGTCATCTTCGATGACTAAAAGTGAATCATCACGTCCCATCAAGAATAGTTGCGGCTTTCTCGCGATTTGGGTGTAAGATAATTTGAAATGCTAAAACTTAAACTTCCATTGTCTACGAATCACAGAATTGCATGTTTGACCTCATTCTTCGTTGTTCATTTTGGGGTGCTTTTGTTGCCGTTGACCGTCGAAGCACAGATTGGCAAGTATACTTTTAGTTCGATTGCGAAGCGTTCGGCTGAATGTGCGTTGGTGTTCGGCGAAGACGAAAACAGAGAAACTATTTCCATCGATCTGTGTAAGACCGAGGAGCCAAAATTGAAGAACCTTAATTCCTCGGCGTACGTAAGCTCGGTTAATTTCACTGGTCTAGACAGTGGATTTGCTCTTTTTGGCGGTCAACTGCTTCGAATTGAAAATAATCGGTTAAAGAATGTTAAGGGTCTACCGCTTGACGAAGACGAAATTGTGTTTTCCCAATTTATTGATCCCGACCGGGGTTGTATTTCATACTCAAACGGAGGTGTCGCGTGTACAAAGAACGGTGCGGTGACCTTTCAAACTTTTGAAACTTTATCAGACGTCAGACCCTGGAATGTTTCGGTCAATGATCGGGCAGTTATACTCGTCGGGCAAACTCCTCCGAACGAACTAAATGGCAAAGTTGTTAACCAGATCGGCTCATTGGACGGCAAAAAGCTGTCTCTGATGCCGCAAGAATTTAAACAGATCTGGTTCTCCGAGCGTGGTTGCTATGGTCTAGCCGTAAATCAGGCAAATCAATTATCAGCTACCAGTGATTGCGGTTTCATTTGGAATGATATGGCGAAGCTTGACAGTCGTCCGGATGAAATCTTCATTCTGGACGAGCTGAATATATGGCTCTTTAAGGACGGCGTGTTTCACTCGAAGGATGGAGGCAGAAACTGGAGAAAGCTCGCGACTTTTGCATCAAACGAGATCGTCGAGAAGAACGACATGGTTTTCGTCGATTCAAAGCACGGCTGGATCGCATCTCTATTCCGGCTTTTCGAAACAAAAGACGGCGGCGCGACTTGGAAAGAAGTTAAACTTCCCTAACTAAACACAGAACTGAAGAGATTCAGACCAACGGAATCGAGATGCAGTACCTCCTCGTTGATCGCGACCAATTCAGCATTCATGAAGCACCTAAAACACCTGCTATTTCTCATTGCGATCTTCGCATTGTTGACTATTTCCATAGTTCCGCAGACAAGTCAGACGCGTGTGATGCCGGCCGACTTCAAATCGGATAGCTGCACGCTGTTTCCGGATGGGAATTATTGCGAATGCTGTGTTGAGCATGACAAGGATTATTATTTTGGCGGGACGGAGAAGGAGCGGCGGGCTTCGGATAGGCGGCTCTATCGTTGTGTGAAGCAGAAGAATAAGTTTGTCGCAGGGCTTATGTATCTAGGCGTGCGGATCGGTGGTGTTTCGTGGTTGCCGACGCCGTTTCGTTGGGGTTTTGGGAAAAAGAAACCTGTCGTTAAGGCTCCATGATCTCGCCTTCGAGATCGAACTGATCGAGAGCTTCTCTTGCCTCGTCAGATTCGAATTCCCACGCTTTCTGCTCAAGAGCAATTATCGCGATCTGTGTGTAAAGCGGATCATCGAGCAGCGGAGCAACCAGTTGAACTGACAACATCGCAAGCGTTTCGAATGCGAGGGCACGTATCTGCGGAACCTCGGTTTGACGAATTATCTCGGCGATCTCACTTGCAGAAAATCGTTCGGCGAGGACGTCTGTGAGTTTATCTAACCCGGAAAAATCATTCGCTCTGATCGCACGCATCGCGAGCAAAATGAACACCTCTGCTGACGCGCTTCGGTCGAGAAGTACGCGAACACATGAGTTGGCGAGCAACTCAAGCTCGTGGCGTTTATCGGCATCAGCTGCAACCGCGGGCGTGATCGACAGCTCGTCTACGGCGGTCAAAAGATCGCTGACTTCCCAATCTACTTTCGCGTCGTAGTAATACTGCTGATTCTTTGCAAGCGGAGCAACTGCACCTGTTGTGAGAGCACCTTCGATGAGATTCTTGGTCACCGGTCGCATTTCTTCCCAAACGGTCGCCACCCTTGTGCCTAGGTCTTTGAACATAGTGTCAATTGCTAAAGTGTGCTACTCCGCGCGTCGCAAGTCAAGAGCCGATCAATGACCGCGATGCTGTTTCGCCAGCGTCTCCGCCATTCTTTGTTCGACTTCGTCAAGTGCCGCTTCAACATCGTCGGTTCCCTCGGTCACTACTGCGACAAGAGCAAATGGCGCGACGCTAATATGACGCAGTTCCCACGCAGTGTCGCCGTCGCTTCGGTCGCGAGCGAACCACAGGCCGTCGATGGCGCCTTTTTCAACCGTGATACCGTCAATGTCTTGCACGGACGGCTCACAAAGCAAAACACGGCGGAGTTCCCAGCCGTGTTTCACGTAAACGGAAATGATGTTTGCTACGAGATCTTTATCGATCATTTCTTAGCATCTGCTGCTTTATTCGATTCCACTGTCGCAGGTTTCGGAACGATGGGCTTAACATCACTGTTAGCCGCCGCGTTTGGCATATTAGCAGGCTGCGGTCCACCACTGAGGGCGTTTGCGGCTTCCTTTTCTTTCATATCGCGGCCTTTGCCCGGCGATACGAAGCTTCCGGCGAACAGCTCGCCCATCGCAAATTTCCACGCTCCATCAACGTTAATGAACGGCAGATCTTCCCAACGCGATTCTTTTGCGTTCCAAACCTCGACTGAGCCGAAGCCATCCTTGATGCGTTCATCACGGATCTCGGGAAGCTTTTCCGAAAATGTCGTTGCCGTAAATCCGTTCTCAAATACCTTTTCGATCGGAGTGTTGTTCTTTCCTGAGACCATTTCGGCGAAATCAAGCGACTTCTGCGTCATCGTTCCCTTGATCTGCTCGGTGTTCTTGCTCTTAACGGCTGCATAAAGTCGTTTGTATGCTTCGGTCGGCGAATCTGCTCCGGAGCCCGGAGCCGCCGGTCCGCTGCCGCAGGCCATGATCGAAACAAACGCTGCCAAAATCAATAATAGTGCTGTAATTCTGTACATATAGATCGAGATAAACTACTTTCGTTCCCTGTGTAATGAAATGAAAGTATAAGATTCGCACGGCAAAATGTAAACGCCGCGAGTCGCACGCATCCAATTTACAAAACGCCCGATGCAGAATATCATCTAACGTTCAGAGCTATGAAAGTTTGCCCGAAATGTAATGTTGAGTATGCAGACGATACTCTGTCGTTTTGCCTGAATGACGGAACGCCGTTGACTGTTTCTACGACCGGTGCCGCTACTGCGGTTTTCAACGAATCCGAAACCGTGGTTCGAGGTTCGCAGCAGGCCGCCGATTGGCCGCAGAGTCAGGCGACGCATTATATTCCGCAACAGAGCACTGCACCGCCGCCAAGCCAAGGCTCGACGGGCGGAAAGAAGGGCATGATCGTGCTTGCTCTGGCTGCTCTTGGTTTGCTCGTAGTTGTTGGAATTGCTGCGGTCGCGGGATTCATCTATTTCAATTCGTCGGGAAATAACGCCGCCGTTACGAACGTAAATAGCTCACCGACACCGACCCGAACGCCGGAAACGAATAAGCCATCACCAACAACAACTCCGTCGCCGTCACCAACCGCAACGTTGCCAAACGTGACGCCGACGCCGGGATCGACTCCGGGTTCAACTTCGATCGACAATAAACCACCGACAAATTTTACGACCAAACGTTTCAGCTTTCCATCCGGTTCCTATTCGTCGAACATCAATGATGCTCTCGATGAAGGCGAACAACGAACCTATCTTGTAGCTTGCCGTGCCGGCCAAACGATGAACACTAGTGTCGTAAGAGGCTTGCCGTGCGTTACTTATTCAAACGGCGGAAGCTCGCTTCGGTGGACGACATTCTCCGGCGATAACAAGGTCACTATTAAAAACAACTGTAACGGAAGGTCTGCGTTCACAGTGTCGGTTTCTGTCATTTAACGGATGAATGCTCTTCGATTCATTGACGGAGAACTTTCTCTATCCGATATTGATGTCCCGCAGCTCGCCGGCGAATCTCTAGTTCGCGTAACACTTTCCGGTATTTGCAACACCGATCTTGAGATCGTGCGCGGTTACGCAGGATTCTCGGGAACGATCGGCCACGAATTCGTCGGCGTTGTCGAACAATGTATCGACGATGCCAGTTTTGTTGGCAAACGCGTTGTCGGCGAGATCAATGCAGGCTGCGGCGTTTGCGAGAAATGCGCAGCGGGCGATCCTCGTCACTGCGATAAGCGAACCGTTCTCGGCATCGTCGGCCGCGACGGTGCACATGCCGAATTCGTGTCGCTGCCGACTCGAAACCTCATTCTTGTACCGGACAATGTCGCGGACGAACAAGCGGTCTTCGCCGAACCTCTAGCGGCCGCTATTGGAATAACCGAACGCGTCGAAGTTCGCCCAGACGACAAGGTCGCAGTCATCGGCGACGGCAAACTCGGCCTGTTCTGCTCGTTTGCGCTAAAGCAAACGGCTGCCGACGTTACGCTTATCGGAAAACATCGAAATAAGCTAGAAATTGCCAAAAAGCGTGGTATTCTCCGCCGTCTTGTCTCCGATCTCGACGACATCGATCTTCGTGCTTTCGACATTGTCGTCGAAGCAAGCGGCTCGGAAAGCGGGTTCGCGACCGCCGTGGAACTCGTTCGTCCGCGCGGCACTATCGTTTTGAAATCGACATTCCACGGAACGCCGACATGGCCCGCTTCGCGAATTGTTGTCGACGAAATTGCTGTCGTTGGCTCAAGATGCGGCCGGCTGCAGGCCGCCATCGATCTGATCGCGTCAGATTTGGTCGATCCGACCGATATGATCGACGAGGTCTTGCCGCTTAGCGACGGAGTCAATGCGATGGAGCGAGCCGCCCGCAAAGGTGCGCTTAAGATATTGCTCAAACCGTAGTCATACATTCACGAACATCGCGACACCTATTTGTTATCATCAAATCGTGAAACTTCTCGGTTCGGTTGGCCGAATAAAAGTGTATGAAATTACTGCGTCGTCGTCATAGCATTGTTTTCTTAGCGATAGTTATTGTTGCAAATTCAGTTTGCATACTGGCACAAACACCTCCGAATTTTGCCTCAGTTGCCAAACAGGTCGAACCTGCCGTTGTCAGCATCGATACAAAGCGAACTCGAAACCTGCCTATCGCTCGCGAAACGCCTCGGCCGGGCGAAAACAAGGAACTTGAGGAACTGATCAACCGTCAATTGCAACAGCCGATATTTGGTGTCGGAAGCGGATTCATCGTTGATAAGAGCGGCCTGATCGTTACGAATCGCCACGTAGTTGCCGGTTCCGGACGCGTGATCGTTCGGCTCGATAATGGTGACGAATTTGACGCCAAGGTGCTCGGAACCGATCTCGAAACCGACATTGCGGTGCTCAAGATCGAGACCGGCCGCGAACTTCCGTTTCTCAAATTCGGCAACTCCAATTCTATCGAGATCGGCGAATGGGTTTTGGCCGTCGGTTCACCATTCGGCCTCGCAAAAACCGTTACGGCCGGCATCATCTCGCAAAAGCGACGTGAAACGCCCTACACTTCGCCATTCCAGCGTTTCATCCAGACCGACGCCGCTATTAATCCGGGCAACTCAGGAGGCCCGCTCGTCAACTTGCAGGGCGAGGTCGTCGGCGTCAATTCTCAGATCGCTACAGCGTCTGGCGAGTTCAGCGGCGTTGCGTTTGCTCTGCCTGCCGATACAACCGAGATCGTCTACCGACAGATCGTAGCGAACGGCCGTGTTCGTCGAGGCTATCTCGGTGCCTTTCTCGAAAGCGTGAAGCCGGAATATGCAAAGGTCTTCGGCCTACCGCAAAGTACAGGTGCCATTATTATGGATATCCGCGACAAGAAGGCTGCCGCCGCGGCTTCGGGCCTGCTTGTTGGC
>CALMPJ010000241.1 GCA_937871585.1 uncultured Acidobacteriota bacterium | reverse complement strand
ACGCAGCACCAAAAGATTCTTGCTCTTACCTTGGTCTACAATGGCCATTTTCGTCTGGCTCCTCCCCCGGACGGCAATCCTGACATTGCCGAACCGGACAGTTATCGCCACGTAGAAGTAATGTGACTGCGTTAATGACGCTGTCTAAGAGGCCGAAGCTTGACATGCTGACCGTTCCAGTGGCGAATACATTCGCGGCCAGAGTGGTTGACAACAAAGCTATACACAAAATTGATTGACGCTTCTTCATACTTTTAGTTCTCCTTGTTAATTTTAGTTTTTAAGAATTTATAGATCGCGGCAAAAACGTATCTGCTGCTCACTCCATGTCCGTCGCTTGTAGAGTAGATAAACCACACATCAGAGCCGCGACTTTTCAACTGATTCTTTAACTCAACTACGTTCCTTTCGGGATTTCTTGAATCGAGTTTTCCTCTGGTCAAGAGTAAAGGAATGTTGTTCCATCGCCCTGTGTTATTTAGTGGGGAGATCTCATCAAGGCGAGACATTAGCTTTTCTTCCTTTGGATCGCCGTATTCGTTCTTAGCAAACTCGTCGACCCAACTCTGCGAGAGCATTCCCCGAATCGAGACAAGGGGATATTCAGCTATCACTCCCTTAATCCTCTTTGGCTCGTTCAAAGCTGTCGAAAGGGCGACAAAGCCTCCGTAACTTCCTCCGCGAAGAAAGATTAACCCCGCGTCGAGGTCGGGCTGCTTTTCAATCCAGTCGAGCAAGGCTCGCACGTCCTTAACGGCATCAATCCTCTTCTCTTTGTCGTCGGCATCCATAAATTCCTTGCCGAAACCGGATGAGCCACGGATGTTCGTGTGAATTATTGCCAAACCGAGATTCGACGCGAGTCGGATATCCTGCGAATTAAACAGAGGTCGGGCCAAGATTTGCGGGCCGCCGTGAATATTGATCAGGACTGGCGTCTTCTTGAACGACGATTTCGGACGAACTATATATCCCGAAATTTCTCGCTGATCAAAAGACTTCCATCGGATAACATCGGGTGCCGATACCTTACTCGCGAGTGAGGGTGGTAATTTTTCTTTCGTCCAGTCTGTAAACTGTTTTGTGTCGATATTGAAAGACTGGATTGACGCAGGTTTTCCGATGTTCTCTATGGTGTAAACAACTTCGTTGTTCGACACCCAACGTGTGTGCCAGACTACGTAGGTATTAGGAAGGAACGTAGGGTATTCATTTGTTGCCTTGTTGTTCTTGAGCTGAAAGATGCGTAGGTAATCGATACCATCCCGACTTCCGGTAATAAGCAGCCTCCCGCCATCACCAGAAACCTTTGCATCGTTGAATGTGAACAGATTATCGGGAAGTTGCAGTTGTACTATTTTTTTCGATTTCAAGTTCATCGAAAGTATGCACGGATCTTTCTTGCAGATCCCATTTCCTTCCGCTGTCCAATAGAGACGTTCACCCGCTAAGAAAGCACCGCGAGAGTTGCCTTTTTCATCGATCGAAGTTAGCTGAGCAGTTTTCTGGTCAAGAAGGTAGAGATGTTGCTCCGTCGACGCCTTCCAATGCTTCAAGACTACCTTGTCGCCCTCCGCATCAAGTATTTCCCAAACTCCTTTCATTTCCGTCGGATAGCAAGTTTCTTTCTGGAAGTCGTAGGTGCATAGAGTGCTTTTTTTAAGATCGTAATCGGCTCGGATGTACAGTATGGAATCACCGTTGCGACTCCAGATAAAATAGTCAATGGATTCGTCCTTACCTGTAAGAGAGACTAATTTGACGGATGTTCTCTTTGCGAAATCGTACAAAAAAAGTTGAAAATTGTCTTCATCTTCAAGGTCAGAAGTGTAGGCAAAAGCTTGACCATCAGGCCTCATTTTTACCGAATTTGGAACAACCTTTTCGACGAGCTTCTCGGGTTGAGCGAGCGGGGAACTCAGTAGATAGATGTTGTTTGTTTGATCGGTGATAAGCAGTCTTCGATTCTTTCGATCTGCGTCCCAGATCAAATTGCTTCTAACCGTTCCGGGTTCAAAAAAGAGATGTTCAACCTCCGATTTCTTGATAGGCGGAATCCCTTCCACTTGATAGGATTCTGGTACGGGAAAATTGTCAGGTGCCTGAGCAAGGAGTGATCCGTAGCCAAACGTCCACGCGAAGGCCACACACGCAAGGTCATAAACGATTGCTTTTGCTGTTAAATTTTGCATCAATTCTTCTCCGAACACCTTATGTTCATCTCGCTCCGCGTGTGCGTCCGAGAGCTTCTTTGTGAATTCTTGTTCAACTTCAGCTCATCTAAAAGGAGTTTCTGTGAATCGCCAATCACGGTCTCTCCAGATTCAAGGGTTATGATAAGCCGCCATTTGTAGATGATGCTGCGTTCAAGTTTCGCCTTGGATGTATAGGAGGTCTCATTGTTCGTTTCAAATCGATCTACTAGTTTTTCCTCAAGGTCCGAAATATAAACGGCATATGATTGAGCTCCTTTGACGGCGTTCCACTTGAGAAAGACCCCTTTCCCATCAGACTTGGATTCAACATTGATTGTGGCCCCTCCCGAGCAGGGGTTTTCCTTTCCTCGAGTTTCGGCATTCCGGACTTTCGAATCTCGGGCCGC
>CALMPJ010000240.1 GCA_937871585.1 uncultured Acidobacteriota bacterium | reverse complement strand
CTTGGGCACAGACGGTGAAACCGGACGATAAAGAGATCACCGTCGGATATGAGACCGTCGATTCGCCAAATGGGAACGGAAAGATCAAAGGCTATCTCGCGAAACCCGCGAAGGGCAAGAAGTTCCCTGCCGTGCTGGTCATCCACGAAAATCGCGGCCTCAATCCCTATATCGAAGACGTAACGCGGCGACTTGCCAAGGCCGGCTATATGGCGTTCGCTCCCGATGGTCTTACTTCCGTAGGCGGCTATCCCGGCGACGAGCAGAAGGGCGTCGCTCTGTTCCGTACCGTCGATGGCAAGAAAATGACCGAAGATTTTGTCAACGCCGCGATGTGGCTTCGCAATCGGTCGGATAGCAAGAAAAAGCTCGGCGCCGTCGGTTTCTGCTTTGGCGGAGGAATGGTCAACCAGCTCGCCGTTCGTCTAGGCAAGGACCTGAACGCCGGCAGCGCGTTCTACGGACGACAAGCCGGTGTCGCTGACGTTCCCAAGATCCAAGCGAAGCTTATTTTCCATTACGCGGGAAATGACCAAGGCGTAAACGCCGGCATCGCCGCTTACGAAAAGGCTCTGACCGACAACAAGAAGAAGTTCGAGAGCTTTATGTACGACGGAAAACAGCACGGTTTCCACAACGACACAACCCCACGCTACGACGTCGAGGCCGCGAAATTAGCCTGGGACCGCACGCTTGCTCATTTCAAAAAGCACCTACAGTAAGACTAAGAATTGCCCGCTAAATACGCGAAAACTGCTAAATGAAGAAGTATTCTTTTTTTTAACATTTTTCGCGTATTTGGCGGGCAAACTCTTTTCTTACGTTCGCATTCGCGAGATGAAGTAGCCGCCGACGAGCGACATGATTATTAGCGGTGACCAAACGGCCGCGATCGGATCGAGCTGGCCCGATTCGCCAAACTGCGAGAAAACGCTGATCCCGCCGATCAAAACCAACCACGCCGCAACCGCAAACGCGATATGAGCAATATTTCCTTTGCCGCTCAGCGACAATGTCAGTGGTGCCGCGAACAACGCGATCACGAGTGGCAGCAACAGAGCCGAGTAACGTTTCTGTAACGATACGCCAAGCATATTCTTTTCAGATTCGGCGTCGGTCGCCGCGATCTGGCTACGCAATTCAGTTAACGAAAGGTGTGACGGCTTCCCTATCGCTTCTTCGAATGGATCTGTGGATTCATTAAATGCAACGGTCTCGCTTCCGGCCGTTTCGCCGTTCTCGACCGTGACTCGCTCGGTCTTGCCCGCAAGTTTGACGCTTCCATTCTCAAACTTTGCCGATTCCGAACGGTACACGGTTTGCAGCTTTAACCCTGTTGCATCAAATTCGTAAATAAGAAGGTCCGTTGGGCAGCGAGAACAAAGAGCAGATGACGTTTCGTTATCAGACGCAGAACTGCTACTATTCTGAGCAATGAGACCTGAGGTCGAGAGCATCGCGGACTGCATTCCTAGCCCTGCAAATCCTAAGATCTTCCAATCAATGCCCTGCTCTCTTGATCTCAGCCCATTGTTGCGATCACGTGTACCTATTTGCCAACCGCCACTTCCCTTAAGATCGATCGACGAAACTGCCGTTTCGTTATCAGACGCAGAGCTGAGTTCCGCAACCAACTGGGGGCTAAGCCCGAACCGCGTGTCGTTATCAGACGCAAGGCCAAGCGTTCGCGACGGTCGCGTCTGCACTCCAGCACCGACCTTGAATGAATAGATTCGCCCGTTTCCCGCCGCCCATGCCCGGCCGGCGGTCGCCGTCGAACTGCCGCCGCTTCGGATCTGTGCCCGAAGCGAATCTTGCGCCCGATTTGCCATCGGCGCGATTCCCTCTTGAACCGCAAATCCGACTATACCGACCGCCAATGAAAATATGAGACACGGCACAAGTGCTCGATACGCGCTCTGGCCCGCAGCCGCCCATGTGACGAATTCGTGCTGCCGCGATTTGGTCACCAGCGTCGCCACGACCGCAATCAGCACAGCCGTTGGGGCTATCTGCAGGAAAATATATGGCAGCAAAAAGAACAGATATTTGAACAGCAGGCTGATGCCGTCTGCGGAGTTTCCGGCGAATTTCCACAGTTCGAACGCCGTGAAAACCAAGAACAACGCACTCACAAAAACGACCGACAAAGCGAAGAAACGGGACAGTTGGATCACAAGATCGAGGTCACGAATGCCGGTCGCAAAGTCAAGCATCGAACTTCGAGCCTTCTTTTCGGCGTCCTTTTCATTGCGGCGGCGGAAAAGATTTACTGTGCTAAACAGATCGGACCCAACAGGAACGAATCTTGAAGTCAACCAAAACCAGATGGATACACCTAGGGCCGCAAGTATCGGGATGATGCCCGTCATCACGGTCGGAATTCGGCCTGTTCTCGCTAGCTGCTCGGCTCCGAACGAGATCAAATAGTAGCCGACGAGCGTGACGAGAGCGAGCATGATCCCAGTTCCGCGGCCGCCACGGCTAAATCTCACTGAGATCGAAAATCCAAGGATACTAAACAACAACGGTGCCAGCGAAAGCAGCAATCTTCGCTGAAAAAGCAGTTCGGCCTCGATGCGATCTTTGCCCTCAAGCGTTTCCGTGACCTGCGACAATTCGCTGAGTCCGAGCTCCTCAGGCAGGCGTTCCGCCTTTGTCAGCCTTTCGATAAGCTCATTGCGTCGAGTATTGGTCGCGAGTCGGACATCTCCTATCGATTCGGTGACGAGACGCTCGGTCGGCGTCGCCGGCAATGTCACGACCTTTGCGTCCGATAGCACGAGTTCGGTCGCTTGGTCGGTAAAATCGAGCCGTCCGCTCGCCGAGGTTATTACACTTGTTACGCTTTTTTGAGCGTCTTCGCGAAACACGTAAACTTTTCGCCATTCGCCGGCTTGGCGATCGCCTTCGGCAACGTAGATCGTGAAGCCCTTAACCTCGGAGTTGAACGTGCCCGGTTCGATCGGCGATTCGAGCTTTTTGATCGCAGCTTGCAGCACTACGCTACGTACGAGCGCCGATGCGAACGGCACGCCCTTCAGATTCACAAAGAACGCGAACGCCGATAACACCACGCCGAACACGATAATTGGAACGGCAAGCTGCAGGCTGCCGACACCGGCGGCTCGTATCGCTACAAGCTCGCTGTCGACACGCAATTTCGACACGCCGATGATCGTCGCGACTAGCGCAGCCATTGGGCATGTGAACGAGATCACGTTTGGAATGAGAGCGACGGCGAGTTGCCACACAAAGCCCGCGGGAACGTTCAGGTCAAAGAAAATGTCGGAGAACTTTCCAGCTTGTTGCACAAACAAAATTGCCGAGAGCAGCAACCACGCGAACGCAAAATACGGCAGAATTGTCGCGAGCAAATACTTGGAAATGAGCCAACCAACACGCTTCATACGGCACTACCTCGCGCGTCAAGGGACATTTCCAAAGGCACCGGACGGCCAATAGCTCGCTCGATGATGCGTTTGAAGATCGAAGATAGTTCGCTGAGGCTACGTGTGTCGGCTTTGAATTTAGTCGAGAAATCCGCAGGTGTGGTCTTCTGCGTGGCTAAAAACGTCGCGTAGATCGAGGTCTCAAGATCACGAGCATTTGGCAGATGCAGGCATCGTGAACAGGCGAGATGATGATCCGTGAGAAAGCCTATCTTCGGTTCACCTTCCATTGCCGAGCCGCAATTTCCGCATGCTTTCCAGTCTGGCATAAAACCGGATAGCCGCAACATCCAAGCTTCGAAATACACACCAATTGCCTCGAGCGAAGCCTCGCGATCCGAAGCAGTTTCGATGCACGAACGCACCATTCGGTAGAGCGTTTCGTTCGGGTCGTGCGGTTGCGAGAATATGATGAGTAGTTCGGAAAGATACGCGAATCGCTGCAAGAACTCGGGTCTGCTTGCGATATCAAAACTCGCACGTCGCAGATCTGCCGATTGGATCGACACGAGTTCGACCGAATCTTTTTGAAAGTAGCTGATGTGTGATTCCGAGAAAGGTTCGATCGAGCTACCGAACTTGCTTTTCAGACGTTTTGCACCTTTGGCGACACCACGAACGAGGCCGTGATCGCGTGTGAAAAACACGACGATGCGATCAGCCTCCGAGAGTCCGTAACTTTTCAGGATGATGCATTCGGATTCGAGGACCGGCATCGGTTTACCAGGGAATAAAGTAGAGTATCCACGCGAGAACAAGGCTGACGACGACATACTGCAGGAATGATTTGACGCCGTAAATGACGCGTTCTTTCATCGTGCCGTCAAAAAAGACCGCGAACGCGACGGACACAAGCAGTGCAAAGCCCAGCAAATAAAGGAAATGTGTCATTTCTTTCGACCGATACTAATGTCCGCAGCATCAATTGCGGCGAGAAAATT
>CALMPJ010000239.1 GCA_937871585.1 uncultured Acidobacteriota bacterium | reverse complement strand
AAACGTCGCCATCAACCGATTTCCGTCACGGCCTAAACGCTAATGGTCTATGGCGACTGGACGCTTCCGCAGTAGCAACAGAGTTAATTCACCTTTCTCATTGATGTGTACCTCTGAAATTTCAAAAGCCTCGCCGAGCAATCGGCGAGGCTTTTTACTATTGTATTTCCTCAAAGGTATCGTCGATAATGTAACGCATGAACGATACATTCTCAGTTGGCTCCCGTCTCAGACATCCGAAAATGAGGTCACTTCCGTCGAATCATCTACCGTCACAATATTCTTTGAATCGGTAGGTGAGAAAAAAATAAGGACAGATATCATTTCTTTAATTCCTATTGAAGGTTCTGAGGCTGAGAGTTCCCCGCTTGATTCCAAGTTCAGAAAAAAGGGAGTATCTCGACGACGGTTCGTTGGTTCCAAGTATTTTAACGATGGCAAGAGTGCAAGCCGAAAGCAGTTCATTGAGAGGCTCGGAGGAGAATGTGCGAACTGGATTTGGAGCTGGTCATTCGTAAACCGCGACAAAAGAAAGGTCTTTTTCGGTGCGTGGCAGGACATGAGCGAAGGCAATCGATCCTTGATTTTTAGCGGTAGCTGGAAGATGAAGCATGGAAAGAACCGACCTTCGTGGCCGGAATCCCGCGAGAATCTTAGGCTGATCGAGGAAGAGGGATATTCACTTTACGTTTATACCATGATCGTAGATCCAGATTCGGAATTGGACTATGAAAAGGGCTCTAGAAAGATTGGGGCAATTCTTAACGATCTTAGTGAAGCAACATTGATCAGGGAGAACGATGAATGGTACGCAGTCTTTCCCGAGACTGATGACGATTTGTTGCCGTAAGTTTTGTTTTGTCTGGAGAATACGGCAATAGCCTCGCCGAGCAATCGGCGAGGCTTTTTAAGCTCGATATCCTTTCTAAAATTTCGAGTGGAACTATCGAATGACTATTCGTCAATCAGCTTGATGAAAAGTTCGTCGTATAGGTCAAAGGTCTCTAGCGTTGCTCGCAGTTTTCCAAGAATATAATTCACACTAAACTTTGCCTCAATGTAATACGACTGACTAATTTGCATTGGTTGCAAGAGCGACCTCTTGTCGGTGGTGAGTTTCAGCTTAACCTGAAGATCAGTTTTGAAGAACCGGTCTGCATCGAGATCAAAGAGCGTCGCTACAACTGTTTTCAACATGCCAATAAAGAAACGCTCGTCATACTTAACCTCGAAGAATATAAAATACTCAAGCTTGCGATTCGTCGCATCGTCGAGATCGAATACATTAATCTCGGCTGTATCAAGTCGTTCTGGCTCGGGAATCGCCGGAATTGGCCATATTTCATAAGTTCTCTGTACGAGAATTTGGAGCCGCGTTAGCAACTCTTCCTCATTCCAATTAGTAATCGTCGAAAGATATTGATTCAACCATAGTCCGCTTGCGAAATATCCAAATTCAGGTAAATCTCGCTTTTGCAAAAAGGCACGGTTTCCGAGTTCGCCATTATTACCTGAGATCGTTAGGTTTGCGACTGTATGTAAATACTTTTCGTGCAGCGGTGCAAGTTGATCGCCAAGACTGACCTTCCATTCTTTGGATGGAGTTTGGGGAAGGATATGCTCCGTTGTGACCTTGTCGTTTCCCTCTATCTGAAATGGTATGTTCCTTCCATGGTTTTCAAGTCTCTCAAAGAAGTAGATGCGGTTTTTCGCCTGAATATTGTAGAAATCCTTGGTTCTCAAACTTTCGGCCAATTCGCCATTATTGGGAAAACGTTGTTGACCTCTCTTCTTCACCAACGCATTATCCAGGGATAACAAATAAGATTCCTTCTGGATATTTTGGTACAACGTCATGAAGGTCTTATTGAGCGAATTGGTAGGAAGGCTACAAATAAAACGCCGCCATACGTAAGACTGAATAAGATTTAAGGTGTAGATTAAAGCATCGTCATCGATTACCTTCTTCTCATGGTCGGCGAACACTTCGAGTAAGAAAGGAAATGCCGTGTTGACCTCAAGCCTATTGATGTTACGAAGTCCCTCCTGAACCTTTGGATTCGTATCACTACCATTTATGAATTTACCGTAATACTTCGAGTATTGCTTCATCTCGCGCAACAACGACTCAAGCTCCGCAATCTTGTCAGTTACCCCTGAACTTGAAAAGTCGTACTTCTGCCGAAACCATTGAAAGACTTGATTCTTTGGTGGAATCTGACGGAATTTGAATGTCAGGTAATCTCGGACAAAATCAGATAAGCGCGACTGCTTAGACTTTTCTTCGAGACAATTGGTCTCGATATCTACCCAATAGGAGTCGTAGATTCTAGTCTGTTCCGATGGCTCAATATCCATGAGCACATAATTCCGAATCAAATCAGATTGACTCAGATCAAGCCCAGTGGAATTAAGACTCTCAAAAATTCGCTGTGGATCGTCTTTTCCGCGTTCTAGTGAAACCTCGACGAAATGGAGCTTTTCAACCCCCTGAACAATCAACTCCAGTTTTTTGTTGGCTAACTCGGATTTAAAGAACTTGTAATTCTCTACTATGCGAGAGTAACCAGCATATTCTCGATCGAACTTATTTTCGATTAAATACGATAGAGCTTCATCATCTTTCTTAACTGGTCGAAGTTTAATCTTACCTTCATCAGCTCGTTTGTTGAGTATATAGTCGTCCAATATCTCTTCAGCAAGAGACTCGTTTCCATCCGCTAGCGCTTTGTGCGCAGTTGCTAGCAAAAGAAGTGTGAGTGAGGTAAGTCTTTGCTGACCATCAATAATCGTAAGAATGTTCTTCCTTGTGCTGTAAACTCCATCTTGGATAAACACTATGCTTCCGATGAAATGACTTGGCATAGCGTCGTTCTCAGCCACTTGATAAATGTCCTTAAGAAGTTGAATGCACTGACCTTCCTTCCAATCGTAATTTCGCTGATAAACAGGGATTACGAATTGAACTTTTGATTTGCCCATGAACTCAGTTAAGTTCTCTAGCCTTGCTTCCATAGTGGGAGCACCTCCAATTTTGATTCTGAAACCTAGTCATTGTACTTCAAATGTAAATTAAATCTAAGAGGCTCATTCCCAATGCCTATGACAAAACGGATGTGCTCTTGACGGCGAATCTGTTCATGGCTAACCAGAATAGGTTAGTATTCGGATTGAGCTACTTGCGGCGCTGTTCGTCGCCTCTTATCGGGTTTAGCACATCAGAACCGAGAGATGTGACGGATGGGTCTGATGCGACGGATGCAAGCTACTTTTCTGGTCGTTGTTTGTCGCGTCTGGCTAGTCTTGCTTTGAACATGTTTACTTTTAGGCCGCCGGATTGGGGAAGAGCGGGAGACGGGAGAAGAGGAGATGGGGAGACTTGAAAGCTTAGTCGCCCGCTGTTGCGGGCTCCGGGGTTTGGGTGGTGGTTTGGTCCCAGGGTTTTACCCTGGGCTATTCTGTGTCGCCCTTTCAGGGCTAGCGGGATTGGGAAGAGCGGGAGACAGGGAGAAGAGGAGATGGGGAGACTAAGAGAGAACCACCCCGTCATCGGAGGCCGCTGCCACCCCTCCTTGGTAAGTAGGGGAGAGTGAGGTTGATCTGCGGCCTTTTTTCATTGACTTGGGATTATAATGTTCATTATAATCCTTGCATGACGAATAAGCTTAAGATCACGACGGTGGGGAGTTCGGTGGGGGTTGTGTTGCCTAAGGACATACTTGAACGGCTACGGGTTGGGAAGGGCGATGTGTTGTTTGCTACCGAGACGGCAGACGGCATTGAGCTGCGGCCGTTTGATGAGGAGTTTGCCGAGGACATGGCGATCGCTGAGCGTGTTATGCGCGAGAACCGCGATCTATTACGGAAGTTGGCGGAATGACGCGCTGGCTGCTCATCGATCGTGTACTTGCAGTACACAGTCGCCAGATCGCCGAACACGGCGGCGATGACGACGTGCGCGATATTGGTCTTCTTGAATCTGCAATGGCTCGACCACTCAACATCGAGGCGTACGAGCCTGATGCGGATATCGCCCGCCTTGCCGCATCGTACGCCTTTGGCATTGTAAAGAATCACCCATTCTTAGACGGAAATAAACGAACCGGCTACGTGGTAATGGAGATGTTTCTTATCAAGAACGGTTACGAGCTCACCGCTACGCCAACCGACAAGTATCTGACCATCCTACAACTCGCCGAAGGCTCGCTTACCGAAGACGAACTCGCCACCTGGCTTCGAAAGCGTATCGAGCGGCTCTGACCGTAACCTGTCTTGTAAAGTCGAAAAGTACCCAGTCACTACCGTTCCAGGTTCTGACATGATGATTCACCGTTCGAGGTAGCGGGCGTAGGAGTTGTCGAGGATGCCGTTTATTAGGAATTCTTTGGACGAGC
>CALMPJ010000238.1 GCA_937871585.1 uncultured Acidobacteriota bacterium | reverse complement strand
GTCGGTCGGCTCGTTCCCGCGGTCGATAATGACTTCGATATCGATGCCGAGATCTATAATATTGCGGTGGCAGGACCTCACCGGAACCAGGGACTTGGCGAACTATTGCTCGGTGCATTCTGCTCGAAATGTGTAGATAACAAGGTTCGGCAGATATGGCTCGAGGTTCGCGAATCAAATGACGTCGCGTCCCGTTTCTACAGGAATCGAGAATTTCAAGCATTCTCTCGCCGCCGATCGTTCTATCGCGATCCTGTCGAAGACGCGATCTTGATGCGTCGAACACTTTAATTCGGGCGCGCAAAGATTTCACTTGATTAGTACGCTTATTCTGATATAACATCAGGATTAAGCCTGTTACCAAAACGTTAAGGCGCTCGGAAACAGGCCCGCAGAACTTTGATAAAGTGAGGGAAGACCACTATGGACCTATCTACGCCTGACGCGGTGAGAGACGAGTTGCTCAAAACCGACCCAATGTTTCGAGACCTTGTCCACCAACATCAGGATTACGAAAATCGTTTAGTTGAACTAGCACACCTTACCTATCCGAGCGACGAAGAACAGCTCGAAGAATCCACCCTCAAGAAAAAGAAACTCCTTGTAAAAGATGAGATCTACGAAATAATGCACCGTCATTCGGACGGACATTGATCTAGGGTGTTTTGTTATTTTGAATTCGGCGGAGTCGTTACGACGGCTCCGCCATTTATTTTGCAGCCATTCTTTGAGAATGCCGTTAGGCTACCATTCATAAGCAAGACCGGCCCGAGGCCGTTTTGCGGTCCAACCACCAGCGAATCTGCCGGCGAACCTAAAGGCACAACGCCGACCGCACGTCCGCGTTTGATGTCGATAACGTAACCGTTCTCACCGCCAAGACTAAAAGCTGCGATACGTTGTTCATCGATCGCAACGCTACCGGCGATACGCCCTTCGAGACGCTTTTTCCAGACTACGCCGCCGCTGCGAGTTAACAAGTAAATGAAATTATCGAACGACGAAACGAGCAGGGAATCTCCGATGGTACGAACGCCGTTTATCGAGGCCCCGGCTCGGAATTTCCAGTCGGGATCGACCGAGGTCAGTTGCCCGCGTTCATTGCCGAAAACGACGCCATCGCGCGATGCGTGAACGCTCGTAGGCTTTGATTCGAGCTGCTGCGTCGAGATGATCTCGCCCGAATCGACCGACATCTTGATCAGCTTTCCGTCGCCGGTCGCGACCGCGATCAGATCGTTCGAGATGAACGGCTCACCGACGATCGATCCGGTCGGAATGCGGCTCCACGCGGCCTTCATTTCGGCCGAATCATAGAGAGAGATCGTGCCGCTCGTTGATACGAGAATGAGGCGTGAACCGATCGACCTAAGCGTGTAGTTGCCTTCGCCGAGTTCTATCGGCTTCGAAGGAATGCCGGTTTCCTTGCTCATTCGCCACATCAGAGCCGAGGAGCGTTTGCCTTCGACAGCTGCGGGCTGCGTGACGAGAAAAAGTCCCGCAGGGGTTGCCTCGAGGTTCGAAACGAGCGTTCCGCCGAGATCTGCGGACCATAATTTCTGGCCCGACTCTAACGACACTGCAGCGATCTGGGCCTCGTTCGTCGAAACAAAAGCATTCGTGCCATCGACGGTTAGCACAGAAAAGACCTTCTCGTCGGTATAGTTCCAGCACCGTTTCAGCACGATCTGCTCGGCCGAAGTGTCTTGAGCAAACGCACCAACACCGCCCGCAAACAACGCGATAACGGTAAAGACTGTAGCTAGGAACTGCGAGGGCAGGCGCATTTGATGACAAGGCAAAACGTGATTTTATCACACGCGGCTTACGTGTTATATTGATGGTCAAACTTCACAAAAAGTTTACGCGAAACTAACACTCAAGAGGAAATTACTATGTCATTCAACAAGATCATCCTAGTCGGCAACCTAGGCCGCGACCCCGAACTCCGCTACACTCCGCAGGGAAAAGCTGTCTGCAGTTTTTCGATGGCAACTAATGAGAAGCGCCGTGACAAATCAGGCGAACTACAGGACGTAACCACGTGGTTCAAGGTAACTTTGTGGGGAAATCAAGCTGAAACCGCAAATAAATATCTCGCAAAAGGCCGTCCCGTGTACATCGAAGGTCGTCTTCGTCTCGAAGAATGGACCGACCGCGACAACAACGCTCGTTATACGCTAGACGTTCAGGCAACCGATATGCAGTTCATCAGCGCCGGCCGCGAAGACGGCGGAGGCTATTCCGGCGGCCAGCACGACGACCACGACAGCGGCTATACAGGTGCCCCACAAGCATCAGCAGCACCGTCTGCGCCTCCGTCAGCACCAGTCGCGGCACCACAAGGCGACGACGATATACCGTTTTAGTCTTCACTCGTCGGTGCCGCCTGCCTGCGGGCACGCGGCACCAACTTAGATCCACTCGCCCATTTTTCGGAATTTGTTATAACGCTCATCAACCAACTGCTCCGGCGTCTTGCCAGTGAGTTCGTTGAGGTTAGAGATGATTCGACGTTTTAGGTCGTTTGCGATGCGGTCGTAGGCGGCCTTTTGCTTTTCGTTATCGCCGTCGGGAACGGTCCACAGCGCAGGTTCGGGAATGATCTCGTCGATGATGTCGAATTTCTTGAGGTTGTCGGCCGTGAGTTTCAGGCCTTCGGCGGCGTCTGGGGCTTTGGCGGCGTCTTTCCAGAGGATAGCGGCGCAGCCTTCGGGCGTGATGACGCTGTAAACGGCATTTTCCATCATCAGCACGCGGTCGCCGATGCCGATCGCAAGTGCTCCACCCGAGCCGCCTTCACCGAGCACGACCACAACGATCGGAACCTTTATCGCTGCCATTTCGCGCAAGTTAAAAGCAATGGCCTCGGCCTGTCCACGTTCTTCGGCGTCAATTCCGGGATACGCTCCCGGCGTGTCGATGATCGTGATTATCGGCCGCCCGAATTTCTCGGCCAGATGCATCACGCGAAGCGCCTTACGGTAGCCTTCGGGCTTTGACATCGCAAAGTTCCGATGCCGACGCTCATTGATATCACGCCCTTTCTGCTGCCCAATAACAGCAACCTCACGCCCATCAAGCCTCGCCCAACCCGTAACCATCGCCGGATCATCAGCAAACCGCCGATCGCCATGGATCTCAGTAAAATCCGTAAATATCGTCCCAAACAGATCGATACTATAAGGCCGATCCGGATGCCGAGCCGTCTGTACCCGCTCAAAAGCCGCAGTCGTCATGGGCTTTATTTTAGCTTAATTGGGAGAGAGTTGCAGAATGGAATTCGGTAACGAAGTTTCCTTTCGCATCACTTATGTTGAAAATAGCTTGTTGAAGAATGGCAGGTGTCGATCCTTAGCAAATTTAACCAGTTTTTCAAACGTAATAACTTCTAAATGAAGATTAGTGTCGGGATTGATTCTAAAGTACGTTCCAAACGGCGTTTTTTTCCAGCCTTTTAATGTGGTGTTGTACTCTGATAATTGTGGTGGAATGACGTCAACGATTATATATCCGAATTTTGGTGTCGTGTGGGTGACCACGACCGGGCGACCTTTATGTTTCACTTTGTCGGGTGCATAAATAAAGGCTTCAAAGTACTTGTCGGTCAATTCCGCAAAATCCCATCGATAATCAGATTTGCCTTTTTGATGTGCAACCTCACCCGGACGCTTAAATTCAAAAATAACTAATGACGAAATCTCACCGTGTGGTTTATCGCCAAAGCTAATCGGGGTGTCAAACATATTTTCATCAACTACCGTGATGTCAGGCTTTATGCTACTTCGTTTCCCTGAAATCGAACCAATTGTTTTGTCAGAGCCAATATAGCTGTACGTTACAAAACGCTCGTCCAATAACCATAAATTATGAGTATCGTAA
The DNA here is from genome assembly GCA_937871585.1 of uncultured Acidobacteriota bacterium. Classification (GTDB taxonomy): domain Bacteria; phylum Acidobacteriota; class Blastocatellia; order Pyrinomonadales; family Pyrinomonadaceae; genus OLB17. Next base: position 15,218 of record CALMPJ010000238.1, on the reverse strand, counting down.
TTCACTTCATCCGCAGAAAGTCCCATTGGAAAAATGAGATTGTGGATATCCTCCTCAAGTTTGTACTTACCCTCAACGTCTGCCTCCAAAAATTTCTCGAACAGCTCGATTATCGCTCTACGTCGCATCAAATATTCAGCCAAGCTATCTTTATCATGCGAAGACCTCAATCGAAGATCAGCTACAATCTCTTTGATTGAGTCCTCAGTTATTTGTCGATTCGCGATAATGTCGTCAAGCTTGTCTTCAACACGCTTACGTTCTCTAAATGCAATTTTATGTAGGAACTCGTCTTTCTTCTCGTCCGTTAAATTTGCGGGAATCGATTTGAGTACGGATTCGTTTTGAAGAAAACTACTGTACCTTGGCGCTTTCTTTCTAATGTACTCTTTTAGTTCCGCGACGCTTTTTTCGACAGTCTCTTTAACAAATTCGCTATATTCATCCTCGAGTAATTTGGAAACGGCAGAGTCGATCTCCTGAAATGATGGCTCTAGATTTTCGTCCTCAGTGTAAATCACTTCCTTCCGAGGAGGAATGAAAAATCCATTTCTCGTTTTGTATACTTTTCGATTTAGGTAGTCTGAAACCACAAATGTATTGAGACAATAGTTAGTCCCATTTTCCGAAATGGGATAGCTAAAAAGCGTTGATATCTTTGAAAGATCCCGCCCCGAGCCAACTACACGAGAGTTCGCACAATAATGGACATAATGAATGCGGCGAGAACCCTTTTTCGGCGTCTTAGTTATATAGGCCTTAAATGAGTGACCTCCGAGCATGAAGTCACGTTCTCGTTCCTTGGAAACTTCCTTAAAAAGAATATTCAAGTTCGCTGGCGCATCTTCATCCGAATCGTGAATCGTTATCGCGGGTAATTCTCCGTTTAGATAGTAGATTAGAAACTGATTCATGACCTGTCGCGAAATCTCATCCAAAGACTTCGCAGTTTTGTCACGAATATCCTCACGCAACCAGCCAGATAGCTTAATTTCAGTAACTCTCTCAGTATTCTCAGGCTCAGAAAGTTCGTGGTTCTTATCCTCGTTTAGTGCATCAAAAGTAAATGCACGCCGATACCACTTTCCATCCTCCTCAAACGTACTTGAGATGTCCATACGATCAAAAATCGCAATAACAGAAAAACGGCCCATTCCCATACAGCCATACTGTTTGTTAATTTTTGTGTATGGCATCTGAAATGAGATGTATTCGTCTCTTGTGAAGCCTATACCGTTGTCCCTAATAACTATGCTTTGAATCGTGTTCACCTCGTCGATCAGGGAACCCTGATCAAGTGATTCGCCTCTCTGAATATGAACTGAGATCCATTTCTCAGAAAGTGGACTTTTTACTTTCTGAAGGCTGATAATTGAATTACCAATACATTCATACAGTGGCAATAATGCGTCCGATGGCGAAACATCGATACTCTCAACAATGTTCTGCACTGGTGTCTGAAGCATGAGAAAAGATGACCAAATCGTTGAGTAAATTCCGTTATTCCTGAGTGATTCTAGGATAACTTTTTTGGTGTAGCGGAATGATATACGGAAAAGCGGCGAGTGGCAAGTTGGGGAAATCGTACGATAGGAACCCTTGCCTGTCGGTTCGCTCGTGCTGAAGACACTGACAGGCTCGGCAGCCTGTCTTACGATGGTTCGCCGTAGGCGATATGGAAATTAGCCCGAGGTGTAAGGCGAATGCCTGTAACCTCGGGTTGTCGTTCGCCCGAGGTTCGCTCTCTGCAGGAGAGCTGGAAATTCTTGGCGGCGTACATGTTCCCTGCGGGAACTGGGGATAATCTAGGGTTCGAAATCCCGACGCTAAGTTCGCAAGGCTCACTTCGCACCGTACTAATTTCCGTCTCGCCTACAGCGAATAAGAATGCACGCGAGACGCGTGCGGTCCGGTCATTAGCGATTCAATTCGGGCAGCTTATTCCTACACTGCGAATGAGCCTTGGCGGAGATGTGGATCTTTCTGAGATCTAAGATCAGCATGCCGTCGGCGTCGATCTGGGGACGTTCGAATTCGATGAGGTCGGGCGGATGGATGCCGAATTCGGTTAGCAGGCGATAGGCGCGGACGATCTTGGCTCCGCGGCGGCCGTATTTGCGTGCGGGATAGGCGTTTGCGTCACCAAGGTTCGCAGGTTTCAGGCCGAGACGTTGGTTGAAACGGTCGAACATAATGATGAAAGCCCTCGGCGAACGGAGGCTTTCGTGCGTCATACGGCTCATCACGATCGAGCCTTTTGGGTTCATCGTGACATAAAGCCTCGACCAATGAGCCGCAACATCACCTCGTGGAAGAATCGACCATTCAAAGTCGTTACTTTTTTGATTTGCAGTCATGAAGCAAGCGTACCACGGATAATACATTTTTGCAACACGGTTTCGAACATGAGCCGTATTTCCCGCAAAGCCGCAAAGGGAAGACGCAAAGTACGCAACGTCAAGAAGTCTGGCGGAAAACGGAAGCAATCAGTGAGTTTATCGAGGACGAACTGCCATTAGTTCAGTGATGCCGTCTAACCAGACTGGCACGCGAATCACTACGCGACCACAAAACAGGGAATTGGCCGATCTCAGCAGCGAATTACGGCAACTGATACAACAAATCGAGCTCCACACAACTTCCGACGCAACTACGAACTCTATCGTAGCCGATTCGACGCAACTAAAAGGGAACATTTACAACAAAAAAGGCCCGGCAAGCGCCGAGCCTTCTTACTACTAATTACTGACTACCGACTACTCGGCACTACGTTCCTGATTCCCAGCTATTCATATACTCAAGCATTTCCGGCGTCAGGGTGTCGATGTTGACGCCCATTGCGCGGAGCTTGAGGGAAGCGATCTCTTGATCGACCTCTGCCGGCAGAACGTGAACGCCTGCTGCGAGGGTGCCCTTGTGCTTGACGAGATACTCGGCCGAGAGAGCCTGGTTAGCGAACGACATGTCCATGACCGAAGCCGGATGGCCTTCGGCGGCAGCAAGGTTTACGAGACGGCCTTCGCCGAGAACGATAACGCTCTTTCCGTCGTTTTTCGCGTATTCTTCGACAAACGGACGGCGTGTGACCGCTGGCTGCGACATATCGCGAAGAGCCTCGAGGTTGAGTTCGAGGTCAAAGTGACCGCTGTTACAAACGATCGCACCGTCTTTCATTACCTCAAAATGCTGCTTGTCGATGACGTGTCGGTTGCCGGTCACGGTGACGAAGATGTCGCCGATCTTTGCAGCTTCGGACATCGGGAGCACGCGGAAACCGTCCATAACGGCTTCGATAGCCTTGATCGGATCGATCTCGCAGACGATAACATTCGCACCCAAACCGCGAGCACGCATCGCAACGCCCTTACCGCACCAGCCGTAACCGACTGTAACCAAAGTCTTTCCGGCGAGCAGAATGTTCGTCGCACGGATAACGCCGTCAAGCGTCGATTGGCCCGTACCGTAGCGATTATCAAAGAAATGCTTGGTCTGAGCGTCGTTCACAGCGATCGAAGGGAAGTTGAGCACGCCCGCTGCAACCATTGCCTTGAGGCGAACGATTCCGGTCGTGGTCTCTTCGGTCGTACCGATCAGATTGTTGATCAGCTCAGGCTTTTCCTTGATCATCGTCGCAACAACGTCAGATCCGTCGTCGATGATGAGGTTCGGATTCGTATCGAGTGCAGCTTTGACGTGGCGAACGTAAGTTTCGGTCGATTCGCCCTTGTGAGCCATGACGGGAATTCCCCAGTCAGCTACGAGCGAAGCCGCAACGTCATCCTGCGTCGAGAGCGGATTCGAAGCGATCAGCAGAGCCTCAGCTCCGCCGGCCTGCAGCGTACGTGCAAGGTTCGCCGTTTCCGTCGTGATATGTGCACAAGCTACGAGCTTGACGCCTGCAAGCGGCTTTTCAGCCTCAAAACGCTCGCGAATAAGGCGAAGAACCGGCATTTCGCGGTCAGCCCATTCGATGCGTTGCTTGCCGGCAGGTGCTAGGTTGATATCTTTGATATCGTAATCCATTGAAGTTCCTGGTGTCGTCATAATTATAAGAAAACGCAGGCTTTAAGACCTGCGTTTGGTTACTAAGCAGCAGCTCCGCGGTGTGCGTCGGCTGCAGTCCTGAGGGCCTCGGCCTTATCGGTCCGTTCCCATGAAAATTCGTCGTTAGCACGGCCAAAGTGGCCAAAACGTGCGGTCGCCTTGTAGATCGGACGGCGAAGGTCGAGAGTCTCGATGATCGCTTTTGGCGTCAATGTGAAGTTCTCGCGAACGATATCCGAGATACGCTCGTCGTCGATCGTTCCGGTGCCGTGGCTGTCGATCAGGACCGAAACAGGCTCGGCAACACCGATCGCGTACGCCAACTGGACCGTACATTTGTCAGCAAGGCCAGCTGCGACGACGTTCTTTGCGATGTAACGTGCCATGTAAGCCGCCGAACGGTCAACCTTTGTCGGATCTTTGCCCGAGAAAGCACCGCCGCCGTGCGGAGCATAGCCGCCGTACGTGTCAACAATGATCTTTCGGCCCGTCAATCCGGCATCGCCCATCGGCCCGCCGATCACAAACTTGCCGGTAGGATTGATGTGATATTTCGTCTGGTCATCGACCATATTTGCCGGGATCACAGCGTCGATGACGTGCTTGCGAATGTCGTTGCGAATGTCTTCGATATCGAGATCTGCGGTTTGCGACGAGATAACAACAGCTTCGACGCGAAAAGGCTGGCCGTCGCGATATTCGATCGAAACCTGCGATTTGCCGTCCGGACGAAGATAGGGAATCGTACCGTCACGGCGAACTTCCGACAGCTTGCGAGTCAGATTATGAGCCATCTGGATCGGCATCGGCATCAGTTCAGGCGTCTCGTTACATGCGTACCCGAACATCAGGCCCTGGTCCCCAGCTCCACCTGTATCAACCCCTTGAGCAATGTCAGGCGACTGCGTTCCGATCGCGTCTATGACCGAACACGTATTCGAATCGTAACCAAACTCAGCGTCGTTGTAACCGATCTCATGGATCGTGTCTCGAATGATCGCTTTATAGTTAACGTCAGCCGATGTCGTGATCTCTCCGGCGACGACAGCAAGTCCCGTTGTTACAAGCGTTTCACACGCAACGCGAGCGGTCGGATCCTGTGCCAGGATCGCATCCAAAATTGCATCGCTAATGTTGTCAGCGATCTTGTCCGGATGGCCCTCAGTGACCGATTCCGATGTGAATAGAAAATTTCCGTTACTCAATGGTTTAACAAACTCCTCTTAATAGGATTCTCTCAATTGCGATCTGTGACAGATAACAAAACGAGAATTGTAACTTTATAGAGAGGGAATGTCAAAATCACTTCAGGCCTGACCGCGCGGGTCTGGCGTAAATACTCCTTGCGTCCGATAATAAAGATTATGTAACTAACCGATCAACTCCGGCCACTCATCAGGGCCTGTTTCAGTATCGGCATCTGTAGTCGGACTTGATTGTGAAGCAGCAGAAACATCCAAAACGTTTTGCGAAACAAATATCTGACAATCCATTCTTAAAGCGAGAGCGATCGCATCAGATGGACGAGCGTCAATCATTACAGGCTGGCCATTTTCGCCCAACAATTCTATTCGGGCAAAGAAAGTGTTTTCGATCAATTCTGTTATCACGACACTGTTCGCGGTCAATCCGCATTCAATTATGAGGTTACGAAGAAGGTCATGCGTCATCGGCCGTTGCGGGGCGACCTTTTCTATTTCTAGAGCGATCGCGTTCGCCTCAAAAGCCCCAACCCAGATTGGCAGGACGGTTTCGCTTTCGACACCTTTCAAGACTACGATCGGCGTATTGGTGTTTGGGTCCATGATCAAGGCTCCAACCTTAACTTCTATATTCTCATTACTCATTATTTAGTTCACCATTTCGCCAAACAGCGAGTTTACTTTGATCTCATCGACTTTGATATTAACGATACGACCCATCAATTCGGGATTTCCTACGAAATTGACAACCTTGTGGCAAGATGAGTGTCCCATTAAGCCATTCTCGGTACGAGTGGACTGTGACTCAACAAGAACGTCGATCTCACGCCGATAATACCTCTTCAAGCGTTCATTTTGACTGTCCTTTTGCGCTTTTTCTAATTCTAGAAAACGCAGCGTTTTCTCTGCCTCGGAAACATCGTCGATCATCTCGAATGCAGGCGTTCCTAGCCTCGGCGAGTACTTGAAAATATATGCACTGTCAAAGCCGCAGTATTTTACGAGATCAACGGTTTCTTGAAAATCCTTATCAGTCTCTCCCGGAAAGCCGACAATGATGTCGGTAGTTATCGCGATGTCACGGCTTGAAGACCGTAACCTATCTATTTGCTTAAGATAGCGGTCGATCGTATGACCGCGTTTCATCAGCTTAAGCACCCGATTTGAGCCTGATTGCACAGGTAAATGGACCCAATTGCATAGATTCGGATGTTCCTCGATCGCATCCACGATATCTTCGTGAAAATCACGGGGAAATGAGGTTGTGAACTTCACTCTTTCAATTCCGGTGGCTGCAACGGCTCGGAGAAGTTTTGAGAAGGCCGACTTCCCTGCGAAGCCCTCAAGTCCTACATTAGACTCGGGCCTGTAACTGTTGACATTCTGACCTATTAGATGAACTTCCTTGACGCCCTCACGTCGAAGTTCGAGGACCTGACGAATGATCTCGGAGGCCAAAAGGCTTCGCTCTCTGCCTCTAGAAAACGGCACAATGCAATACGTACAGAACTTGTTACAGCCCTCGATAATTGGCACAAACGCAACATACTGCGAATGTCGATGAGTATCTGCTACAGTCCAGTCGTAATTGTCTTCACGTTCGCCTAGATCGACAACCTGACGATTTCCGTCCAAGACACTTTCCACTGCCTGAGCGGCACGTCCGACGGCTCTTGTGCCGAGCACGATATCTACGCCTTCGATCTTCCTGAAGAGTGATTCACCTTCGAGTTGGGCAACGCAGCCCATAACGCCGATGATCGGAGTTGGACGGTCGGCATGGCGGATTCGGCCAACACGGGAATAAAGCTTCTGTTCGGCCTTTTCCCGGACCGAACAAGTGTTTATCAGAATTACGTCTGCATCTTCCTCGCGGCCTGTAATTTCGAAGCCTTGGCTGCCAAGATTCGACGCTACACGCTCCGAATCTGAGACGTTCATTTGACAGCCGTAGGTTTCGAGATAAACTTTCTTCATAGGTTCAAAAACCCTTCGTCAATGGCCAAAGAACGCGATTTCGTCCATCTCCATTTGCATTCAGATTATAGTCTTTTGCAAAGCACAGTCCAACTGAAGCCTCTTGCTGAGCGGCTCAAAACGTTGGAAATGACGGCCTGTGCGATCACCGATCTTGGCAACATGTACGGGTCGATCGCGTTCTATAACACGTTGCGATCAAAGGAGATAAAGCCGATCATTGGCTACGAAGGTTACCTTGTTTCCGGCAGCCGATCCGACCGAACTTCATCTCTCGGTGCGGGCGAACGTCCGTATTATCCGATCGTTCTGCTTGCAACGAACTACAAAGGCTACGAGAACTTGGCTGAGATCGCATCAAGCTCCTTCACCGAGGGCTATTTTCATCGTCCGCGGATCGATTTCGACCTGCTTTCTACGTTTTCGGAAGGTCTCGTATGCCTTTCGGGCGGTATCACTGGCATTACCGGCCATTTTCTTTACACAAACAACGAGAAAATGGCCGTCGAGAACGCGACAAAACTTGCCGATATTTTCGGCAAAGACCGCTTTTACCTCGAGTTGCAAGACATCGGCGACAACGGCGAACATATCAAGCGTACTATCAAATTGGCTCGCGAGCTTAGTCTGCCGTTGGTTGCCACTAATGATGTTTATTACCTCGATCAAGAAGACGCACGCGCCCGTGAATCTCTGATCGCACTTGAATCGGGCCGTACTCTTCTATCTACCAACGTCGATTCGCTTCGTTACCTGCGGTCGGCCGAAGAAATGTGGGCGATCTTTGGCGACGAAGTTCCGGAGGCACTCAATAACACACTCGCTATCGCCGAGATGTGCGAAGTCCATATTCCGCAGGGCGACGAGGTTTCGCATTTGCCTGCGTTTCCGATTCCTGCCGAAAACGCAGGCATGAGCGAGGCCGAATACCTCGAAAAAGTGCTTTGGGACGGCTTCGAGGAACGCAATGCCAAGGAATGGACGCCGATGGCGGCTGCCGGCGAGCTTAAGTACGACATCGAAACGTACAAAGAAAGGCTTCGGACCGAGATCGCGACGATCACTCGCATGGGATTTCCCGGATACTTTCTGATCGTCTGGGATTTCATCAAATACGCCCGCGACAAAGGAATTCCTGTTGGGCCTGGACGTGGTTCGGCGGCTGGTTCGCTTGCGGCGTATTGCATGCGAATCACGGACGTCGATCCGCTACAGCATGAGCTGCTGTTCGAGCGGTTCCTGAATCCCGAACGTATATCGATGCCCGATATCGACATCGATTTCTGCATTCGCGGGCGTGGTGAGGTTATCGATCACGTAACTAAGCTCTACGGCCGCGAATCCGTCTGCCAGATCGTCACGTTCGGAACTATGGCATCGCGGGCTGCGGTCAAGGACATTGGCCGCGTGCTCGGAATGTCCTTCGGCGATGTCGAACGCGTCGCAAAGCTGCTCCCGCCGCCACGCAGAGGCCGCAACATCAGCATTTCGCAGGCTCTCGAAGAAGTTCCCGAGCTCAAGACGATGTACGAGTCGGACGCGAAGGTCAAGGACCTGATCGATCTCGCACGCAAAGTTGAGGGCTGTTCGCGTCATACTTCCGTCCACGCTGCGGGCGTTGTCATTAGTCCTAAGCCTCTGCACAAGCTTGTTCCGGTCGCGATGTCGCCGAAGGAGGAACTGACGAGCCAGTATCCGATGGGCGACCTTGAAAAGGTCGGTATGCTCAAGATGGATTTCCTTGGGCTCACGACGTTGACGATCATTCAGGACTGCCTTGATGCCTTGAAGACAGCAACGGGCATCGAGATCGATTGGACCAAGATCCCGACCAACGATCCGAAGACGATGAAATTGTTCGCTGACGGCAAGACCGACGCGATATTTCAGTTCGAATCTTCCGGCATGCAGGACATCTGCCGCCGAATGAAACCGGAGCATCTCGAAGACCTTTCTGCCCTCAACGCTCTGTATCGTCCCGGCCCGATCGACGGCGGGATGATCGATGATTTCGTCGATCGCCGCCGCGGTGTCAAAGAGGTCGAATACCTCGTGCCTGAGGTCGAAGAGTTTCTCAAGCCGACGTTTGGCGTCCTTGTTTACCAAGAACAGATCATGCAGATCGCCCAGAAACTTGCGGGTTACAGCCTCGGCGACGCTGATCTGATGCGCCGTGCAATGGGCAAGAAGAAGATCGAAGAAATGGCGAAACACGAGAATAAGTTCGTGGACGGAGCCGTCGAACGTAAGATCCCGCGCAAGACCGCGAAGCAGATATTCGACCTAATGTCTAAGTTCGCCGACTACGGTTTCAACCGCAGCCACTCGATCGCGTACGCCGTGCTCGCGTTCCGGACCGGCTATCTCAAGGCTCATTATCCGACCTATTTCTACGCCGCCGTTCTCTCGCACGAAGCCGACGACAGCGCCAAGGTCTATAAGTATTCGAGCGAACTCAAGCAAATGGGTCTCGAGCTTTTGCCGCCGGACATCAACGAAAGCGGCCTTGGGTTCACGCCTAGCGAAACGGCGGTTCGTTTCGGATTGAGTGCAATCAAAGGCATGGGCGTCGCGAGTTGCGAAGGCATAATCGCCGCTCGTAACGAAGGCCGTTTCACTTCGCTTTACGATTTTGTTACGCGAGTTCCGCCGGCGTCGGTCAACAAACGCGGGCTTGAGAGCCTGATCGCCGCGGGAGCATTCGACACTTTGGCGAACGACGGTGAGCCGATGATTTCGTGGCGTGCGCGTCTGACGGCTTCGATCGAGCCTGCTTTAAAACACGGGCAGCGAGCGGCTGAGGATCGCGCCAGCGGGCAAAATGACCTGTTCGGAGGGAATCAGCAGACGGACGACGCGGTCGAGCTCAATGCCGCCGAGCCGTGGTCCGCGCTCGACTTGTCCAAACGCGAGAAGGCCGCTGTCGGCCTTTATCTATCGACGCATCCGCTCGAATCTTATACGACGCATATCGACCGGCTTCACGTCCGCACGATCGAAGAACATACCGCGAACGCTCGTCCCGGCGACAACATTCGTGTCGTTGGAATGGTCGCGGGCGTGAATGTTCGCTTCAGCAAAAAAGGCAACAAATTCTGTATGTTCCGTATCGAAGACCGCAGCGGCAGTGCCAAAGGCCTGGCTTGGAGCGAGGCTTACGGCAAGTTTCAGGAGCTGCTGGTCGACGACGAGATCATCGTCATGGATTGCAAGGTCGAGGCCATCGAAGGCACCGAACTCACGCTCATCGTCGGCGAGGTCAACGCCCTGACCGACATTTCCGCCGCCAACGCCGCTTCCCTCTCGATCGCCGTGCCGCCAAACCTCGCCGACGAACGTTCGCTCGAAGACCTCTACGTTCTGCTCACCAAAAATCCCGGCCGCAGCTCCGTCACCCTCGATCTCACCGTCGAAGGCGTCACCGTAAAACTCGCATCAGGAGAACGAGTCTCCGTCTCCCGCCCGCTAGTCGCCGACCTCGAGTCCAAAGGCTGCAGGGTCGCGTGGAATTAGTCCGCATGGAGCGCCGACACTCTTGTCGGCACATTTGCGCGTGATAGACTAGAAAAAAACGTCGATATTCATATTCCGACCAGTCGAGGAAGAAGATCATGAAAACCCATAAATACATACTCTGCGGCGTAACAGTAATTCTATTAAGCGTTTTGTCAATTTCCGCTCAACCGACCAAACGAGACGATAAGAATCTACGAATTACGATCAATATGGAGAAACAACCACTGGGGACCGTCTTTCAGTACCTCATGGAAAAATATGAGATCTCCATTGGTTTCGAGCAATCAATTTTGGATAGAAACCATTCGGAGTACAGGTTTCATACCAATTTAGCCACACCCTCAAATACAGTTTCAAACGGCAAATTAACGCTTACAACAACAACTAGAAGCTCATTTGAAGCCTCTTCGCACCCTATTTCGTTGGCGTTTGATGACGCCAGCCTTTCTGACGTTTTCGACACAATTGTTAAGCAAATGGACAATTACGAATGGAAGATCGATGATGGCGTCGTAAATATTTATCCAGTAGTGGGACGCGACGAACGCTTTGAAAAGCTTCTTAATTTGAAGATTAGTAAGTTTACGGTCAAGGAGGGCGGGACCGTTGAGGATATAACACTAAATATAGTCCAATTACCTGAATTCCGTGCTTTTATTAAAGATACCGAACTTTACTTTATGTACGTAAGAGTAGGTATGGACTTTGATATCAAGGCAAGGTATGGCAGAGGATTGGACAAAGGAATTGACTTGTCTAACGTGACGTTCCGCGAGGTTTTGAACAAGTCGACCAAGATCAAGCGAGGTGGATGGATCCTGAGGTGGAAAGGCGTTGCGAAACAATCCGGAAAAGAAATCATTGACATAGATATTTAGCGCGCGGATCGCAGCGGTCCTGGTTTGGTAGTGGCGATCTTTCGATAGAAATAGCCCGCTTTCGCAGGCTTTTTTCGTGAATTTAAGTTAGAAGCGCGAGCGACGTCGGCAGCTTAAGGCGTTGTTTGGACGGTTACAGTGTCGGACCATTCGCCGACGGGGTCGTTGCCGACTAGGAAGCGAGCTCGGACGGCGACGAGACGCGGCAGTTCGTTTTCGTTTTGCGGCACGGTGATGATGGCGGGCGACGAATTGAACCTGCCTTTGTCTTCCTGCGGCCCTTTATCGACGCTCATTTCGAGCAGGATGCCGTTGAAATTCTTCTTCACGAACTTCACCAAAACTTTGTTGCCCGGCTCGGTCAAAACGGTGAGCGTCGGTTTTGCGGTCTCAGGCGAAATATTGCTCGGCGTGCTCGGAACGATGCCCAGAAGCTCGCCTTCTTCGATCGAATAGCCTGGAGCAAGCCGAATTCGCTTGACCAAATTATCGAGCCGCTCAAAAATGCCTTGCGGAACCGACGTGCCGATCTGCGACGTCGGATTTGGCGGGAACGAAGGCGTCGTGCCGTTCACATCGCCTTCGGTCACGAGTTTTCGATACGCACGAACCGCGTCAATGTACGATTCCGCCGCGTCGATGCCCGCCACCAACTCCTGCATCACCGCATTATCCGCCGTCAACGGCGCAATATCCGCATTAGTAAACCCCAACCCCGGCCCTATAGCCGTGAACTGCGAAGTAAAATTAGCGAACCAAGCCGCCCTTTCAGTAAAATTTGTAGGGAACCATAATGGACTGGGGATCATGTCGTTTCTCCTTTGATCTTTGAATTAACTAACGACCGTGATTGCGGGGGCAACTCGCGTTTCCGCAAGGCACAAATGCCCTGCGTTCACGGTACGCTCAATATCGAAAATCAGTATTTGTGGAAGTGAAAGAAACGTTTTGCCGGAGTGTCTTTTGGTTGATTGTGTAAAATAAACCCCGGCGTTTCGTCAAAAACGCTTCCACAATCAACCAATTTTGTAAGAGCGAGAGAATCATATATTGCTTTCTATTTTATTGCAAGCAAAAAATTCACGCCTCTAAATATTTTGTTCTAAGCAAACCTGAGACCATCGAAACCTAACATCGAACAATCGAGACCAAACATCGAACAATCGACAGCCTTCACCAAAAAATCGAAGCCCAACATCAAACAATCGAAACCCTTCACCAAAAAATCGAAAGCCTCCACCGGAAAATCGAAGCCCAACATCAAACAATCGAAAGCCTTCATCAAACTATCGAAAGTCTTCACCAAACTATCGAGAGCGTTCACCAAAAAATCGACAGCCTACATTTCGCCTCAATCCACCACGACTTTCTCAAACAAACCAACAAAAAAGCCCGCAAACACGGGCTTTTTTGATTCTTTGGCCTCGGAGTGGCGAGGTCATTGTAGCCGTGGGTGACAACCCACGGAAATATGGCCGTTCGTTCTGCGTCGTCGCGTAGCGATGGTTCAATTATTCGCCGCACTCGTCAATCGTCGCGATGCGACGCGGCAATTATCGTCACCGCAACCGTGGGTTATCACCCACGGCTACAATCAAACGTCGCCCCGCGACGGAAAGGCACTCCGCCCAAAACCGCCCCATTATTGACACGCCCCCGAAACCAATCGTAAAGTACTCGCATCAAACAATCGCCGTCCCAATATGTCCAGAACCAAGAAGAATCGGAATATCGCAAAAGTGGCACCGATTGTCTGTCTGACCCCATATTCCAGATAAACCGATATACTTGAAGGAAACAAGTTATGCGACCTACTAACCGCCTTGTATTTTTAATACTCTTACTTTTGTCAATGTCGACATTGTCTGTTTCTCAGGACACTTCGAACGACCAATGTGTTGCACTAAGGAATTCATTATATAAACTTTTGGCAGACGTAAAGTCTTCGTCTGCTGAGTCTTCTAATGCTTCATGCTGGATAGTTATGGAAACTTCGAACGGTGCCGATATAGATCTATCCGTGATGCGATTTTCCACTACAAAACAGAGCGGCGATTCGATGAAAGCAAGTATTCTTGGAATGGAAATACTTGCAGATTTCGATACGAGAAAAGGTTTACCATGTGAGATGAGTTCAGCGGCAAGATTTCGGGATGATCTGTTTTTTGCGGAACCTCTTGCTGGATCAAGTGGCTTTGTAATCGCTCGAAAAGGTAAAAGAGTTTTCCGCTTACTATCAGACGATATTGCCCTCCTAATTAAGGTTGAATCCTCTGTTCGAAATATCATGAGGCTTTAGAGCTTACGATTCCAAAGACCGGTGTCACCAAAGACCGGTGTCAGACCTGCGATTCGGCGATTGTTTGTTGATCGTTAGCGAATAAAAAAGGCAGTGGGTTTGTGGCTAGCGGCCTTTTTGTTTTTGTTTGGAGCTTAATACCTCCGAAGGGAACCGCAGTATTATTGACACGCCCCAGAAACCAATCGTAAAGTACTCGCATCAAACAACCGCTGTCCCGTTAGGTTCAATAGCAACCACATTCGTACATTCGCCGGCATGGCCCCGATTGTTTTATTTCCTGAATTGTTAGCCTGCGTAGCGGGCGGCGAGCATAGAGCCACGGGTGGAGCGTTTCGCGGAACCCGTGGGATGGAATTGAGTTGAGATCAATGAGCCTGTGTAACGGGCGATAGCGGTGAAGAGACGAGCAGATCATTTATAATCGATGCGTTCATTTGTATGCGACTATCGCCCGTTTCACGGGCTACGATGATTCTTGCCATGTGATCCACGGGTTCACACCCGTGGCTTTATGCTGACGCCCGTTACACGGGCTGTGAGGATCGGATGATATTCACGTTAGCAATTTGACGGACGATGGAGACCAAGCAATGCCGCGATCATATACCAATCTCATTTATCACATCGTTTTTTCAACTAAAGATCGAAGGCCGTTGATCACAGTTGAGCGTAAAGTTCGCCTATACGAATATATCGGCGGCATAATCCGTGGGCTCGGAGGTATCTGTTTGGCGATCAACGGTATCGAGGACCACGTTCACATTCTTGTCAAACTTCGGCCCGATAAGGCGATTTCGGACGTTCTTCGAGACTTAAAGGCAAATTCATCGGGATGGATGCACGATGTGTTTCCAGATGCAGTAGATTTTTCATGGCAGAATGGTTACGGTGCTTTCACAGTGAGCGAATCCCAGATCAGCGGTTTGCTGAAGTACATCGCCGAACAGGAAATTCATCACAAAGGTCGTTCATTCGAGGATGAGTTTGTTTTGCTGCTTGAGAAGAATGGTGTCGAGTTCGATCGGAAATACCTCTGGACGTAAACCGGCGCCCGTTGCACGCACTACTCTCAGCATGTTGAATCTGAGTCTTTCGTCGGGTATTCTCAAGGCATAGAGATCACGAACAAGGAGTAATTATGGAAAGAAAGACGGCGGATGAGTATCCACAGGAGTTGTTGGATCTGTTTCACGAGTTTCAGCATGGCGATATGGACCGGCGGTCGTTTATGCGGAAGATCGGCAAGTTCGCGGTCGGCGGGCTGACGGCGGCGGCTATATTCGATAGTTTGACGCCGAA
>CALMPJ010000237.1 GCA_937871585.1 uncultured Acidobacteriota bacterium | reverse complement strand
ATCCACACATATTCGGGACACGAGAACAAGGTCGTTGAAAGCCTTGCCGCGAGAATTCGCGACATGGAGCTCGGCGAGCAGATCACCGAGGTAAAGCTTCCGAAAGAAAAGGTCGTCGAGATGCGCGGCAACAAAGAGTACGTCTCGGAGCGAATGTTCTATCCGGGCTACGTGCTTGTCGAGATCGAATGCGACGAAAAGGGCAAGATACCTGATAACGTGTTTCACGCGATCAAATCGACGCCGAAAGTTACGGGTTTTCTTGGCGGAAAGCAGCCAACGCCGCTTTCGCAAGCTGAGGTCGACCAGATCGATCACAACATTGAGGTAACGACCGAAAAGCCGAAACCGAAGTTCTCATACGAAGTTGGCGAGGTCGTTCGTATCAAATCAGGCCCGTTCGCGAGCTTTACCGGCAAGGTCGAAGAGGTCAACGAAGACAAATCGACGCTCAAGGTCTCGATCACAATTTTTGGACGCTCGACTCCGTACGAGCTGACATTCCTCGAAGTAGAGAAGGTTACCTTCGCCGAGGATGAATAAGGTAAGAGTTACGCCTTTAGGCGTGATTCAACGTTGCAGAGAGTTACCGTTAACTCACGCGTAAACGCGTAACTCATACAATAGAAGAGGACATTCCCGACAGAAAACGTTGGGATCGTTAATCGAATAATAAAATGGCAAAGAAGATAGAAGGTTACATTAAGTTACAAATTCCGGCGGGCAAGGCTAATCCTGCTCCGCCGATCGGCCCTGCGTTGGGCCAACACGGCGTTAACATCATGGAATTCTGCAAGGCGTTCAACGCCAAAACGCAGAATGACGATCCTGATATGAAAATTCCGGTCGTGATCACGGTCTATGCTGACCGTTCGTTCACGTTCGAAACAAAGACGCCGCCGGCAGCCGATCTCTTGAGAAAGGCTTCGGGTATCGCAAAAGGTTCGGGCAAACCGAATCGCGAAAAATCAGGAACCATCAGCCGAGCAAAGATCGAAGAGATCGCAAAGCTGAAAATGCAGGACCTCAACACCACCAACCTCGAATCCGCAATGCGGACCATCGAGGGAACGGCGAAGTCGATGGGTTTAACGGTTGAAGGTTAGAAAATAGGTCATATAGGACATATAAGTCCTATGTGTCTCTAAAGGGAGAACGCTCACGCGTTCGCTAACACCTGGAGGTAATATGAAACGAGGTAAGAAGTATCTTGCCGCTCTCGAGAAGATCGAGGATGGCAAGAAATACACGCTTGAAGACGCGGTCTCAAAATTGAAAGAGATCGCTTTTGCAAAGTTTGACGAAACCGTCGAACTGACGATGTGGCTGGGCGTCGATCCGCGTAAGGCAGATCAGCTCGTCCGCGGCACGATCGTTCTGCCGCACGGACTGGGCGGAGCGGCCAAAAAGGTCGTTGTTGTTGCTCAAGGCGAAAAGATCCGCGAGGCCGAAGAGGCCGGTGCTGATATTGCCGGTGGCGACGATATCGTCGAAAAGATCAAAGGCGGCTGGCTCGATTTTGACGCACTTATTGCGACGCCCGATATGATGGGCAAGGTCGGTCAGCTTGGTAAGGTCCTCGGTCCTCGAGGCCTAATGCCAAATCCGAAAACAGGAACCGTAACGATGGACGTGAAAACCGCCGTCGAAGAGACCAAAGCCGGTAAGGTCGAGTATCGCGTCGACAAAACAGGCGTTATTCACTCGCCGGTTGGCAAAGTGTCGTTTGACGATGCCAAGCTGCTCGAGAACACACGTGTCCTGATCGGTGCCGTTATGAAGGCAAAGCCGACGACCGCAAAGGGCCGTTATCTAAAGAAGATCAATTTGGCAGCCACGATGTCGCCGGGCGTTCTGCTCGACGAGCTGTCGTACGTTTAAGTGAGGAGGCTATGTCAGAACCGGGAGCGATAGCGACTGGGCTTCTGGCAAGTGAAAGAAGATGAAATCAAGAGAAACAAAAGCACAAGATCTGGCCGCACTCACTGATTCGCTAGCAAATTCCACGTCCGCAATGGTCGTCAGCTTTACCGGCTTGACCGTGACCAAGGATCAGGAATTCCGCAACAGCCTTCGTGAGGCAGGTGCAGAATATCAAGTTGTAAAGAACACGCTTGCGAGAATTGCTGTTAAGGGAACGCAGTTCGAGGACGCGACCGATCATTTCAAGGGTGTCACAGCGATCGCATGGACAAAGAACGATCCTGTCGTTCTGTCGAAAGCAATTTCGAAGTTCATGAAAGAGAACGCCGACATTTACACCTTTAAGACAGGTGTTGTTGACGGCAAACTCGTCGATCTAGCACAGCTCACGACGATCGCAAATCTGCCTTCGAAAGAAGAGCTTATTTCGAAATTGCTCTATGTGCTCAACGCACAGGCGCAGCGTATCGTCACGGTCATCAACGCGGTTCCGCGTGATCTGGCAGTGGTGATCAAGCAGATCGGTGAACAGGAAGGGCGTGCCGCCGGTACGCCTGCCGCAACGGAAGAAGTGGCAGCGGCACCGGCAGTCGAAGAGACTGTGTCTGAGGTCGAAGCTGCTCCGGCAGAAGAGGTTGTGGCAGAAGCTGCTCCGGCAGAAGAAGCACCGGCTGCTGAGGCAAGCGAAGAAGTTGAATTGGAGGTCCCGGCCGAAGAAGAGCCGGCGGCCGAATAGGTTTTGAGGCCTCAGTGCCTCGAATGTGAGATTGCGGGCATTGTCCGCAAATAGCCGTACCACGGGTAAAACGAGCCAAAGTGTTGTCAGGCAAATTGGCTTCGGATACGACAAGAAAGGTGATGCAACCCGTTCGAAGCGTGTCCCTGGGTTCTATCGGCGAGTTAAATAAAACAGGAACCCTAAATAGGAGATAGATAAAATCATGGCAGTTACAAAAGCTGATGTTGTTGAATTTTTGAAAGGTATGTCGCTTCTCGAAGCGTCGGAATTGGTCAAGGAACTCGAAGAAGTGTTTGGAGTTTCGGCTGCGGCTGCAGCTGCACCGATGATGATGGCTGCTCCGGCAGGCGGTGATGGTGGCGGTGCTGCGGCCGAAGAGAAGGATTCGTTTGACGTTATCCTTGCTAATGCCGGCGGCAACAAGATCGCGGTCATTAAGGTTGTTCGCGAAGTCGTTGCAGGTCTCGGCCTCAAGGAAGCGAAGGATCTCGTTGACAGCGCGCCTAAGGCTATCAAAGAAGGCGCTTCGAAAGCTGAAGCAGAAGAGATCAAAGCCAAGCTTACCGAAGCCGGTGCTACGATCGAGCTCAAGTAGTATTTGTGCAATGTTGATGGAGAGCCGGCTTAAAGTTGGCTCTCCATCACTTGCATATTGAAAATTGTGCTGTTAAGCTGATAGTTTCGCGAGGGATGGACGCTTTTTCCAGATCCGCGATGTCCGGCGAGGCGACTTTCGGCTATTTTGGCCAAAAAGTTGTGGTTTTATTCAGCGGTCATAGGACCGCACAAATGGGGAGTGAGTGTCTTACACCGACACGCTCGGAAAAATTAGTTAAGGCAACTGCTGCTTATTAAGCGGTCTGGGAAAACTTTACCCAAGACCGCATTTGCCGTCTTTTCACGGCAAGCGTATCAGCAAAACTCAGATTACGAGCATCGTAACAAGTCGCGCGCGATACGTCAACAGGTTTTTTACCGCTAGAGCGCAATAGGCGCAATTGGTTTTTATATGATCAACAATCCTCTTCAAAGCAGTTCAAACGGTCTCGGGCGACGCACAAGTCAGTCGCCGGAGCGTGTGGATTTTTCGAAGATCTACACCTCGGCCCAGATCCCGAATCTGATCGAGGTTCAGCGTGAATCCTACAATCGGTTCCTGCAGATGGACCTGATCCCTGAGGAACGCGACAGCATCGGGCTGCAGTCTGTATTTGCGACGATCTTTCCGGTTTCGGATTTCCGCGAAACGGCGACGCTCGAATACGTCGAATATCAGATCGGTAACTGGCAGTGTAAGTGCGGCAACCTCGAGGGCCTCGAGCATCTGCGTGCTAACTGTAAGAACTGCTCGGCAAAGATCAAGGTCGATCCGTTCAATCCTGCCGAAGTTCTTTGTAAGAACTGCAGTACGTTCAACGCTGTCCGCCCAAATCTGTGCAACAACTGCGGTGAGCCGGTCGGCCTCAAGCACAAGCACGACCAGAAAGAATGTCAGGAGCGCGGAATGTCTTACAGCGTTCCGCTCAAGGTCAAGATCCGTCTGACCGTTTATGACAAGGATCCTGACACCGGCGTTTCGACGGTCCGCGATATCAAAGAAGAAGATGTGTTCTTCGGCGAAATTCCGCTCATGACCGATAACGGTACGTTCGTTATCAACGGCACCGAGCGTGTCATCGTTTCGCAGCTTCACCGTTCGCCGGGCGTTTTCTTTAAGGGCGACCGCGACGAGTATCTTGCGAAGATCATTCCGTACCGTGGTTCGTGGGTCGAGTTTGAATACGATCAGAAAGGCATCCTGCATGCACGTCTTGGCAAACGAAAGATCGTTGCCACGGTGTTCTTACGTGCTCTCGGCCTGTGGCTCAATCCGCAGATCGACATGAAAACCGTCTCGGATCAGATCCTCGAAGAAGTTGTAAAGAATGCCGAGTACAGCGACGCGAAGATCCTCGATCTGTTCTACGTCACTGACACGGTTTCGGTCGATAAGGGCAAGTTCTCGTTCAAGGTCAAGGCCGAAGGCGACACACAGCTTGTCGGAATGCGTGCCGAGGAAGACTTCAAGGACGGCAAAGAAGACGTTGTCCGCAAGGGCAAGAAGGTTACCAAATCGGGACTCGCCGATCTTCGCCGTTTGAAGAAGGCTACGGTCGAGGTCGCATCGTCCGATATGGAAGGCGCGTTCGCTCTCGAAGATATCGTCAATATCGAAACCGGCGAAGTTATCGCCGAATCGAACACCGAGATCACGGCTGCTGTTTTGCAGCAGTTGGCAGAAGAAGGCGTGACCGAGTTCACGGTATTCTTTCCGAAACGCGACGTTATCGGCGAGATCATTTCGGCAACGCTCAAGAAAGATGCGATCAACAAGCCTGTTGACGCCTTGCTCGAGATATACCGCAAGATGCGTCCAGGCGATCCGCCGACGGTTCCGACCGCTTATCGTCTGCTCGAAGGTATGTTCTTCGACGCACGCCGATTCGACCTGTCACGCGTCGGTCGTTTGAAGTTCAACATCAAGATGAGTCGCCCGGACATGGATCGCATTACCGATCCGCTGCTCGCGCCGAACGATTTTCTTGACGTCGTCAACTATCTGCTTCGTATGAAGAAAGATAGCGAACATTATTATCAAGACGATATCGATCACCTCGGAAACCGACGCGTTCGTGCGGTTGGTGAGTTGCTCGAGAATCAGTTCCGCATCGGTCTCGAACGCATGGAACGCGCGATCAAGGAGAAGATGTCCATTCAACAGGATATGTTCACCACGATGCCGCGTGACCTTGTGAACGCAAAGCCGGTGACGGCTGCGGTTCGCGAGTTCTTTGGTTCATCGCAGCTTTCGCAGTTCATGGATCAAACGAATCCCTTGAGCGAAATTACGCACAAGCGTCGTCTTTCGGCTCTTGGGCCGGGCGGTCTTTCGCGTGAACGTGCGGGCTTTGAGGTTCGCGACGTTCACCCGACGCACTACGGCCGTATCTGCCCGATCGAAACGCCTGAAGGGCCGAACATCGGTCTGATCTCGTCGCTCTCGTGTTTCGCACGCATCAACGAATACGGCTTCATCGAATCGCCGTATCGTAAGGTTGACGAAGGCCGCGTGGTCGAATACGTCAAGGTTCACAACGGCGGCGACACTAAATTCAAGCCGGGCGATCACGTCCCGCTCGAAGATGTCGAGTCGGCGAACAAGAAGATCAAGGACGGCAAAAAGGCTGAATTTGAGCCGTGGCCGTTCTATCTGACAGCTTGGGAAGAAGATCGATACATAATCGGTCAGGCGAACATCGAGCTTGATGAAAAAGGCTTTATCGTCAATGAGCGTAATGCTGCCCGTCAGAAAGGTGAGTTCATCACCGCTGACAAGGCTGACACGCAGTACATGGACGTTTCGCCCAAACAGCTCGTTTCGGTCGCTGCCTCGCTCATTCCGTTCCTCGAGAACGACGATGCTAACCGAGCACTTATGGGCTCGAACATGCAACGTCAGTCGGTGCCGCTTCTTCGTGCCGAATCGCCGTTCGTCGGCACCGGTATGGAAAAGGTCGCTGCTCGCGATTCGGGAGCCGTTGTCATCGCAAAACGTGACGGTACGGTCGATTTTGTCGATAGCGAACGCATCATTGTTAAGGCTGATCATCAGGTTGACGGAACGATCTCGCGTGAGGTTACGGCGGATATTTATTCGCTCGTTAAGTTCAAGCGTTCTAACCAGAACACTTGTATCAACCAGCGTCCGATCGTCTCGGTCGGCGAACGAGTTCGCAAAGGTCAGGTCATCGCTGATGGTCCGTGTACCGATCGTGGTGAGCTTGCACTGGGACGTAATGTTCTCGTGTCGTTCATGCCGTGGCGTGGATACAACTTTGAGGATGCGATCTTGGTTAGCGAGAAACTCGTCAAGGACGACTACTATACGTCGATCCACATCGAGGAACTCGAGATCGAGGCCCGCGACACCAAACTAGGACCCGAAGAGATCACGCGTGATATTCCGAACATCGGCGAGAATATGCTTCGCGATCTCGATGAATCGGGCATTATCCGCATCGGTGCTCAGGTCAAACCGGGCAGCGTGCTTGTTGGTAAAGTTACGCCAAAGGGCGAAACGCAGTTGACGGCTGAGGAGAAACTTCTCCGTGCCATCTTCGGTGAAAAGGCGGGCGACGTTAAAGACGCTTCGCTTACGTGTCCTCCGGGAATCGACGGAACCGTCGTTGACGTCCAGATCTTTACGCGTAAAGGTCAGGACAAGGACGAGCGTTCACTCGACATCGAGGGCATGGAGGAAGAAGACCTCCACCGCGACCTTAATGACGAAATTCGTATCCTGCAGGAGCAGCGTGACGAGCGTATCTATGAGCTTTTCGACGGCCGCAAACTTACCAAAGACCTCGTCGATGGTAAAGATGTGATCCTTCAGAAAGGCGTTACGCTCAACCGAGAAGTGCTCGCTGAGGTCGATACCAAACTGCTCAAGAAAGCTGAGGTTTCGGCTGGTTCGATCGACATCGCAGGTGAGGTCAAAGAATACGAACAGCGTACCGAACGCCAGATCAACATTCTTCGCGACATCTACGACGAAAAGATCACCAAGCTCAAGCAGGGCGACGAACTGCCTCCGGGCGTGATCAAGATGGTCAAGGTTTTCGTTGCAATGAAACGAAAACTGAGCGTTGGCGACAAGATGGCCGGACGCCACGGTAACAAGGGCGTTATCGCTCGTATCTTGCCTGAGGAAGATATGCCGTACTTGCCGGACGGAACGCCGGTCGAGATCGTGCTCAATCCGCTCGGCGTTCCTTCGCGTATGAACGTCGGTCAGATCCTAGAAACTCATCTCGGATGGGCGGGCAAGGTTCTCGGACTTCATTTCGCAACGCCGGTTTTCGACGGCGCCAGCGAAGACGAGATCAAGGGCTTTATAGGCCAGGCGAACGATCGTTACGACGAACTCGGCCTGCCGCCGTCAGTCGGCCCATCGGGCAAAACGCGTCTTTATGACGGTTTGACCGGTGAACAGTTCGAGCAGAAGGTGACCGTTGGCTACATCTATATGTTGAAGCTCTCGCACCTTGTTGACGACAAGATCCACGCTCGTTCGATCGGGCCGTACAGCTTGATCACTCAGCAGCCGCTTGGTGGTAAAGCACAGTTCGGTGGACAGCGTTTCGGAGAAATGGAAGTTTGGGCACTCGAGGCCTACGGTGCGGCGCACATTCTGCAAGAATTGCTCACCTGTAAGTCAGACGACGTTGCCGGACGTTCGAAGATCTACGAAACGATCGTCAAGGGCGTTTCAGACTTTGCTCCGGGCATACCGGAATCGTTCAACGTGCTTGTCCGCGAGCTGCAATCGCTGTGTCTCGACGTCGAACTCATCCACGAAGATGAGATCGATCCGGACGAGGTCGTTGCCGGCGTTGATGCACTGGTCGGAGTAGATTAATGAGTCCAAAGTCCCAAGTCCAAGGTCCAAAGTCAAACGACGGACGACCTTGGACCTTGGACGTTGGACATTGGACTTATAAGAGAATATGTTTCGATTTAATCAAGACAACAAAACACAATTGACCACGAATTACGAGGCGATCCGCATAAGCTTAGCTTCGCCGGACAAGATCCGTTCGTGGTCGCATGGTGAGGTCACCAAGCCTGAAACCATCAATTACCGTACATTCAAACCGGAGCGCGACGGCCTGTTCTGTGCCCGCATCTTCGGCCCGGTCTCGGACTGGGAATGTTTGTGCGGTAAATATAAGCGAATGAAGCACCGCGGTGTCATCTGCGACAAGTGCGGCGTCGAGGTCACACAGGCGAAGGTACGTCGCGAGCGCCTCGGCCACATCGAGCTCGCAAGCCCATGTTCGCACGTCTGGTTCTTTAAGGGCCTGCCGTCGCGAATCGGCCACTTGCTCGACATCACTCTGCGCGATCTCGAAAAGATCCTTTATTTCGAGACGTACATCGTGGTCGATCCGGGCGACGTGCCTGAACTCAAGGAAAAGGAACTGCTCTCAGACGAGCGTTTCCGCGAATTGACGCGCGATCATCCGAATCAGTTCGTCGCGAAAATGGGTGCGGAGGCGATCAAAGATCTGCTCCAGACGATCGACGTTGCTGAGCTTGTCGAAGAACTTCGTGCCAAGATGAAGGACGAGACTTCGCAGCAGAAAAAGCTTAAATATTCGAAACGCCTCAAGGTTTCGAACTCGTTCCTTCGTAGCGGAAATCATCCTGATTGGATGATTCTCGACGTAATTCCGGTCATTCCGCCGGAGCTTCGCCCGTTAGTGCCTCTCGATGGCGGACGTTTTGCTACGTCTGATCTCAACGACCTTTATCGTCGTGTGATCAACCGCAATAACCGTCTGAAAAAGCTCATCGAGCTTCGAGCACCGGAAGTTATTGTTCGTAACGAAAAACGTATGCTGCAAGAGGCTGTCGATGCGTTGTTCGATAACGGTCGTCGCGGTCGCGTGCTTCGCGGTGCAAACAACCGTCCGCTCAAATCGCTTTCCGGCACCTTGAAAGGTAAGCAGGGCCGTTTCCGTCAGAATCTGCTCGGAAAACGTGTCGACTATTCGGGCCGTTCGGTTATCGTCGTCGGGCCGGAATTGAAGCTTCACCAGTGCGGTTTGCCAAAGAAAATGGCTCTCGAGCTGTTCAAGCCGTTCATCTATAACAAGCTTGAGAAAGACGCTCACGCAGCGACGATCAAACAGGCTCGTGAAATGGTCGAACGCCAGGAGCCGATCGTTTGGGACATTCTCGAAGAAGTAATTCGCGAGCATCCGGTTCTATTGAACCGTGCTCCGACGCTTCACCGTCTGGGTATTCAGGCTTTCGAGCCTGTTTTGGTCGAGGGCAAAGCTATCAAGATCCATCCGCTCGTTTGTACGGCGTTCAACGCCGACTTCGACGGTGACCAAATGGCGGTTCACATTCCGCTGTCGCCTGAAGCACAGATCGAAGCGAGCGTATTGATGCTTGCGTCGAACAATCTACTCTCGCCTGCCAGCGGTCAGCCGATCACGGTTCCTTCGCAGGACATCGTGCTTGGTTGCTACTACCTGACGCTCGGTCGCGACAAACTCCGAGGCGAAGGCAAGGCTTTCAACTCGATCGAAGACACGCTGCTCGCACTTGATGCGGGTGTAATCGAAACGCAATCGAAGATCCGACTTCGTTGGAAAGGCGATCTGATCGATCTGACAACGGAACACGCCGGACAAGACGTGATGCGTGCGAATGTTCGTGAGAACGTCGATGTCGTTATTGAGACGACCGCCGGACGTGCGATCTTTAACGAACGTCTGACGCGTGACGGCTTGCCGTTCGTCAATGGAACGCTGAAGAAGAAAGGCCTTCAGTCGCTTGTGACGTTTAGCCACTTGCGTCTCGGCCACGACCAGACGGTTGCTTTGCTCGACGATCTCAAAACGATGGGCTTCTTGTACGCGACGCGTTCGGGTATGTCGATCGGCATTGACGACATGGTCACGCCGCCGTCCAAGAAGGACATCATCGGCGAGGCTCGTAAGGAAGTCGACAAACTTCAGAAGCAGTACGAAGACGCAACGATGACCGACATGGAACGTACCAACAAGGTTACGGCCATCTGGTCAGACGTTACCGATCGTGTTGCGAAAGAGATGTTCAAGGCCATGCATGAGCGTGAGAAAGAACGTAACGAGCTCAATCCGATCCTCGTCATGGCTGACTCAGGTGCTCGTGGTTCGGAAGCTCAGATCCGTCAGCTCGCCGGTATGCGCGGCCTGATGGCGAAACCTTCGGGAGAGATCATCGAGAATCCGATCCTTGCAAATTTCCGCGAGGGCCTCGACGTTCTTCAGTACTTCATTTCGACGCACGGTGCTCGTAAGGGTCTCGCCGATACGGCACTCAAGACCGCTGACTC
>CALMPJ010000236.1 GCA_937871585.1 uncultured Acidobacteriota bacterium | reverse complement strand
GACCTCATCCGCATCCGCAAGAGCTCCGCGACACTAAACCTCGTTCAACCATCGAATCGTAATTACTTTGATGTGCTAAGAGACAAGCTGAAATGGGGACGATAGTGGCAGAAGCCCGCACGTGAGTAAGGGCACGGTTCGCTAGCCGAATAGTGAGGTTTGCTCGTCATCATTCCGCTCGAAATAGTCCGGCCACCACTGATATTTGCTCATGTCGCACTTGCCCGCGGCGTTGAACTCGATGCCCTCGGCCTCGAGTAATTCCTGCTGCAAGTTGATCGGAATGGTCAGCCGTCCGGTCGAGCATTTTCCCTGCGAATTGATCACACGTTGCCACGGCACACTGTCGTTGTCAGCTCCGTGCATCACATAACCGACCGTCCGAGCCGTGTAACCATCGCCCAAAACCATCGCGATCTGGCCATAGTTCATCACACGCCCGACGGGAATTGATCGGACGAGATCATAAACTTTCTTGCGATAAATTGGGTCGTTGACGATCATCTCTCGACCAAAAACGTCCTCGCTGGTGCTCCGTCGCCTGTTGCTCCGTCGTATTTTAGTGGTGCGCAGATGACTTCGTAGTCGCCTGCGGTGATGTTTCGCAGGTCGATGCCTTCGAGAATGACGGTTTCGTTGTCGAGCAGTGTTATGTGAACAGGATGCCCCGGCGAGCCGCTTTTCTCGATCGAAAGATAGTCGATGCCGACTAGAACTACGCCATTGTCGACCAGTAATTTAGCAGTTACGGGCGTAAGATATGCGAAATCTGTTCGAAAGCCCGTTTCCGGCGTGGACCAAAACTCCGAGTTCTTTGTCTTGAACAATACACGTTCTACGCCGCTAATATTGCCAAGGTGCTCAGGTTCGATCGCGGTTACGTCAGCGGGAATCTCGATCACGCGGCACGGGCCGACGAGCTTTGCGGGATCAAGTTCGTGGACGCGTTTCGCTCCATCAACAAAATGGTTCGGGGCATCGACGTGAGTGGCCGTATGCACACCGAACGAAACTTGCGAGACATTTGCCGAATCTCCGCGGCCAATAGCTTTGAAAGAAGTAAACTCAACGCCCGGATCGCCTTTGTATATCGGCGTGTCGGCGTTGATCGTGACTGTAATATCGTGGATCTTCATTTAGACAAGAATAATTCAGGTACGAAATGCGGGCAATACTAAAGATCGACTCGCACCAATCCGCGTTTGATCGCCGTCGTTGCCGCCGAGGTTCGGTCATTGACACCGATCTTGCCAAAGATGTTTTGGTTGTGAGATTTTACTGTGTTCTCAGAGATGTCGAGGGCGAACGCGATCTCTTTGTTCGACATTCCGCCGACGATCATTCGCAGAATAGTGGCCTCGGTCGATGTGAGTTCTTCCTCGCCGATGTGTTCGCTGAGAATTTGTGCGATGTCCTCGGGAATATACTTCCGGCCCGCGGCGACGGTGCGTATTGCGGTTATCAACTCGCCGGGTGAGACATCTTTGCAGATATAGCCGACCGCACCTTTTCTGAGTGCACGAGATATTTCCGCGTCGCCGGCATGTTCAGCCAGAACGATGATCTTTGCTTTCGGACGCTCTTCGAAATAGCTATCGAGGTCATCGATCGAGCAGGAATTCGGAAACCGAAGCCCAAGAATAATCACGTCCGGCCCGAGTTCTTTGAACAGACGAAAGCCCTCGGTCGAGTTATCTGCTTCGCCGACGAGGTGAAGACCGCCCTCGCCTTCGACAACGGTTCGGATCGCCAACCGAAGCAGCGGCTGGTGTTCGGTTAGCAGGATATTGATGGTAGAAGTCATTGATAACTATTTTTGAGCTATCAGCCGCTTCAATTCTTGAGCGACGCGATTGAGCTGCTGAACATCGGGTGCATCGGGATAGAGCTTTAGATAAATTTCGAGTTCAGTCGATGCTTGTTTGTAATCTTCGAGTTTAATGTAAAGGTTCGCGAGCATGCGGTGTGCCTCACGCAACGGATCGCCGCCATACTTAACGGCGTTCTGAAACTCCGCTTCGGCCTTTCGCAATTTGTTCGACGACTGATAAATTCGACCGAGATAAAAGTACGCAACAGCGGAATTTTCTCTCGCTTTGAGAGCCTGACGACAGTAATTCTCGCTTTCGTCGAGGCGATTCATTCGAAACAGAACCGTCGCACGAGTGATGAGCGGCTCGTATGCGTCGGGCCTGAGTTTTAGGGCGACCTGCAACGCCTCGTCGGCTTTTGCAAGCTCGTTCAGTCGCAGGTATTGAGCGCCAAGTTCGGTGTGAGCCAGCATGAACTCGGGAAACTGCTCGATCGCAAGCTGTAGTTTAACGATCGCACCTTTGCTGTCGCCCTTGCCAACTAAGGCAACGGCGACCTCGTAGTTTGCAAGAGCTTCCTGCGGAACCTTTACATTCTCGAGGCTTACGGCCTTTGCTTTTTCGGCTTTTCGTGCCTTGTCAGCGAGTCTGATATTGACGTTCTGAATATCGCCGCGCCGCATAATTTCGATCGTTTGGCTGATCGCGTCGAAATCCTTTTCACCATCGACTGATATAGTGTAGGTCCCGATCGCCAGTTTGCTGAATACAAACTTTCCGGAATCGTCAGTAGTAGCGATCACCTCACCGGCGGTCATCGATGAGAGCAGGATCCGCATTCGATAGTTTATGGGTGTTCCCGAAGGGAAATAGACCGTACCTGTGATGTAGCCGTTGCCGCCGAAATCGGTGCGTGTGGTTTCGTTCAGGCCGCCGGCGATCTGACCGAAGGCGGCGACCGAAAGGAACGCAAAACAAAGGAGAAGCTGCGTAATTCGCAGATCAAGACAATGTGATCGTTTGCTCATTTTAGCCTCCAAGGTCTAGTGAGAGCGTAACGGCATCGATCTGAGGTTTACGTTGACAACGCAGCCGCGTATTCAACGATCGGCCTGATGAGATCTGTGTCGTAATTCGTTTTTACATTTTGCATCACTGCGGTCATTCGTTCAAGCCCCATTCCGGTATCGACCGATGGTGCAGGCAACGGCGTCAAAGTGAAAGTGCCGTCTTCATCTTGCGTACGGTTGTACTGCATGAAAACGAGGTTCCAAATTTCCATCGTCGTGTCGCCGGGGCCGTTGACCCAATGTGGCGAATTCTTTTCGGGGTCTGCGGGATCGTCGCCCATATAGTAATGGATCTCGGAACAAGGTCCGCACGGGCCTGTGTCGCCCATTTGCCAGAAATTGTCTTTGCGGCCAAAACCGAGAACGCGTTCGGGTTTGGCACCGGCCTTGACCCAAAGTTCACGAGCCTCGTCGTCAGGACCGACCTCGTCATCGCCCTCGAAAACCGAGAACCACAGCCGCTCGGTATCGAGCCCGAATTCATTGACGAGCAGATCCCAAGCGTAGTTGATCGCGTCTTCCTTAAAGTAATCGCCGAACGAGAAATTGCCGAGCATCTCAAAGAACGTATGGTGTCTCGCCGTCTTTCCGACCTCGTCAAGATCGTTGTGCTTGCCGCCGGCACGAATGCATTTTTGTGACGTCGCCGCACGAGTATAATCGCGTTTTTCGACGCCTAAGAATACGTCCTTGAACTGATTCATGCCCGCATTTGTAAACAAAAGCGTCGGGTCGTTCGCAGGCAGCAGCGGCGAAGAATGAACGATCTTATGTCCATTTCGCTCAAAATAATCCAAAAACTTAGCTCTGATCTCGTCTCCGGTCATACGAAAACTTTAGCATAAAGCCACGAATGCACGAATAATGGCGGGTTATTCGTGCATTCGTTGCAAATTTTTCGTTTGTTCTAGTTACTTAGACTCTTTGAATCGAAGCGAGACGCCGTTCATACAGTAGCGAAGTCCGGTCGGTTCCGGGCCGTCGTCGAATACGTGGCCGAGATGGCCGCCGCAGCGGGCACACTCGACCTCAACGCGAGTTTCGCCGAGGCTCTTGTCTTCTTTCTCAACGACATTTTTCTTGAACGCAGGTTGGTAGAAGCTAGGCCAGCCGGTGCCGGAGTCGTATTTGTTTTCTGACTTGAATAGAACCAGGCCGCACGCTGCACAGTAATACGAGCCCAACTTTTTATTCTTATTGAGTTCGCTTGTGTATGGCCGCTCGGTGCCTTCCTGCCTCAAAACGGTGAACTCGGTCGGTGTCAGCACGGCTTTCCAATCTGCATCGCTCAGTGTCGAGGCAGCTCCGTCATATTCACCTTCGATAAACGTGATCTCGCGAACGGTCTTTACTTTCGCCGGCGTTGGCATCGGTTCGACGCCGGATGCAGCGACCGGCTCGTTGCTGTTGATACTGGAAAAACAAGCTGCAGATATTGAAATGGCGGTTAGCGCCAACAGGCTCTTGATGGTCATGGTCACTCCTCGCCGCATATTGTCGTGCAGCCTAACATTACTAAATTATCGAATGAATGAAAATTATTCCGGTGAGATAGAAAAAAGTGGGAGTTTTGTAGATTCGCTCGGCGGCCCTAGGGCTTTCCCTGATCGACGGTGAGCAGTACCCCTCCAGAAACTACTCGGTGCCAAACCCTTGATATTGCCTAAGGCCGCCAAACGAAAGTGGTAAAAACTATTTCGGCATTACGATGGTGTCTATGACATGGATGACACCATTCGACTGACGAACATCGGCGATCGTAACCGTGGACATTCCGCCTTTTTCATCCCAAAGTACGACGTTCTTTCCGTCCATTTTTGCCCAAAGTTTCCCTCCGGCGACGGTCGTGAACTCAGCTTTGCCGTTACCAGCCTTGATCGCTTTGGCAACAGCCTTTGAATCAAAATTGCCCGCGACGACGTGATACGTAAGGATCTTGGTCAGCATGCCTTTGTTTTCGGGCTTGAGCAACGTTTCGACCGTTCCGGCAGGAAGTTTTTCAAAAGCCGAATTTACCGGAGCAAAAACCGTGAACGGTCCTGCACCCGACAAAGTCTCGACCAAACCTGCGGCCTTAACGGCAGCAACCAACGTTGTATGGTCTTTTGAGTTAACGGCGTTCTCGACGATATTCTTGGTCTTATACATCGCGGCACCGCCAACCATCGGATTGCCGTCCGATTTCATATTGTCCATCTGAGCCGAAACGCCCATCGCCATTCCCAATGTAAGTACAAAAAGTGCTACTAAGTTTTTCATTTCCTTATTCCCCTTGATCTTGAATTACTGCAAAAAACAGGTTGTTTTAACCTTGTGCTGTGGAATTCGCGATGAGGGCGAGAACAGATTCAGCATCTGCGAAAAATTTTTGCCACACGAAAAAAAGCGGGCCAAAGCCCGCTTTGTATTGATCGCTTCTCGATCGACTATGCTTGATCGCCGTTTGTCGGCGGATTCTTGCTCATTTGATCGCGAAACAGATTTAGCAATAGCAGCGTGCCGATGCCGCCGCCTTCGCCTTGGCCGCCTCCGCCCGAGGCCATGATGTCGGGAGTAATGCGGACGCCTTTTTCGCCGATGACCTTGAGCGTCTCGACGATAGCGACGCCCTGCGAACCGAGCGCTTTGACCTGCTCGTTGTAAGCTACGCCTTGGGCTTCGCCCATGAGGCGCATCTTCTCGGCCTCGGCCTTGCCGGTCGATGAGATGTAGTACGCCTCACCATCTGCCTCGCGTTGACGCTGTTCGGAACGCTTCGCTGCGATCTCGACTCCAACTGTCGCTTCCATCAGGCCCTTTTGGTTGTCGGCATGAGCCGAAGTCTTTTCGAGCTCGATACGCTTGGTTTCAGCCTCGCGTTGGGCGTCGTACATATTCTGACGCTGCTCGGCTAGGATCTTCTCGGTCTGCGTTTTCATCAACTCTTCCGGCAGATGAATGTGGCAGATCAAAACGTTGACAACGTCGACGTGGTATTTGAGCAAGTGCATTCTGACACGAGCCTCGGCACGTTCTTGCTCCTCGTGACGATTCTGCAGGTACGCCATCGCAGACGACTCCGACGCTTGATTGCGAAAGATCGAATCGATCAACGGATGCATTACATTCTGTATCAGACGGTCGGTGTTACCGATCTTAGCGACCATAAATGGTGCATCTTCAGGCTTTACGCGAAACACAACGCGAACCTCGAGCTGCATCGTGAAACCGTCTTTTGAGATCACTGCAAACGGATCGAACGAATTATCGAGTTTCTCGGCCGTCCATTCGACGGTCATATTCGTTGTCGGAATAACGATCGGCGACATCGCGAGTGTGTTCATGTAATATTTGCCGGGGCCGACCACCGCTTCCTGAATGCCGCGATAGCCGTCCGGCACGACATACGCCTCATGAGCACCCTGATCGAGCCGTTGATCGGCAGGATCGCCCGACTGCAGCTCGGCTTTGATCTGCTCGATCGTGCCACCCTCGCCATCAACAAGATCAAGCTTTTCGGCAGCGCGATGAACTTGCTCCTCTTCTTCGCGTTCGAGCTTTTCGCGGATCTTCGTCGCCATTGCTATGCGTATCTCGGCTCCGGGATCTTTGCCAACGTTCGAGACTACGACTGCGACCTCGCCGGGGCGGATCTCTTTGGCCGTGTCCGGAATGACCTTGAACACCAGCGGATTTATGTAATAGGTACCGGGCAGCAGAATGTCTTTTTGCGGACCACGCTGTCCGCCGCGTGAGATGAACTCGTTCGAGTCCTGAAAATTGTCGTGTCCCGCGACGGGCTGCGCGACATAGTCACGCGGATCGAGCGGAGCACCGTCGAGAGCCTCGACGAGGCCGATCTGGTTTTCGGTGATTACGGTCGCATCAAACAGCCGAACGGTGAACAGTCCCGGATTCAGTTCATTGTTACCGTCAAGCGGCAGTGAATTCGTGTGTATGCGGTACGTTCCCGGCGTCAGTATTTCGACCTGTGGCCCTTTTTGCCCACCGTGGTAGATGAATGATTCGGCATCCTGAAAGTTTCCGTGCTCCGGAATAGCCTTTCCGTGCAGACGTCCTGCATCAAGCGGTGCACCATCGGCTGCCGTTATCACGCCGACCTTTCCCGGAGGAATTACTGTTACTTTGGCGATCGAGACGCGAAACAGGTACGGATGAATTGCCCATTTTCCCGGCGGCAGTGTCCGAAGCTGTATGCCCTTAACGCCGCCCTGCTGGATGAATGCGATCGGGTCTTGAAAGTTGTTATGCACGTTCTGCGCGCGGTCCGGAGCGAAGATGCGTCCGGCAGGCATCGGGTCGCCGTCGATCGCGTCAAGTATGCCGAGCTCGTCGGCACCAATTTCGATGAGAGGCACTTTCATCGACACGCGATCGATCGGAAACAACACAAAATGCAGGCCGGGCTTCAACACCTCAGCCTGAATGCCGACCTCGCCTGCATTTGCAACGACGCGGCCCTGCGGCATTTTGCGGCCGAAATAGCGACGTTCTTTAATGCCAACCTCAGTTGCGCCAATGTTCACGAGAAATCTCGTTACGACGTACCAGAGTACAAGCAGGCCGATCAGCAGACCGACGCCAAGCAATATTAGGGGAAGATTTTCTTGCATATGTTTAACTTTGCGTAAAGATACGCCTGTCAATTACGAGCGCGAAGTTCGGCGACCTCCTGTCTTAACCAAAACATCGCACCGGAGCTTCTTTCCGTGTCGGAAAGCAATCTCATATGGCTGTCCAATAGCGCAGCCAGGTCGCTACTCGTGAGTCCGCTTATGCCGTTCTCGCGAAAAACTATTGTGATCTCATTCGCAGCCCGTACGAGATCGCCGCTCATTCCGTCATTGACGGCAACGCGCAGCAAATCGGCGGCAGCGGCCTTAGAATGCTCGGTTCGCCACCGTTCCAACGCCGCATCAACGCGCGAACGCCGCTCGGCATTCGCATGATATTCGCGACCGGCGATCAGACGCGCGGCCTCAGCATCGGACTCGGCCTTTAACTCCAGTTTCGTTGGTTCGAACAATGGCCGAGCACCGATCGGCGGTTCTGAAAATGTACTTTGAAGGTTTTTGGGAAATTGGACATTCCGCCGTTTTGTGATCCAAAACAGAATGCCCGCAGCCGACAACATGGCCAAAACTGCAAATATGATAAGCATCAGGTCAAGCAACTTTCACGACCGAACTATTCGGTCAAAATTTGTGAATTGCCCTCGACAATTAAATATACGAATGAATTTATATGAGGTTCGATAAATCGTCAATCTTCCGAATCGAGTTCGCGCGCCGCGACCGCCGACATTTTTTCGCGGATCAGGTCAAAGCCAAAGCCTTGGCGGAGAAGATGGTCGTAGAATTTTTTTGTCTCCTCGCGTGTTTCGGGTTTGCCTTTTAGACGAAGGCGTTTTTCGATCGCTCGGTCGATAAGCTCACTTTCAGGGATCTTGTCGAAGGCTTCGGCGATCGCAGTTTCGACCGTTTCTTTGTCGAGCTTTTTCTGCGACATCGACATCTGAAGTTTGCGTTTGCCTTGCGGTTTTTGGCGGAGCTTGGAAAGTGCGGCGTCGCGGGCGAACTGTTCGTCGTCGAGATATTTGTACTCTTTCAGCTTTTCGATCACACCATCGACGATCTCGTCGTTGGTCCAGAGCTTTTCGAGCAGACGTTCGCGAAGTTCTCGAACAGAACGTGGTTTTGCGGCCAGAAGGCGGACGGCACGGTCCATCGTTCGCTTTCGCGACTTCGCTGCGTCGTTTACGACGCGGTCGGCGTCGTCAATAACTCGTTTCTTATGTCGCCACATAGCTATCGCGATTGGTAAAATCGGTTTCGCCATTGATTATGAACGGCATTCTCATCATCGACAAACCAGCGGGCATCACGTCGCACGACGTTGTGTATCGTGTTCGTCGTGCCCTCAAGACGAAACGTGTAGGTCACACAGGAACACTCGATCCGTTTGCGACAGGCGTTATGGTCGTGCTTGTCGGCCAAGCAACGCGGCTCGCACAGTTTCTCGATAAGGACGAGAAGGAATATGTCGCTGACGTGCGGTTTGGGTTTGAGACGATGACCGGAGACAGAACGGGGGAAAGAAGACTGGGAGGCAGGGAGTCAAGGAGACAAGGAGAATTAAGTCAGGTAGAGATCGAGGCTGTTTTGCCGCGATTTCGCGGTGAGATCGAGCAGGTGCCGCCGATGTATTCCGCGAAGAAAGTTGACGGCAAAAAGCTGTACGAACTAGCTCGCAAAGGCGAGACCATCGAGCGAAAAGCCGTAAAGGTTAATATCTCTAACCTTGAGATCACGTCTGAAATTCGTCTGACAGACCTTGGAATTCGTGTCCGTTGTTCCGCCGGAACTTACATTCGCACGCTTGCCGAAGACATCGCACGAGCCGCCGGTAGTGCCGCTCATCTTGCCGAATTGCGGCGGACGGCGGCGGGCAGTTTCACTATCGACCAGGCGATCACGCTTGACGAACTTCAACAGCTCGACGACCCAACATCCGCCTTGACTCCGATGGAAACCGCCGTTGCGCATCTGCCGGAATTCGTACTTCGCGAAGACCGAGTTGCCAAAACTCGCAATGGTATGTCCACTCGAACTTTCGATGTCGAGTTTGCCGAGAATGAGCCGATCCGAATGACAACTGAAAGCGGTGAGCTTGTCGCGATCGGTTACTACAACGACACAGAAAAAGTTGTTCAGCCGAAGATCGTTTTGTAATACACTAGCGTTCAAGATGAAGAAACGTAACATTGCATTGGCTTTTGGAGCGGGCGTCGGAGCGGCTGTCGCGGTCAAGATGCTGACTCGGCCGGACACGGTCGATTTCGAAAAGGTCGCCGATCAGGTGCCGCATTCGGATAAGTCAAAATTCATCACGGTCGATGGCATTCGCGTGCATTATCAGGAGTTTGGCGACGCTGCGGCTCCGCCGATGTTGCTGATCCACGGCTACACGGCTTCGGTTTATGTATGGAAAACTGTCGCTCCGATATTTGCCGATGCAGGCTACCGCGTGATCGCGGTCGATCTCGTTGGCTATGGTTATTCGGAGAAACCTTCGTGGTTTGACTACTCGATACAGTCGCAGGCACGGATGCTGTCGCGATTTCTGGAACGTCTCGGAATCGGTCGCACCGTCGTTGTCGGCAGTTCTTACGGCGGTGCCGTTGCTCTAAACCTCACGCTCGATAACGCGGAAAAGGTAGAGAAACTCGTGCTTGTCGATGCTGTTATCAATGATGATCAGAAGAATCATCCGATACTGCGGCTTGCGGCAATCCCCGGAATTGGCGAGGCGTTGACGCCGTTTCTTTGCGACTCTAGATTCTTTCATCGCATTCGAATGAACGGAACGCTAGCCAAGGCTAATCACCAGATGATAACGCCTGAGCGAATCGACAGCGTGATACGGCCGCTAGCCGCCGCCGATGGACATCGTTCGGTACTCGCGACCTCGCGAAACTGGGACGCAAACCGTCTCGAACAGGACGCACATCTCATCAACCAACCGACGCTCATCATCTGGGGCGACAGCGACAGCGTCATCCCGATCGAGAACGGCTACAAGCTTCACGATTCGATCCTCAACTCACGCTTCGTCATCTTCAACCAATGCGGCCATGTGCCGCAGGAAGAAAAAAGCGAGATGTTTACGGAGCTTGTGACGGAGTTTGTTCAAGACAGAAAAGGCCGCATCTCGGCGCCCGAAGATTCGCAATTGGTGGCGTAAATGAGTTCGTCAATCGCCGCACTTTACGGCAAAGGTATTTTCACGACCATCGCAATTCGTCGAGGCGAACCGCTGTTTTGGGACAAGCATTGGACGAGGCTTGGTTGCGATGCGGCGAAGGTTGGTGTTGATCTTTCGGGGTTTCCTGAAAAGAGAGTTTTCGATGAATTGAAGAACGAGATCGCGACGAGCGGCATCACAGATGGACGGGCTCGGATCACATTTTCTGACGAGCGTTCGGGCGACATTTGGCCGCTTGAGTCTTCGGAAAACACGGCGATGTCGATCTTGGTCGGTGAGCGGCGCCAGTTACCGGCGAAGTTCAGCATTACAGCATCGCCGTATCGCGTGAATACGTATTCGCCGCTCGTCGGCGTGAAATCGTGCAATTATCTTGAGAATCTGCTCGGAATCGGAGAGGCAAAGAGCCGTGGTTTTCACGAGGCTTTGCGTATCAACTACCTGGGCGAACTGACCGGCGGCTGTATGTCAAACCTGTTTTGGCTCAAGTATGGCAAGCTGTGGACGCCGCATCTCGACACTGGTTGTTTGCCAGGAACGACTCGCGAATACATTCTAGAGAACCTAGAATGCGAAGAAACTCGTCAGCCGATCGACACTCTGATAAATGCTGAAGCGATCTTTATGACCTCTGCGGGATTGGGAGTTGTTCGAGTTCACGACCTCGATGGGCTTGCTTTCAACGAGATCGATCATCCGATCTTGCACCTGCTAAAATGAAGGCGCGAAAAGACACGAACACCTACGAGCTAACTCGCGATTATTCGTGCATTTGTAGCTGTAGCGGCTAAATTAAGCTGCGGTCTCGAACAATGCGAGGATCTGCTTGCCTTCGTTCGAACGCGGATCGATCGTGCGAAGGTGCTTTTGGCCCTGCATTTCCCAGATCGCCGTCACGGTGCCTTCTTTCTCGACTGCCTGATACGACACGTCTTCGGTGTTGGCCGCCTCTGGTGCTGCCTCAGCCGTCTGTACTGCTTCTTCTGACATCAACTAAAAGTATCTCCTAAACTGGCTATTTCCTGATCAAAGTTAGAACAGAAAGAGGATTCTTACATATCACGCACGGATTTGTCGAGCAACTTGACCATCAAACCGCTACAAGTCTCTCCTTTTCAGACTGTCGCAGTTTTCTTAATCGCTGATTGATCGAAAGTTTTTCTGACGCTTTGGCAAATGCGAATAGCTTCGCAAAGTCATTGTCGCATTCTTTTTCGATCTGACGGCGTGCCTTTCGGACTTCTTCGACTATCGGGTCTTGTTTCATTCTCATATCTCCAACAGAGATTCGGGAGTACATAAAATCGGTGTGTCAAAACCGAGCTTTTCATTGATATTATGCAATATTTTTTGAACACGCGCGCTAGCAATGTGTTTGCAATTCCAAGAAAGCAGGTAATCGACGTTATGCCACACAGCTACTGCCATGTGAGCGGCATCGATTCGCGAGCGTTGTGGGATGTTCAATACCCTAAAATACTCATCTGCGAGCTGCTCGATCTCGCGATTGACCTTCAGTTCGGCAAAGCTTTTGATGCTTTGCAATCTCTTTACCGCTAGCGTCGCATCTCCGAGTGCCGCCTCGTTGACAACGAAAGCGGAGACGAGGGGTTCGACCAAGGGAAGCGTATCCGCCCACCAATCCCTCGTGATCTGTTGGTGAGATGCGACCAAAATGTCGCGACTCGGTCTCGACGTAAGATAGCTGATCACGCTCGTTTCGATGTAAACCGTTGGCTTCATCGATGTATTCTCTTTAGATCCAACTCATAAAACCAGAAATCATTGTTCGGCTGATCAACGATGAGCTGGTCAGCAAAGGCATTTTTGTCGAGCTTGAACGTAACAAACCCTCGCGGAAAATTGTACGCAACGGACGGACGCCATTTAATGACGAATGTGTCGTAGTGCCAATGTTCGAGATCGGCGACAAAGTTCGGTGACGGCAGGAACCGCATCACGAGCTTTCCTTTCTCCTCGGCGATCATGACGTCGCCATACATTTTGTCGCTGTATTTCCCTGCGTAATCGGCGAGTTTGAGCGACGGTTTGGTGTTGGGTACGCGAGCGGCATCGACCTTAGCCTTTGCCTCGTCATCCTCTTGCTTTCCATCGGCTACTCGCTTTATAGCTTCGGCGTTATAGTCGCGAAAAGGAGCCCCGACAAGCACATCGCGGATCTTGTTCATCATGATCGCGAACGTTGGCGACTCGCTGTTTGTGAGTACGACAAAGCCGGCATTCTCCTCAGGTATTAGCACGGTGTAGGACAACATTCCATCGAGTCCGCCACTGTGATTGATGACCTTACGGCCATAGTAGTCGTAAACGAACCAGCCCATACCCACACCTGAAAAATGGCGAGGTTGAATGCCGGGAGCGTTATTCGGCCCGACCTGCTGGGCAAGCCACTGCTGGTGCATCTGCCAGCTTTGTTGCTCGCTGAATATCGTTTTGCCTTCGAATTTTCCTTTGTTTAGCTGCGTGCGAACCCATTTTGAAAGGTCAACAGCCGATGAATTCAAGGCCGCCGCTGAGTACGAACCGTCGACATTACCACGATGAAGAACACGAAGTTTTCCGCCTGATTCATTATGCGGCCATGCGGCATTGTCAGGTAGACTATTGACGCTACATGTTGTTCGCGACATGCCAAGCGGTGTCAAGATCCGCTCGGTCACGAATCCGCACCACGATTTGCCCGAAGCCTTTTCGACGACCTTTCCCGCCGCGATGAACATCAGATTCTGATAGCCGAATCGCGTGCGAAAACTCGAAACAGGCTTAAGAAAACGCGTCCTCTTCAAGATCTCGTCCGGTGAATACGTCGTCTCATACCACAGCAGATCACCGCTGAATGTATCCAAGCCAACGCGATGCGTCACCAGATCGCGGATCGTCAGTTCGCTCGTCACCCAAGGATCGTACATCTGAAAATCCGGGAGATACTTCGAAACCTTGTCGTCCCAATTCAGCTTCTTCTCATCGACAAGGATGCCAAGAGCCGCCGTGGTGAAGGCCTTTGAGTTAGAGGCGATGGCAAAAACGGTGTTCTCATCTACCGGGCTCGATTCGATTCGAATAGGTGTGTCGGCGAAGTTATCACTAGTACCAACAGACCTACCGATTCCAATTGTTGGCGGACTAACCTTTATGACCGCCGAACTAGTTTTAGAGCCTTTCTTTTCATTCTTGATCTGTGGCGTTGGAGTCGGTGTTGGCTTACTTTCTTCCTCGATCCGCGACTTCGATTTCCCCGGGGAAACGAATGTACCCGCAAACAGTTCCCCCATTGCAAATCTCCAAGCTCCATCCTCGATCACAAAAGGTAGATCTTCCCACCTACTTTCTTTCGCATTGAATACCTCAACCGAAGCGAAGTTATCTTTGATCCTTGTATCTCGTAACTCGGGCAAGGCATTGGCAAAGGTCGTCGCAGTAAAACCGTTCTCAAAAACTCGGTCTAATGGCGTGTTGTTTCGTGAGGATACCATCTGAGCGAATTCGATCGATCTTCGGCTCATCGTTGCCATTATAGCCGCCGTACTCTTTCCTTTTACGGCCTCAAACAACTGTCGATAGGCCTCTTCGGGCGAGTTGTTGTTCGGACGCAAAAGCGAATTCATGTCTAGGGCGATACGCTTTACACCGTAACCTTTCGTGAATACAACCTTGTCATCCTTCACGATCGCGATCGAAAATCCCGCACCTGACTTGTCCTTCCACGTTTCGAGAACCGTGTTGGCATATGCATCGATCTCTTTGAGTTTCTCGTCGATGGTTTGGGATAAGACGAACGAAGGAAGACCGATAAGTAGAAATAGAATGACGCTTAGTTTCTTCATGGTAATTGAATTGATTAGTTACGGTGCGACCTCGAACAGGCGCCATTGGCCGTCTATATTTTCGAATTCTTGGATACCGACTTCGTTGAATTTCAAGCCCGAACCGGCGACTAGGTCTTTTACGGTGCGGGAGACGAGAATGTTGCCATCGGTCGAGAGTTCGGCGATCTTGGTCGCCAGATCGACGGCAAAGCCGCTGTAAACGTCGCCGCGTACATCGCACTCTCCGGTGTGAATGCCGATCTTGAGGGCGATGCCTGCTCGGGCCGAGGCTTGATTGATGGCGGAAGCACAGCGTATCGCTCTCGCCGGGCCATCGAATGCAGCCAGAGTTCGTTCGTCACCGACCGATACAACTTTGCCCTTGAACAGCCGCAACTGTTTATGAACATACGACTTAGAACGTTCGGTAAATTCGTTCCAGTCGTCCTTGTGCTTCTCTTCTTCGCTCGACGGATCGGCGAGTTCGATGCAGATGACGGTCGCAAGCACGCGATCGTATTCGTTGTCGATACCGACGCTAGCTACAAACTCCTCGATCTCGTCAACGATCTCCGAGCTGTCGCCAACGAATGGCAAGTGGTCGATGCCCCCAAGTTCGACAAAGGTCGAGTCTGGTATCTGATCGGCGACGAAACGGCCTTCTTCGACCTTGAGACATATGTCGCCCGAACGATGAATAACCAGAGTTGGCACGCGAACCGAAGGCAATACGCCGCGAACGTCGATCTCGGCGTTCATTTGCGTGAGGGCGACAGCGGCTCCTGGGCTGGCACCGTTTCGTAGGTATTCGGCCCACCAGTTGCGGAATTCGGCATCGTCCTTCATCGACGGGGCTCGTTCATCGATACCGACTGGGCCGCCCCATTCGC
This sequence comes from uncultured Acidobacteriota bacterium, assembly GCA_937871585.1. GTDB lineage: Bacteria > Acidobacteriota > Blastocatellia > Pyrinomonadales > Pyrinomonadaceae > OLB17. The sequence goes on along the minus strand of CALMPJ010000236.1, from coordinate 3,133 downwards.
GCCGCATGAGATCGAAAAAGGCTTCCCGTTGTTCCTCGGTCGGTGCCCACGGATAATCGTCGTCGCGAATTCGCTTGGCATATGTGCCGATCATTACTAGACCGGCTGTGCGTTCGGGATACGTTGCGGCAAACAATGAACACATCGGCCCGCCTTCGCTCACGCCGACAAGTACGGCACGTTCCGACCCGACGGCGTCCATCACGGCGTGAACGTCTTCCATACGCTGTTCGAGCGTCGGCAGTTTGTCGAGCGGTACGCGGTCGGACAGGCCGGTACCGCGCTTGTCGAACAAAATGAGTCGCGAGAACGATGACAGTTTTTCGAGGAACGATGCGAACGTATGGTGCCGCCAAAAGTATTCGAGGTGCGAGACCCAGCCCATGACAAAAACGATGTCGATCGGGCCGTTACCTACAACTTGGTAGGCAATGTTTACCTCACCATTTTGTACGTATTGAGTCCGCGGAGATAGTGCCGATAGTTGCGAAGCGGTCGTATGAAGTTCATTTCCGCTGCCGTCATCGATATAAATTCGGCCCGTTGTGGCACCAATAACCTCTTCGACAACGACGTCACCTCGACCGACATCTGCAATGAATCGATAGCCAAATTTCGGTACCGTCTCGATCATCTCGCTGCCCAGCACTCGGCGAAGCTGCGAAATATTCTGAGCCAGATTGTTCTCTTCGACAAACGAATCTTCCCAGATCTCGGTCATCATTCGCTCTTTGCTGAGCACCTTGCCGGGATTTGCGGCGAACATAACGAGCGTGTCAAACACTTTTGGCGGCAGCGTTATTGGCCGTTCGCCATCGAACAGCAGACGCTCGCCAACATCAAGCGTAAAGCCTGAAAATGTGTAAGTTTCGCTCTTCACAAAATCTTCATAAAACCTTCAGTCAAAACTAAAGATTCCAAAACGGCCAATAAGGCAAACTCCAAACTGTCAGCTGAAAAATGCTGAGTTCGATTTTAGCACGATGATGTGTCAACCAATGACGACAAAGCGACAACGAGAGATCGTGATCGAGTTTGAACAAGTAAAGATGATCCGGAAGCGGGCAAAAACTGAACTTCAGCTCTGTGGCGAATGCGGCGGGATCGTTGATTTTGTTCCACTGGCGACAGCGGCAAGGTTGTTTGAGATCGACAGTTCAAGTCTTTGCAAGTTTGTTTCAGATAACAACATTCATATAACAGCGTTCGATGACGGAAGCGTTTGCGTCGCGTCGCTTTTGGAGAAGATGCAGACGCTAAAGCAGTTGCGGTCAACGGGAAACGAAGCCCTGTTGGAAGCATAGAGAACTTTTGGAGGAAGTTATGAAGAACTATATCAAGTACATTTTTTCACTCGCACTTTTTGCGATGCTATTGACGCAAACAATGATGGCAGCACCTGTGGTTAGGCAAGGAAGCGGTGCCAATACAGCAGCACTACAGTCGATCGTCGATCAGTTTCGAACCGATCTTGGCGGTGCTAACAATGGGGTCGGAGGATCATTCACAACAGGACGCCGCGAGATCAATTGGGACGGCGTGCCGGATAGTTTTGCTGAGCCGAACAATTTTCCGGTAGATTTTTTTAACGTCAACAGTCCTCGCGGTGTGATATTTAACGCCGTCGAGGATGCAACTGGAGCGGCCCTGAACCAGTTTTCTGTTAGTGCGAATACTGCTTCAGGCGTTCCCGTACGATTTGCCAATCTCAATGCAACGTACTCGTCGATCTTCACAACCTTTAGTGCCGAGCGGCTCTTTACGGTACGCAACACAAATATAATGGAGGTCAACTTTGTAATTCCGGGCACAAATATTCCGGCAACCGTAAGTGGCTTTGGCGTTATCTTCACTGATGTTGACAGTGCAACAGGCGGCGACCGATCGCTGATCCGCGTTTATGACAAGTCCGGTCGTCAGCTTTCCGCGGCTTCCGCGCCGGTCTTGAACAACGGACTTTCTTTCGTTGGTATTTCGTTTAATGCCGGAGAGCGTGTTGCTCGAGTCGTAATCGAAAGCGGCAACGCTGGGCTTTCTGCGAGCAATACCGATGGAACCGGAGGCGTTGACGTAGTTGCAATGGACGATTTCATTTACGGCGAACCACGTGCGTCGCAGTTTCACAGCGGAGATTTTGACGGTGACGGATTCAGTGACTCAGCGGTTTACAGGCCAAGCACCGGAACTTGGTTCCGCCTGAACAGTGGTTCTAATACGGTAACTCAAGAAGTTTTCGGACTGCCCGGCGACATTCCGGTCGATGGCGATTTCGATGGCGATCAGCGAGCCGATCTCGCAATATTTAGGCCTTCGAATGGCGAGTGGTATTTCAAACGCAGCTCGAATGATACGGTTTTCGGCGCACAGTTTGGCCAGAACGGCGATAAGCCATCGGTCGGCGATTACGACAAAGACGGCATCTCGGATATCGCGTTTTGGCGACCCTCGAATGGCAACTACTTCATCTTGAGAAGCAGCACGAACTTCTCGACGTTCTTCGGATATCCGTTCGGAGCGAATGGCGACATTCCGGTACAGGGCGGAGCGCAGTAAGAAGAAAAGGAAAGGGAAGAGGAGGGGACGAGAGATCGCGAAGGATCTCTCGTCTTTTTTGTCTTGTCTCTAAACTCGCTTAACTGCTATTCTTGGCGCTACCAATGACGCCAGAGATAGCTCTAACTATCGGTCTACTGATCCTCGCGATCATACTGTTCGCGACGGAGAAGCTGCCGGTTGATGTGATCGGCATTATGCTCGTGATGGGCCTAGTGCTGACGCGCGTCCTGACGGTGCAGGAAGCAGTTGCTGGCTTTGGCAATGATGTAATTATCACAATTGGCGGACTGTTTGTTTTAGTTGGCGGTTTGGTTAAGACCGGCATGGTCGATCTGATCGGGCGGCGAATGCACAAGATAGCCGGTGACAGCGAATTTATCCTCACAGCATTGATAATGTTCTCGGCGGCACTGGCCGCGTCAGTTCTCAAAAACACTACCACGACGGCAATGTTCTTGCCGGTCATCATCGGCCTAGCGGCAAAAGCGAAAATTCCGCCGTCTAAATTACTTATGCCGCTCGCATTTGGTGCGATCCTCGGCGGCAGTTGTACGCTGATCGGAACTTCGACAAACCT
>CALMPJ010000235.1 GCA_937871585.1 uncultured Acidobacteriota bacterium | reverse complement strand
GAGCGTGCACACCAGCGCTGCGGCATTCCCTTCTCCCATCTTCCGCCGCGACGCGCTGCTGCAGGGTGGGGTTTTTTTTTTAGCCCCGCGGACGACACCCGCCGATGCCTCGGGCACACTCCCTACCGGTCGTGTTTCCGCCTCTGTGACCACCCGCCTTTGCGTCGCTGCGTTTGAAACTATCGCACGATTTAGTTCAGCTTTGCGGGCTTGGCGTTCTTTGTCGAGACGGCTGCGAAGGGCTTTGTCCTCGATAGTTTGGAGGAACGCTTTGGATTGGCGGTCGAACGAATCGATGGTCTCGGCCAATGCTTGCTCGAACTCTTTCTGCCGCTTCTTTTCTTTCGCGACAGCCTCGACTTCGAGCGAGCCGTATTTGAGTGCGACGGTCTCACGTTCTTCTTCGAGGGCAATGCGAAGGTCGGTCGCGATCTTGGTCTCGGTTTGGAGGCGTTTTAGATATTCTTCGGCCTCTTGGGCGGAGATATCGAGGTTTTGGCGCGCGGCGTCGATGACGTTTTGGGCGATGCCGAAACGCCGGGCGATCTCGATCCCTGACGAGGCACCGGCGAGGCCGATGAGTAGTTTGTATGTCGGCTGCAGCGTCTTCTCGTCGAACTCGACCGAGGCATTGATGACATTGTCGTCGTTCGCGGCGTACATTTTCAGGCCTCGATAGTGCGTCGAGGCGATGACGTGAGCACCTTGCGAGCGGAAATGATCGACGATCGCGACACCAAGGGCCGAGCCTTCTTCGGGGTCGGTGCCGGTGCCCGCTTCGTCTAGCAGGACAAGCGAAGGTGGCTGACATTCCTCGATCATCGATGCGATATTCGACATATGCGACGAGAATGTCGAGAGATTCGCCGACAACGACTGATGATCGCCGATGTCTGCCAGAACTGAGCGATAAAAGGGAATCCGAGCTTCTTTCGCCGGAACTGGAAGTCCTGAGATCGCCATCAAACTCAGCAAGCCTGCTGTCTTTAGCACTACAGTTTTGCCACCGGCATTGGCTCCGGAGATGATCATGATCGAATTCGCATTCGTAAGCGAAAAGGTGCTCGGGACGATGTCGTTTGAGCTGTCGCGAAGATTGTTTTCGAGCAATGGATGTCTCGCATCAATCAACTCGAGAGAATCATCAGTGATCTGCGGAACAACGGCACGAAACTTTCGGGCAAATTCGACTTTGGCTTTGATCGCGTCAAGTTCGGTGACAGCTTCGACGGCGGATTCTACGGCCGGAAGTTGCTCGCGGAGCTTTTCGGTTAGGGAGAACAGTATGCGAGCGACTTCGCGTTCTTCTTTGCCTTTGAGATTTTGGAGTTCGTTATTGGCTTCGATGGCGTCGAGAGGTTCGACGTAGACGGTGGCTCCTGAAGACGAAAAACCGTGGGCGACACCGGTGACTTTGCCTTTGAAATCGGTCTTTACGGGAATCACGTAGCGGTCGTTGCGGAGCGTGACGATCTCGTCCTGGATCGCGGTTCCGGCGGCACGCATCGCGGATTCGAGCGACTTAGTCAGGCGAGCACGCTGGGCGTTTATCTCTCGGCGAATCTTGGCAAGTTCCGGCGACGCATCATCGCTGACCTCTCCGCCGGGCAACAGCTTTCGCGAAATGTCGTCGGTCGCATCTTTCAGCGAAGCCGGCACTTGCTCGACCAGTTCCCATAACGTCGGAACCGTTTCTTTCTCCGCTTGCATGGCGGCTCGGGCAAGCAATGCTTGCGTGCAGACTCGTGCGACCTCTAGCAAACTTGCGGGTTCGAGACCAGTGTTGTTGATACGCAACGTTGCGATCGCGTCGGTTGGGTCTTCGAGTCCGCTGAACGACCACGTTACTTGCTTCTCTTCGTTCAAGACGATCGTTTCCGATATCTCTGCCAGAGCCTTGTCGAGAGCGATGCGGCTAACGAGCGGACGCAACGCGGCGATACGCTCCGCGCCCATTGGTGTCTGGGCGTTGCGGGCGACGAGGTCTAGCCACGACGCGAATTCTAATGTTTCTAACGAATAACTCACAATAGATCGTTATTAAATAAACCTCTCGCGAACCTCGGCCGTTGGCATCATGCAAGCTTCGGTTCTGCCGAACAGGCGATAGCGGTATTTGGCGAATGTTTTGTACACCCAGTCTCGGATAAACGCCGGAACGATAATAAAAACGTAAGCTGCCGACCAAATTCCGCCGAGACCGCGGGCGATACGCAATCCTGCGGTCGAGTGCATATGAGCCATGCCTTCTTCGATTAGAATTACGGAATCTACTTCCTTCGGAATGAAATATTCTTTAGCTAAAGCAACGCCAGTTTCGGATTGCAGAGCTGCAAATACAAACCTCTTTTCCGAATCGTGGTCGATAATAAAGTTGACCGCGCCGTTACAGAAATTGCAGACGCCATCGAACAGAACGATGTATTTCGCTCGCGATGCCATAAAAAAAAATTCTACCGCAATTTTCGGATAGATATCATTCGCATGCGCGCATATTATCGAGAACATGGAACACGAAGTCCTATGGAATGCAGTCACGAACCGCGACGAACGCTTCGACGGTGCCTTTGTTTTTGCGGTGGCGACGACGGGCGTGTTCTGTCGGCCCTCTTGTCCGGCGCGGCGGCCCAATCGCGTAAACGTTCGCTTCTTTAACGAGACGAATGAAGCCGTCGCGTGCGGCTATCGTCCCTGCAAACGGTGCAAGCCGCTCGATATCGACCACGTTGACGACGTCGTGCAAAAGGTTGTCGCCGCATGCGAGATGCTCGACGACATGCCGGAGGCGACGCTTGAGGAGATCGCGAGAGATGCGGGCATGAGTGCTTTCCATTTTCAGCGGAAATTCAAGGAAATTGTGGGCGTTAGCCCGAAAAAATACGCGGAGGCAATAAAGATGGATAGATTTCGAGACGAAATTCGCGGCGGACGTCACGTGACCGACGCGATGTATGTGGCTGGTTATGGTTCGAGCCGCGGGCTTTACGAAAAGGCATCGGCGAGTCTTGGCATGACGCCCGCGACTTATAAAAAAGGAGGCGTTGGTATGAATATCGAATACACTATCGTCGATTGCGACCTCGGAAAGATGCTCGTCGCACGCACGGAACGTGGAATTTGTTCCGTTATGTTCGGCGACGAATCGAATGAGCTGACTAAAGCACTGCTCGAGGAGTTTATTAACGCAGAGATCGCAGAGGACGCAGGGAATTTAGGGAAAGCTGTTAATGCGATCCTCGAATATCTTTCGGGAAAGCAACACCGCATTGTGCTTCCGCTCGATCTGCAGGCCACGGCGTTTCAGTTACAAGTGTGGGAGCTGCTTCGCAAGATACCGTACGGCGAGACGCGGTCGTATTCGGAGATCGCGGAACAGATGGGCGATAAGAAAAAGGTGCGTGCGGTGGCCCGAGCGTGCGCGACGAACAGAATTGCGCTGGTTATTCCATGTCACCGAGTCGTTTCGGCAGACGGCGGACTCGCGGGTTATCGTTGGGGTATCAAGCGAAAGGAAAAACTACTCGCAAACGAAAAGGCTGCTTAATTTCTCTGTTTTAGCGTAGGTCCGCCGTTCACGGCGGGTTTGTTTTACGCCAAAAATCCATTACGGCGGTTCACCGTCGTTGCCACTGCTGAGGAACGACGGTAAACCGCCGTCCGAGTTCGATTCACGCACCCTAAACCCGCCCTAAAGGACGGGCCTACGCATAAGACAACTCCCATAAAACAATCCGCATTTTACCTCGCGAAACTTTTCGCGTATCCTCTCCGTAACAAGATTCAGAACAAACAGTTCACAAACCAGAAGATTATGAGATCGAAGCTAATAATGCTTTTCGCGGCGGCAATCTGCGTGTTGTCTGCCGATTCTGCGTATTCGCAATCTTACGCTATCACAAACGCGAAGATCGTCACGGTGTCCGGCAGCACGATCGACAAAGGCACGGTCGTCATTCGCGGCGGGCTGAGC
>CALMPJ010000234.1 GCA_937871585.1 uncultured Acidobacteriota bacterium | reverse complement strand
CAGGTGAACTCCTTGCATTCGTTCTTGAACCAGCAAAGCCTATACGCGTAGTTAAACTTACGGTCACTGAGATACATGCCTCCAAACTCGCCTCCGAGACACAAACTAAGATAAGGGATCGTATTTTCTTTAAGGTCGATGGGAAAAAACTCTACGACCTGTTGCTGAAACCATTAAACCTGAAATCAAATCACCTAGTGATCGTCCCAGACAAACTTTTGTGGAGACTACCTTTCCACGCCCTGAGCCCAGACGGGAATAAATATTTAATCGAAACGAATACGGTTTCCTATTCACCGTCGGTCTATTTGCTAAAGCAACAGCTTTCATCTGAGCCGCCCCGCAGAAAAACTATTCAGATCTTTGCGAATGAAACTTTTAACCGTCAGAAACTCACCTATGTAAACAGTGAGGCGATGAGCATTGGAAAGTTATTCGGAATCTCACCTCGGCTCAATGCCTCTAAATCAGATTTCCTAAAATCTGCTGCGGAAACTGACATCCTTCATTTCTCCATGCACGGCCAACTCGATAGCGAAAATTCTCTATCTTCATTCCTTGCCTTTCAGCAGAACGCCGCAGACTTTGGCCGGTTGACCGTCAACGATCTCCTATCGGTTCGCTTGAAGCAAAATAACCTAGCATTCCTTGCATCCTGTGATACAAGCAAAGTGCACAATGGCGAAGGCCTGCTTAGTATTCCTTGGGCATTGCTGGGCTCCGGAAGTTCGACGGTGATTTCATCACAGTGGGAAGCTAGCGACAAAGCAACCCAGCGATTTGCAATTGCTTTTTATCAGGAGTATCTCGCAGGTCGATCCACCAACAAAGCCTTGCAAAACGCGGCAATTTCGATGATGCACGATAAGTCTTCTGGTTTTCATGAACCCTATTTTTGGGGAGGCTTCAACATCATTGGAGATTATAGGTAGAAGGGTACGTCGGTGTCAGTTCGTTCTGACGCGCACCTCTCTTTCTCTGTTGGGCGCCGAGCAAAGACAATCAGAAAGGAGCTTAGCTCCGTTTGCAACTAGTATCGCCAATTGCTGTGTCCTACGGGTAGACGGTTTAATTCATCCTTGTATTGCCGCCACTGCGGAAGAAACTGATCCATTAGGGCCACGAATCGCGTTCCGTGATTTCGTTCGAGCACGTGTACCATTTCGTGGACGACAATGTACTCCAGACACTCCTTCGGCTTTTTTGCTAACTCAAGGTTGAGCCAGATGCGTTTCGCTTCGCGATTGCAGCTGCCCCATTTCGTTCTCATTCTCTTGATCCCAAATTCTTCGACCTTGAGATTCATCTGTTTTTCCCAGAAGGCGATATACTTACCCGCGCTATGCCTCAGTCGCTTTCTATACCAGTCTTCCAGTAGTTTCTGTTTTTGTTTTAGATCCGCGCCCTTTTTGACGACCAGTTCTATCTCTCGGTGTCTAAGTACGACTGTTTGTGACGCATCCGTTTCAGTGATTTTGAGCAAGTACCGCTTACCCATGAAATAGTGACTTTCTCGCGTGATGTAGTCGCGAGGTGTTTCTCTCTCTTGAGAGCGAAGCTTCTCCTGCTGCTTCTTGATCCACCCGAGCTTGGAAACGGCGTAAACTCGGATCGTTTCCAGCTTGATCCGCGAAGGCGCGGAAATCCTAACTCTGCCGGTCGGCGGGTAAACGCTGAGGTGTATATTCTTGATATCTTTTCGGACCACATCAACGGTGATCTCGCCAAGCTTTATCTGTGTCACTATTAATACTCGGACTGCGCCTTGATAATGATGAAAATCCGTTCAACCTCCGATTCATCGCCCAGAAGTTCATACAACCCCTGTTTGAGAATCTGCTCCCGCGGCTGAACGCCCCTCCATCCGTCCGGGCGAACCTGCTTGATCTTCCGATCGAGCAGTATTGCAAGCTCCTTATCTTGGCCCAAATTGTTATAGAGTGCTCGTTTACCGGGCGTATCAAGCTCTTCCGGCGTGTCGGCAGCTGCTCCAACGTTCACCATTTTCGCAATTTCAGCGATGCGTTTCAGGTAAACTTCGTAGTCTAGGGCGTGTTCCTTCCGGGCTCTAATCAGCTCGTCCAACAGTTCAGACATCCTCGCGTAGAATTCCGGATCGTTAAGGTTTTCCTTGATTATCTTGCTTCGAACATTATTCTCGATCGTTTCGGCGATCGCCTCTTTATTTCCTTTTAGTGCACCGAGCTGATTCGTGATGGCTTCCGCGATCCCGGTTTTAACGATTAGATCGAGTAGTGATAGGCCGTCGAAAGGTGAAATAGTCCGAGGTTCGTCGGCTTCGATATACGTATCGATCAGGTGTCGCATGTCGGCCTCGTAAGGTTTCAAATCAAGCGTTTCACCGCTGGCCTTGCGGACGATTTCTCGAACATCGAGATAATGCTTGAGTTCACGCTTGATCCGCTCGACGTCGTCCTGACTATATCCGGCTTGCTCGAGTTCGTCCGCAATGTTCGCGTATGATCGGGCCATCAAGGCGGCTGCCTTATAGAGTGCCGCGCGGTGTGCCTCGCGGTCCTTTAGGTCGGACTCGATCTCTGTATTACCGCAGAAGAATTGAATGTGCTCCAGTTCACCTTGCGGTGGCTCAACAGGCTCGCAAAGCAACGACAGGATTTCGATGGAATTGTCGAGACGCTCCTTACCTTTTTTCAGCCGGTCTTGAAGCAAAACGTTCGGATCAACACCATCCGGGCTTACAACCAATTCGTCGGCGGAATACACAGCGATCGCGTTTTCAACGCTTTTGAAGAGGTCTTTGTAATCGACGATGTATCCAAAATCCTTATCCTCGCCGTCGAGCCTGTTTGTTCGGCAAATTGCTTGAAATAGGCCGTGGTCTTGCATCTTCTTATCGAGGTAGATGTAGGAACACGGCGGAGCGTCAAATCCCGTCAGCAGCTTGTCCACAACGACCAGTAATTTCATATTTGGCGGCTCGGTGACGAATAGCTTTTTTGATCTCTCCTCGTAAGTTTCAGTTTTCGTCATACCCGGAACCGCTTCCACGTCGGCAAGCAATTCGTTGTAGGTGTTATAAACGAACTGCTTATCCGTTTCAGAGTTCGCTCCGACTTCCTCAAGCGTGACGTTGCCGGCCTGCGGATTGTATGACGTAATCACCGCACATTTTCGCTTGAATGGCGTCTTCTCCAGCAGGCTGAAGTATTTGCACGCCTCGTAAATGCTACCGGCTACAAGGATCGCATTCCCCCGTTCGCTCGACAGCCGAGGCTTAACATTAAAATCAAAAATAATGTCCGCGATAACCTTTTCCATTCGCGGCCGAGAACTCAGGACACGCTGCATCGTCCCCCATTTATTTTTGAGTTCCTCCTTTTGCCAATCGTTCAGCCCACGCGTTTTCGCTTCAAACCACGCGTCAACTTTCTCCTGCGACGTGAGCTTCTGATCGATATCCCGCGCCTCGTACACAAGGTCGAGAACAACATCGTCGTCCACAGCCTCGCTAAATTTGTACGTGTGAATGTAGCTGCCGAAAACTTCGAGCGTGGTTTTCTTGTCCTTTTTCAACAGCGGCGTGCCGGTAAATCCAATGAAGATGGCGTTAGGCATAACCGCCGTCATTGCCCGATGAAGTTTTCCGCTCTGCGTTCGGTGGCATTCGTCCACGAACACAAATACCTCGCCGACGGTTTGGCTCGGCTGCGATTCCAGCTCCTTGATGAATTCGTCAAAGTCCTCGACATCGCGGCGCCCGAACTTATGTACTAAGGAACACAGCAACCGAGGCGTCGCCTTTGAAAGTTGATGTACAAGATCACGTCCGCTATTCGTGCGATAGATCTTCTCACCGGTGGCTTCGAAAACGCTTTTGATCTGCTTATCCAATTCATCGCGGTCGGTGATGATCGCGATTCTGGCGTGAGGGTTGTTCTCGAGGATCCATTTGGCGAGCAGCACCATCACGATGCTCTTGCCGCTGCCCTGCGTGTGCCAGATGATGCCGCCTTCACGCCGACGAATTCGATCCTGAGCTTTCTTGATGGCGACATACTGGTGAACGCGGGGAAGCTTCTTGATT
>CALMPJ010000233.1 GCA_937871585.1 uncultured Acidobacteriota bacterium | reverse complement strand
CAGGCGACGAGTTACAAATACGACGTGTTTGGCAAGATGGTCCAGGTCACGCAGGGCGTGCAGAACCGCTATTTCAAATACGATGCCCTCGGCCGCCTGCTCCGTGTCAGCCAGCCTGAACAGGAACGCAACCCGAACCTCGATCTGTCGGACAGCTACAACACCTCGGGGCATTGGACAGCGGGATTTACATACGATCTGCTTGGGAATGTAGTTCGTGCAACCGACGCTAATGGCGTCAATATCATCAACGATTACGATCGCGCAGGCCGCGTCATTCGGCGATGCTACACCAAGCCGAACATATACACCTCAGCAACGACGTGCGCATCGATTGTTGGAACCTCATCAGAGAGCGCGGACACTCCTGCGGTGACATTCTGGTACGACGGCAAAGGCCTCGACACGATACAATCCCCCAATTTCGCTAAAGGCAAGCTGACCGAAGTTTCGAGTTCGGTTTCGACTACGGAATACATGACGTTCGATCATCTCGGTCGTCTAACTCGTAGCCGACAGATAACTGACGGAGTCGAGTACGGCGGGGGAGCGGACCCTAACTATTGGATGACGTACACGTACAGCTTTTCAGGCGCGTTGACAGAGGAACAGTATCCGTCGGGTCGGAAAGTGCAGAATCAATTCGAATCAGACGGCGATCTCGCGATCGTGAACAGTCGGAAAAACGCGGCTGCTGCTTTCAAGCCCTATGTTTCTAACTTCTCGTACACGGCCTCCGGTGGAATCAGCCAAATGAAGCTTGGTAACGGGCGTTGGGAAACGGCGAAGTTTAACAATCGGATGCAGGTGACTGAGCTGGGACTTGGAGCGTCTGCGAGCGACGCAGGGACGTGGAAAACGGCTTACGAGTACGGCGAGCTGAATTCGAACGGAACAGTAGACTCCAACAAGAATACTGGGAACATCGCAAAGCAGACCTTGTCGTTCAACGGTATCGCCCATCCTTTGGTTCAAAGCTACAAATTCGACGCTCTCTACCGAATCACCGAGGCTACGGAAACCGCCAATTCCGTCGCCAACTGGTTCCAAGTCTGGGATTACGACCGTTATGGCAACCGAACTTCGTTTACACAGAATATTGGTGGGAATCCCGCTTCCGTAAACCCCGCAATAGTTACGGCGACGAACCGATTTGACGAAACAGGAACGAATTTCGACTATGACCTCAATGGGAATCTTGTGCGTGATGGTGAGGGGCGGCAGTTCAAGTTCAACGGCGATAACAAACAGACAGTCGTCAAAGACGCCAATAGCAACACAATTGGTCAATATTTCTACGACGGTGAAGGCAAACGAGTTAAGAAGATATCAAATTCTGAGACGACCATCTTCGTCTATTCAAGTGGCAAACTTGTCGCCGAATATTCATCACAGCTTTCAACAACGCCGTCGGTCAGCTACACCACGACTGACCATCTAGGCACACCACGAATAATCACCGACGCAATCGGTCAGGTGAAATCGCGACGAGACTTCTTGCCCTTCGGCGAAGACCTGTTCGCAGGCGTGGGGTCGCGAACCGCTGCCAATCGGTACAGTTCTACGACCGACAGCATCCGCCAAAAGTTCACGGGCTACCAAAAAGATACCGAAACCTCCCTAGACTTCGCCGAAGCGAGAATGTATGACAATCGGTTTGCGAGGTTTACGGCTGTTGATCCTTTGCTTGCTTCAGGAAAATCAGCAAACCCGCAGACCTTTAATCGGTTTGTCTATGTTGGCAATAGTCCGCTCGTGCGAATCGATCGTGACGGCAAAGACTGGTACTTTTTGGATGGTCATTATCGATGGTCGACTGACAATCGAGTTTTCGATCTCGTAATTGGACGGCCTCTCGAAATCTTCAATCGCCTTCCTGTATACGGTTGGACTCGAGTTAAACTCGATGACAACGGTGAGCATAGGTACTGGGTTGATGGCAAATATCCTGGAACGTCAAGTGAAACTATTCTACGCGACAGTCCGAGTTGGAGTTGGGGTGAGACGAAGATTGTTGACGAAGCCGCATACAATGACTATCTTTCGAAACTTCAACTGGTTGCAGACATCGGTGCCGCTCTTAACGATCATCGTGAGCAGAATGACGCGCTACGCTCTATCATGGACACGAAGACCCGCGTAGTACCCGAAGCTCCTGTGCTTGGATTCGTTTTCGATCGAATGAAGTCGAATTCAAGCGGAAAGCCAGAATTGGGTGACACAGGTCGATACCTTGGAGTAGGAAATAAGGATATCAAGTTTCAACCTAACGGATTCCCTATGCCAGCGGCTACAATCGACTCAATGAAACCGTTTGCCTTGCCTGGAAACGGTATGTCGGTTACTACTAGGCCGCAAATGATACCGCCACACAAAAAGGATGAGCTTTTTTGTTTGTCCTGTAGATACCTCGGACCCAGTCTACAGATTGGTATGGACAAAAAGGATTCCAACCATTTGTTCATTCAGCCTATTCGTCCAATAACGGTTTTTGACTTTTCAGAATCGTTGCGTAGAACTCAGCCATTTTGGTTACAAATTCGTCAGGAACAAAAGTAGAGTTGGAAAGGTAGAGGCTTTATGAAAACACCAACAATCCGCATTCTGTTTGCTAATTGGGTCGAGCCCGACTTAGCAATGCATCATATTGCATCCTTACTTGGCATTATTCCATTTGGAGACAGGCAAGATGCTTGGGCCGATGTAAAGGGGCTGTACAATACCAACAATCCGGTGAGCCAAAGCCTCTATAATTTGCTCGAAGAGGCCACTCGATCTGGCGTACTCGAAAAGAACGACGAATACCAATATCGATGGAGTCAGGATTTTGACAAGAATCTCGTTTAGTGAGTCTGGACCACTGTACGGAGACTTTCTTAGAATGGTCAAGAGGACTCAATATTTTTGAAAAGTTGGCTTGGTGAAACAGCCTAAGGTGTAAACCGCGAACTCCGTCGCCAACTGGTTCCAAGTCTGGGGCTACGACCGCTATGGCAACCGTACTTCGTTTACACAGAATATTGGCGGCAACCCGGCTTCGAGCAATCCAACCATTGATGCGAATACGAATCGTTACAACGCGAATCAGGGTTTTACGTTCGACAAAAATGGCAACATCATCACCGATGTCTCGACTGACAATTT
>CALMPJ010000232.1 GCA_937871585.1 uncultured Acidobacteriota bacterium | reverse complement strand
GTTCCTGCTGCCTTTACGCCGCCGCCTACCATTTGCCCGCCGATCATCACGCTGGGCGACGTTCCACCATCGGGAATCAACGCGTATTCCGCCGTAACTCTCTTCAAGATCTCGCGATACGCTTTCATCGTGTTGTAAGTGTCGATGATTCGCGTATTTGAGCAATCGCTGGTTAGCGGCCCGCAGATATTGACCAAGCCCCATAGAAACGAGCAACTTCCGCCAAGCTGGCAATTAGTTTTCGAACCGAAATTACACAATTGCGAAACACGAACCGGAGCCGCCACGCCTATTCGAGTATCCGGCACCGACATCAGAATATCGAGGCCCGTACGAAACTCACGTTCGAACGAGTCTGGCTTTGTTTTACAGTAGTTTGCAGGATCGAGATCGGTCGAGCTACAACTGGCATTGGTTTTCGTGTTCACGCCCGAACAACTGTCGTTATGGCCCATGAATACCGCGGCAAGACGTGTTGCGGGCTGTGTATTGAGATACGTCCGAATGCTGTTTGACTGATTTACAAAATCTGAAAGCATCTTTGCACCCGAAGCTGCGGAGTTCGGATTACGAGCAAAAATATTCGTCGCGTAGTCACATTCGAAACGCTCGAGAAAGCTCAGAACACCTTCGCTACCGGCCTGACAGAAATTGTTGCCGTGCGTGTCGCTGCTGATCCAATTATAGGTTTCTTGATCGCCGTTAGAACATGGAAACGAGTTGCCGGCGTTGAAGCCTTTGGAAATACTGTCTCCGGCGACGTCTATGGCTCGAATTGTAAGCTGGGCATTTGCCGCGACGGCACAAAGACACAAAGCAAGAAGCGATCTAATTAAGATTGCAGCCATGGCGAAAACCCCTCGTTGTGGAAAAGAATCTTGCTAATTCTTGTTCGCTTTCTGCAAAAAGTCAATGAATTCCTGCGGATTTCTCGTAAGGCCCGGAAACGTTGCGACAGGAACGCCATCGGCATTAACGACCGCGTAGAATGGCAACGCGACGGTTTGAAAAGTATCCTGCTGAAACTGCTGCTGCCTCTCGTAAACTTCGCCGTCACCATCGGTGTAAAGTCCGACGAGAACATACTTCTCCATCTCGGCTTTAACTTCAGACAGCGGAAACATATTCGCTTCCATCCAGCGGCAGTTGGTGCAGGTATAGCCCGTGAAATCTATGAAGACAGACTTATTCTCAGCCTTAGCCTGAGCGAGCGCCGCGGCGTAATCATTGTGAAGCCAATGAAGTTCAGCTTCCTTGTTGCCGAGAACATTAAATCGCGATTCGCGATTCTTCGGCGGCAGGAATGATTCGAGTTCTCCGAGTTTGCGACCGAGAACGCCGGTTGTGAGATAAATGCACAATCCAAGGAACAAGGCTGCGAAGAACACGCGCAAAGCTGAGAGCTTTTTCAGCGGGGAATCATGCCGAAACTTGAAAAATCCGAGAATGTAAGCGCAGATTCCAAGGCCAATCATCACCCAAATTATCAGCACGACCTCGCGCGTGAAGATCAGGCCATAGTTTAGGGACGTGCCGGTTTTGAATGCCGAACTCCAAACCAGATCAACGTTGGAGAGAAATTTTAGTGCCGCAGCGATCTCTAGAAAGCCCATCACGACCTTTACCGAATTGAGCCAGCCGCCCGATTTCGGCAACGAAGACAACAATCGCGGAACAGTTGCGAGGACAAAGAATGGCAAAGCGAATACGGTCGAAAAGATAAGCATTCCGAGCAGCGGCATCTTCCAATCGCCTTGAGCAGTTGATACAAGGATCGTTCCGATGAACGGCGAAGTGCAAGTGAACGACGTCAATGTAAACGTCAGTCCCATCAGCAACGCGCCAATGTATGCGCTTCCCTTGCCTTCCTCGGCACGCGTGATCTTATCGAGCTTGCTCAGTACAGACGAAGGAATAGTGATCTCGTAAAATCCAAAAAGATTGAATGCAAAGAACAGAAAGATCGCGGCGATTCCAATATTCACCCAAGGATTTGCCGCGAACAAATTGATGCCTGCCGCTCCGAACGCGACCGCGAGCAGCATCCCGAGCAGCGAGAATGTCGCGATAATACCGACCGAATAAACCGTAGCAAGCTTTATTGTCCTAGCACGATCGCCATCCGAGTGCTTCATGAAATACGACACCGTGATAGGTATCATCGGAAACACGCACGGCGTCAACAGCGAGATCGCCCCGAACGTAATTGCCAGCCAGATGAACGCCCAGATATCGGTCGATTGTGTTGACGAAATAACTGGCGTGGCTTGAGAAGCAGACGGAGCCGTGTTCGCGACCGTTCGCTTTTGGTCTTCGAAACCTGAGGTTGAAACACGAACCGTCTTTGGCGGCAAACACGTCGTTTCGGTACAAACCTGGAACCGAACATCAAGCAGCAACTCCGTCGATATCCCGGCTCGCGAGATCGACACAGGCACATAAAACTCGGCCTTTTCGGCAAACGAACGCGTCATTAACGGTTTGTCGTCGATGATGAAGTTTGGGTCTTCTTTGACGATCGGCTTCGGCGTTGTGATCTTGCCGTCGATAGTGAAAGGCGAGTTCTCGGCAACCTTGATCGTAGTTGCAAACGGCCCGCCGGCCGGCTGGTCTATCGAATACAGTTTCCACGGTGCCTCGATCTCTGCCTTTATCGTTGCTTTTAACTTGGCTCCGGCAGCCAGATCACCGGTTGGCGTCGTTTCGAGGCTCCATTTAACAGGATTCTGCGCAGCTACGCTGATCGCGAAGATTGCGACGATAATGATGAACTTTGGCAGTGCTCGAAACATAAGTTCGCTACGTCTAATCTATAACATACCAAAATGGTTACGCTTCATTCCATAGGCGAAAATTTTGCAGTTCGTTTCGATGTCATTTATAATGTTGTGTTTGCGACTGAGTTAAGCAGTTAATTATCGGAGGAAGTTGAACTTGCCCAAAGCAGCAACAATCACAAAGAAAGCCGCAGCTGCGGCGAAAACATCGACCAACGGCAATGGCAACGTCCCCAAAGCTGAAGAATTTGTCGATGTTGAATTAGCCAAGAAAGAATTTCAGGCTAGAAAGACCTCGCAGTTGGCTGCGATCAAAAAGACCGACAAAGGTTTGCTTCGCGACATGCTTTATCAAATGGTGCTCGGTCGCCGTTTTGAGGAAAAGTGTGCCGAAGTTTACCGAATGGGCAAGATCGGCGGCTTTTGCCATTTGTACATCGGTCAAGAAGCTATCGGTGTCGGCTCGATGATGGCGCTTGAGAAGACCGATATGGTCATAACATCATATCGTGATCACGTTCAGGCAATGATCAAAGGCCTCTCGCCTGAAAGCGTAATGGCCGAGCTTTACGGTAAAGAAGGCGGATGCGTCGGCGGCAAAGGCGGCTCGATGCATATGTTCTCGAAAGAACTTGAGTTCTACGGCGGCCACGGCATCGTCGGCGGCCAGATCGGCGTCGGAACCGGAATGGCATACGCCGCAAAATACAAGGGCACAGGCCAAGTCGTCCTCAATTTCTTCGGAGAGGCAGCAGTAAATCAGGGCATTTTTCACGAATCCCTCAACATGGCTCAGCTTTGGAAACTTCCCTGCATCTACATTTGCGAAAACAATCAGTACGGCATGGGCACATCTCAGAAGCGTGCTATGTCGTCGCGAAGCATCGCCAAGAAAGCCGATGCGTTTGAAATGGCGAACGAGTTCGTCGATGGAATGGATGTGATGGCAGTGAGAGCCGCAACGCAGCGAGCAATAGCCAGAGCAAGAAAAGACGGTTCGCCGACGCTACTCGAAATTCGAGCATACCGATACATGGGCCATTCGATGTCCGATCCGGGAAATTACAGGACGCGTGACGAAATCTTGAAATATCAGGAACGCGACCCGATCGTCTTGTTCAAGGAAAGTTTGAAAGAGGCAAAGCTCTTTACAGACAAGGACTTCGACGAGATCGATCAACAAGCGGTTGATGCGACAGCAAAGGCAGTCGAATTTGCCGACGCGAGCCCGTATCCTGCGGAAAGCGAATTATTCACAGACGTTTTAGCATAGAAAATGGCGATACTTACGATCCGCGATGCGCTAAACGAGGCGTTACGCGAAGAAATTTTGAGAGACGAAAACGTCTTTGTAATGGGCGAAGAGGTCGCTGAATACGACGGCGCCTATAAAGTGACACGTGGCTTGTGGAAAGAGTTTGGCGACAAACGTGTCGTCGATACGCCAATCACGGAGCTTGGCTTTGCGGCCGTGGGCGTTGGTGCAGCGATGGCCGGGCTTCGGCCGGTGATCGAGTTCATGACATGGAATTTTTCGATCCTTGCGTCAGACCAGATCATCAACCACGCGGCAAAGATGCTGTATATGTCGGGAGGCCAGTTCAAAGTGCCGATCGTATTTCGTGGACCAAACGGCTCGGCGTATCAAGTTTCGTCACAGCATTCGCAGGCCCTGGAAGCGTTTTACGCGAACTTCCCCGGCTTGAAAGTTGTAATGCCTTCGACCGCCGCAGACGCGAAAGGTTTGCTGAAGGCTGCGATTCGCGACGACAATCCGGTGATGTTCCTTGAACAGGAACGCATGTACGGAATGAAGGGCGAAGTTCCTGAGGACGAAGATTTCATCATTCCGCTCGGCGTCGCCGATATCAAACGCGAAGGCACCGACTGCACGATCGTCGCTCGTTCGATGACCGTTCCGATCGCTTTGCAGGCCGCCGAAAAGATCCAAGCCGAATACGACGTTTCGGTAGAGGTCATCGATCCGCGAACGATCAAGCCGCTCGATGTGGACACGATCGTCAATTCGGTCAAGAAAACTAATCGCCTCGTAATCGCCGAAGAAT
>CALMPJ010000231.1 GCA_937871585.1 uncultured Acidobacteriota bacterium | reverse complement strand
GGATGAAGAGTAATGGTCGACGTTGCATTTCCGACCGGCAGCTTTACTTTATCGTTCTTCTGAGCCGCAACACCCCAAACCACCGTTAGAACTATCGAAAACAATATTGGAAGACGTTTCATACGCGGAATACTAACACAAAAAAGCCCGCGATCGTGTACAATTTCTTTTGCCTCAGTTCTTGTCCGGTCGCCAACGGCGACGAATAATATAGCCTAGGGTGTAATTCGCGGCAGCGAATGAAACCCTAGGAACGGAATGGACGCGAATTCGGTCGCCGAAGGTGACGAACACGCCGCCCGGTGTTGCTCCCTTACAGGGAGAATATGAAACGACACGCCCTAACCTATGGATCCGCTACCTTCGGTCGCTGCTCCCTAGGCTTAAATATTGGTCACCGTTGGCGACAAGCAGAAAAGCCCGCGTCCGCAGGCTTTTCTGTTCACTATTAACTGTTCACTGTTCACTTTCCCTCACGGATTCAGCGTCACATACACAGGATCGCTCAACTGGCCGTAATCCTCGTTGTTTTTGCGTAATTGCACGCGGACTTGGATCTGTTCTGCCTCGCCCGGGGTTGTGAGCGTTACGTGGATGTCCGCGGATTTTCCTGAAGCGGTATCAACCTTTGTCCAATTGCCGCCTTTTCGGAGGATATAGACGTCCCACATTGTTGCTTCGCCTCGGTTTGAGACTACCAAGGAGAAATGCGAGTTCGCCGCAGCAGCAAACGCCTCGATACTGGGCTTGACCGTTCCCGGAACAGGCTTAGGAGCCGGTCCGTCATAACCAAGCGCCGTGCCGATCTCAGGAGTCCAGCCGTTCGAGGTCTTCCAACGTTTGCCGCGGTCTATGAAACGCTGCAGAGCACCTGCTTTCGCGTCCTCCGGCAGTTCGCCCACCGAAAACGAAGGATAAACCGCGACCGGAATATTCTCGTCTCCGTTGAACAAAGCCTGCTTTATCTGCGTGCAGGTCTTCTTATTCTCGTCCACGACATCAGAATAGTCGCCCGCATACTCAAGATTCGCGAGGTCATTGTTAATATCGTTCACCTCGATCAAAGTCGCCCCGACATCAGACGTATACGTCGGAATATTAGCCTTTTGCAGAGTTAGTTTTGCGATCAAACCGTCATATGAAATTGCTGCCATCTTCGTGTCCTCAACTTTTCGTTAAATTTAGGGTCGAAACACTAGAATTTTCTGTGTTCCTAATTAGAAGTGCAGTTTTTCGCCAAAACGTAACGAACTTTTTTTGAGGAAAATGAGGTTAATCAACGGAAACTCAACAAATACAGCGGTTTACAAGGACAAAAATATTTTCTTACTAGCCTTCAGTAAGAACTTACTAGCTTCCAGTTCAGGTTTACTAGCTCTTAGTTCAGACTTACTAGCTCTCAGTTCGGACTTACTGGCTTTCAGTTCAGGTTTACTGGCTCTCAGTTCAGGTTTACTAGCTCTCAGTTCAGGTTTACTAGCTCTTAGTTCAGACTTACTAGCTCTCAGTTCAGGCCAACTGGTCTTCAGTTCAGGTCAACTAGCTTTCAGTCAGAGCTAACTGGTCTTCAGTTCAGGTCAACTAGCTTCCAGTCAGAGCTAACTGGTCTTCAGTTCAGGTCAACTAGCTTCCAATCAGAGCTGACTAGCTCTACGTTCGAATGAAGTGGTAAAAACTTGAACTCACGCAGGTCCCCGTCGAAAAGGATTGTATTAGATAGTTTATCGAACTGCCTTCGTTTCAAACCCGCAAGTGATTGGTCAGCCAACATGTCCTAACTGTAGATAAGGGGCGAATCGTTCACTTATCGAGAAGCAATCGAACGTCCTCAGTCAAAATGATTTGAATCTTTACTAGAGGGTCTGCTAATTCCAAAACGGACTTCCTCATCATATCAAAATACCTTTTTCTTTCTTCCGGAAGTACACTCGTTTGAAGGTGTAGGTTCATGAAATGGAAGATCGAGTTTCCCGCTTCGTCTGCCTTGCGCATCATTATGGAGCTCATCTCACCGGCGTTGGGGGCATGCATGAGGATTAGACTGCCTAGCTCGGCAGAATGATCTGCAAACTGGCGCACAAGTGGAGCAATTGCCAGACGGCGCTCCTGCTCCGATATGTGCTCAGAGCACATCGCCATAGCTTCTGCAGGTAACCTGTTAAGGCTTAGAAGAAACTCGGTCGTCTTTCGATGAATAGCTTCCAAGCGGGCCAACTTTTGGTCGCGAAGACTAAATGCCCGATTACGTTGAATCTCTATCCATTTTGCGAATGAGGTAATTAGACCTCCGATCAGCACACCAACGATGGGTCCAACCACTAGAATCCAGTCTTTTGTTTCCATTTCAATTCTTGCAAACTGTCGATCAAACTAAGTCTCTATAATTGTACTCCCAAATAGAGATTTTATTCCGTAGTAAGAATCAAACGCCGCTTTCCTACGGACAATCGTTCGAATCTTGCTACAGACGGAGAATCGACAGGCTTGGCAGCCTGTCGTACAATTTACCTTTATGCCAGTTCTGCGAATTGTTCATTATCCGGAGCCTGTTTTGTTGGAGGTTGGGAAACCTGTCGGGAAAGACGGTGTTGATGATGAGATGCGGTCGTTTGTTGACGATATGTTTTTGACCATGAAGGATGCTGGTGGTGTGGGGCTCGCGGCGCCGCAGGTTGATGTTGGGAAAAGATTGTTTGTGATGGACACGCCGAAGACCGATGATTGGGACGCGGTGCGTGAGGTGTTGATCGATCCGGAAATTGTGTCGGTCGAGGGTGAGCAGGTTGGGGACGAAGGTTGTTTGTCGTTTCCGGGGCTTTTTCAGACCGTGCGGCGTGAGATGAGAGTTATCGCACGTGCCTTGAACATAAAAGGCGAGCAGATCGAGCTTGATGTAAAGGGATTAGCAGCTCGGTGCATCTTGCACGAAACGGATCATTGCGACGGAATTGTGTTCCTCGACAGGATGTCTCCCTTGAAACGCAGCCTGGCAAAGCGTAAGATAAGGAAGTTCCAAGAATCTAACAAATGGTAAACAGGCTAGAAGATACCAGGCTTGCCACTGAGGTGGGCTCAACGCGGGAATTGAACGAATATCTCAAACTCGGCTGGGTTTTGATTCAGACGTACGTGAAACATTCCAGCGACCAGCATTCTCCACGTTTTGTACTGGCGTGGCAGAGCGAGGAAGATCCTGTTAGACCCGAGTTTTTAGATGAATGGGAACAGCGCGAGCTGTTTCGCAGCAATTTAAGATAGCCTTGCCCGGCTGCGGCGTATTTTCGCCATGTTTTCGAAGTGCCGATACAATAGGAGACGTTATATGCGTGTTAAATTGATCGGAATTTTAGTGAGTCTGTTGGTGTTCGGTGCTGTCGCATCCGCCCAATCTGTTATCTACAACGCCCCAACGACCGATACGGTCGAGAAAGGTCAGGTTTACGTCGAGGGCGTGTTCTCGGCGAAGTTCAAAGACTATAGCCAAGGCGGTTTTCAACAATATGGATTCCGTGCGGTTTACGGTCTCGACCGCCGAACAGAGATCGGCGCGAATTTTTACGTGACCCGCGACGGCTCAGGTGATCTGCCGCGTGAGGCGCAGTTCAATTTTAAGCGGAACGTTTACCGCAATGAGAAGCACGGAGTCAGCGTAAGCGGCGGCGCTTTGGTCAATGTTCCACTAACAAAGAGCGCAGGCAGCCGACCTACTTCGATAATTTACGGCATTGCCAGTAAATCGTTCGGCAGAACCGGAACGCGTGTGACAGGCGGTATGTACCGCGCGATAGCTCGTAAGCGGGATTTCGGCAAGATGTGGGGATTTACCGCAGGTATTGAGCAGAAGCTGACGAAACGTATCTCGCTTATCGGCGACTATTTCTCGGGCAATAACCGTTACGGTTAACCGTTTGTAGGTATGAACATCGCCGTGACGAAACGTCAGTTCTTGTCGTTTGGTTATAACTTCGGCAATACAGGCGATCAGGAAGACTATTTTAGTGTTTCCTACGGCGTATATTTTTAGAGAATATTTTATATGCAATCAAAACAGCAGTTGGACGAATACAGACCAGAGCCTTTTACTAATTTCAGCGACCCGACAGAGAAAGCCGCCATGGAAGCAGCCCTCGCCAAGGTCGCTTCGGAGCTAGGACGCGAGTATCCGATCATAATCGGCGGCGAAAAGATCGCGCTTGATTCGAAATTTGAGTCACGCAATCCTGCCAAGCATTCGGAAATTATCGGCGTGTTCTCAGAAGGCGATAGCGACACTTCGCTCGTTGAAAAAGCTATCACGACCGCGACCGAAGCGTTCAACAGCTGGAGCAAAGTAAGTCCGGAAGAAAGAGCCGACCTACTTTTCCGTGTCGCCGCGATCATGCGTGAACGTAAACACGAGCTTTCCGCTTGGATGGTCTATGAAGTCGCCAAAACCTGGGCCGAAGCCGACGGCGACACGGCTGAAGCTATCGATTTCTGCGAGTTTTACGGTCGCGAAATGCTTCGCTGGGCAGGCGACCAGCCGATCACACCAAATCCCGGCGAGGATAATCGGTTCAGTTACATTCCGCTCGGTGTCGGCGCGATCATTCCACCGTGGAATTTCCCGCTCGCCATCATGGCCGGAATGACGATGGCAGCCGTCGTTTGTGGAAACACCACGGTTTTGAAGCCGTCTTCGGATTCGCCGGTCATTGCAGCAAAGTTTATGGAGATACTCGAAGAAGCCGGATGCCCGGCCGGCGTCGTGAACTTCATAAGCGGAAGCGCCGCGACAGGCGAAGCGATGGTGACGCATCCGAAAACTAGATTTATATCGTTCACCGGCTCGAAAGGCGTTGG
>CALMPJ010000230.1 GCA_937871585.1 uncultured Acidobacteriota bacterium | reverse complement strand
TATTCGACGAGATCGAAAAGGCACATCCTGACGTGTTCAATGTCCTGCTGCAGATCCTCGACGACGGACGCCTGACCGACAGCAAAGGCCGTGTTGTCGATTTCAAGAACACGGTGTTGATCATGACCTCGAATCTCGGATCGCGGCAAATACAGTCGGCGGCTGAGAATCCGTTGGCGGACCGTGACGTGCGGCAAGACGTGCTGCAAGTGCTTCGCGACCATTTCAAGCCGGAGTTCCTGAACCGCATCGACGACATCGTGGTGTTCAGCCAGCTTGGCAAGGAACAGATCTCGACGATCATCGACGTTCAGCTTGAGAAGCTGCGTAGGAATCTCGACGAACGCGGCATCACGCTCGATCTAGACCAGTCGGCACGCGACTTGATCGTCGCCGAAGGCTACGATCCCGTTTACGGTGCTCGCCCGCTAAAACGTGCGATACAGTCACTCGTGCAGAATCCGCTTGCGGTGAAATTGCTCAATGGCGAGATCGCGTCGGGACAGACCGTCCGAGTGACGGCGGCAGACGGCGAGATGCGATTCGACGCGGCTGCAGCCGAGGCAAAGGCCTGAGATTAGCAATGCGCGGCTTCCACAGCGTACAATCTAATTATTGTGTTTGGACAAAAAAAGATGAGTGAACAAGCAGCAGAGTTTGACGAATTGGACGACAAGATCCCGGTGATGGACAAGCGTCGGTACAATTCCGACGGTGAGATAGTGGCAGAAGCAGTAGAAGAAATTCCCGCGGTACCGACTAAATCGGCGGCTGAGACGGCATTAGAGGCGGCATTAAAGGCCGAGACCGAGCGTCGCGAGGCGGCGGAATCTAAGCTCGTGGGCGTTCAGGCCAAGTTCGAAGAGGCAAAGGCCAATCTCGAGCGCGAAACCGCCGAGATGCGCGAACGGCTCAAGAAAACGCTTGAGGCGAAGGCTTCGCAGGACCAGTTCAACTTTCTGACGACCTTGCTCCCCGTGCTCGACAACCTGAATTTAGCAGTCGCCGCCAGCGAGACCGATCCTGACGTTACGCACCTTCGCGAAGGCGTGATCGGCACAGCACGTTCGTTCGAACAGGCACTCATCAGCGTCGGCGTCGAGCCTGTCGCCGGTGTCGGTTCAACATTCAACCCCGAGCTCCACGAAGCCGTAGATATGGCACCTAGCGATGCCGACAACGACGGCAAAATCCTAAAAGAATACGCTCGCGGCTACAAATTCGGCGATCGTCTGCTGCGTCCCGCCCGAGTTCAGGTCGGAAACGCATCCTAGCGCCAAAAATATACCGCTTGTTTTGCAGTATTTCGTTAACTGATACAAGTTTTTACCTACTGTCCGGGCAAAAATGCTCGACTGATATAGGCGATTTTGCACCTGTCGCAGAAAAGACAGGTACGATGTCCGGCTTGTTCGACTCGACCGGTCTAATATTTTCTCAGCCTTGCCAGACCATCTGGACACTCTCAAACGCGCGGTTTTCAGGGTTTCTTTTCTAACACCACGATCTATTACAAAGCTTTCCGAAAAATAGTTGTTGCATTATTGATATTGATGTTGCATACTTGAGACTGGGGTATAACTATGGAATACAATTGGGAAGATTTCGAAGATGGGCAGGCGTTCAATACCAAGAACCGTATGCACGTGACGCTGACGCCCGACGGCAAACTCTATTTCAACGGCTGTACGCTCGATGCTCTCGGTATGCCGGACGGCGTTTCGCTAATGTACGATAGGCAACGAGCCACTATCGGCGTCAGGGCATCGCCGCTCAATCGACAGAGCTCGTACGTCCTCCGACGAAAGGACAAGTCCGCCAACAAGGGCCGCATCATCACAATTGCCAATTTCTGCCGCAAACACCACATTCGCCCATCCGAATCCATCGCCTTCACCACCGCCGAACTAACCAAAGACGGCATCCTAACCCTCGACCTAAACGAGATCAGGAATGTGGAGAAGCGAAAGAAACGCAAGGCAACGATCAGGGCGTAGATCTCTGTTTCGTGCGCTTTGACGCAAAGGCAGTTTGGAGTGACTTGTTACGGAGCACCCGCGTCTCGCGTGCGTTCTAACGGCTTCGCCGCGACCGCATGTC
>CALMPJ010000229.1 GCA_937871585.1 uncultured Acidobacteriota bacterium | reverse complement strand
CGTCGCGCGCTGTCGGCCAATTCGGGGCCGAACGAACCGAGTACGCGGTCCGAGCCTTCGAACAAAATGACGTTAGTTTTTCGAGTGTCGATGGCCTTGAAATCGTTCGCCAAAGCCTGACGCGCAATGTCCGCGATCGCACCCGCAAGCTCAACGCCCGTCGGGCCGCCGCCGACTACGACGAAGTTCAATTGCCGCTGTTCGCCGGTCAGATATGCGTCGCGTTCGGCAAGCTCGAACGCCAGCAGCACACGCCGACGAATCTCAACCGCATCCTCAAGTGTCTTGAGTCCAGGAGCGGAAGTTTCCCAATCATCGTGACCAAAATACGCGTGCCGAGCTCCGGCAGCGACGATCAGATAGTCGTATTCAACCCGCGATCCGTCGCCGAGGATCACGGTATTGTTCTCTTTTTCAAATGAAACTGCCTCACCAAGAATGACCTCGATATTCTTTGCCTTCGCCAAAATTCGCCGAATTGGTTGGGCGATCTCGCCGGGCGAAAGCACAGCGGTCGCGACTTGATACAGCAGTGGCTGGAAAACGTGATGATTCTTGCGGTCGATCAGCGTGACATCGACGGGCTTGTTCGCCAATGCCTTCGCCGCCCACAATCCACCAAAACCGCCGCCAATGATAACTACTTTAGGTCTGCCGCCCATAGTAATTCACCTCTGCCTCGTAAGGCGAGAATAGATTGTGAAAAGTATCACATATTACCGTACAACTGTCCACGATTTTCGATTTCGCTTTCACAATATCCAAAATTTCGTACTCAGACTGTAGTATAATAGATGTATGAAAGTGGTCGACAGGAGTAACATGCCCACGCAACTGACGACTCTTGAAAAGCAAGAGGACGCGGGCGATTTGCATGATTCGACGACGCCACAGGAGCGTTGGGCGATGACTTGGGAACTCTCGCAGAGCTTGTACGAGTTTAAGGATCGAAACATTGTTAAGCCAAGACTTCAAAGACATATTGTCCGCGTTCATCGACGAGAAAGTTGAGTTCATGGTCGTCGGAGGCTATGCGATCGCCTTTCATGGCTATGTGCGTGGGACCGGAGACATTGATCTATGGATTCGAATGTCCGATGAAAATTCGAGCAGAGTATGGCGAGCATTGAAAACATTTGGTGCGCCATTGTTGAACCTAAAGATCGAAGACCTCTTGGTTCCGACCACCGTTTTTCAAATGGGTTTGCCTCCGAATCGCATCGACATAATTACAAGTATCAAAAACGTCGAATATGATGAGGCATTGGCTCGTCATTCAATTATCGAATTCTCTGGACTGACCATTCCGATCATTGGACTAAACGAGTTGTTGAAAAACAAAGTCGCGATGAATCGTCCTAAAGACCAAGGCGACATCGCGTGGCTCAGTGACAAGATTTTTTAACGCTATATTCCGATAAACCGCGAGTAGAGCGACCTCGCCAAGGTAACATCGTCCGATCCTTTAATTATTGCCCGACCGTCGCGGAAAACGGTGACCTCATTTTCGCCGGCTGTGAATCGAAGCAAGTACTCATTCACGTTGACGGCGACGGAGAATTGCAGCCGTTCCGCAAGTGATTCAAGGTCGAGTTTGGTCGCGTTTGGCGGTGCGATCTGGACGGCGTCGCGGCCGCAGAGGACGGCGGAGAATTCTTGTGTTTCGGCATCGAGGAATTCATAAATAGCTTGGCCACAGCATTTACAGTCAGCGTTCGGCTCGCCAAGTTTGATACGCTGGCGGTCATTCGCCCATACATCGAACTGCATCAGCGAGCCGTGAAGCGAATCGATATCACCGACGAGTAACTTCAGAGCTTCCGAGATCTGCGTCGCCGAAACCATCGCGATGATCGGCATTATCACTCCCGAAGTGTCGCAAGTCGGCGACGAACCAGCGTCCGGCATCTCGTCAAAAATGCAACGCAAGCACGGTGTAGCGCCAGGTCTGATCGTCATCGTCGTGCCGTAGCTCGAAACCGCGGCTCCGTAGATCCAAGTTTTGCTGTGTTTGATACAAGCGTCGTTGACGAGATAACGCACTTGAAAATTGTCGCTGCCATCGATGATGAGGTCGCAGCCATCGATGAACTGCTCAATGTTCGAATTGTTGATGTCGGCAACAACCGCCTCGACCTCTATTTCGCTGTTGATCTCGGCAATTCGGTTCTTCGCGGCGATGGCTTTTGGCAAACGCTCGTCGGCGTCGCTTTCCTTGAACAAGGTCTGCCGCTGCAAATTCGTGTATTCGACAAAATCCCGATCAACGATCCGCAGGTTGCCAACGCCCGCCCTCGCCAACATCTCCGCATGTGCCGCCCCAAGAGCACCACACCCAACCAGCATCACCCGCGAAGCCAGCAGTTTCTCCTGCCCCTCACGCCCGATCTCACGAAACAAAATTTGCCGGCTGTAGCGTTCGTTCACTGCTTTCTGATTCTCTTAGACGTCACCCATTCGTCCCATTCTTTGCCGTAGCCGTCGTAGGTGATGAAGTGCGAGCCGCCGCGGACATCGACAACTGTGGCCGCCCACCATTTGCCCTGCCATTCGACCTCGACCTTTGATCCCTTTGCGAATTGCGTTGGTTTTGACGTGCGAATTCGGTTGTCGGGAATCCATTCGTCGTCGCTCGATTCGTAGCCGTAATAGTGGACTTTTTGCTCGCCCGGCCGCGAATCGACTATGTATGCCTTGTACCAGGACTGCATACTTTTGGCCTCGACACGTTCGCCGACGCGAGTGCCTGCGGACTTGGCAGCCGGGCCGATACCTATATTCGGATCGAACTTTCCGGTGAACGCGATGGTCGCCATTTGCTCTTCGCCAAACAGCATATCTTGTTCGCTATTCTTGCCAAGTTCGGCGAAAGTCACGTTGCCGTTTCGGTCGAGATCAACACGTGCGTCACCATTGAATGCCGAGATGAGTGATTCGGTGAATGTCCAATTCCCTGTCGATATTTCGTTAGCCAATGACGAAGTCAAAACGCCATACGAGATCTTTCGGGTCTTTGACTTAACGGCAGCAGCCATTGCTCCTGAGTAGCAATTGTCGAGAGCAATGATAGCGTGTGAACCGCGAAAGTTCGCTTCGATCGCGTCGGGAATTGCCGCGAACTTCCAGCCTTTGTTTCTCGAATTCACGTCGTATGTAATTAGGTACGGCGTTCCGTCGGCGTCATCACGGTCGCCGTGGCCTTCGAAATAGACGAAGATCCAATCTCCGGGAGCAGGTTTTTTCAAGAACTCAGCAAACTGGCGTTCGACGCTGGCTGTTGTCGCGACTTCGTCTTGCAAATAGACGATCTGGCTCGACGGAACACCGCGTTTTTTCAACGTATCTCGAAGCACGATGTCCTTTCGATTCTCCTGAGGAAACGGCGCCCAAGTTGCGGAGTCTTTCCATTCGACGAGACAAACCATGAACACCCAAGTCCGCTTTGGCTCCCATTGTTTGGTTTGAGCCGTCGCCGTTTGAGCTAGAGCAACAGCAGCGAAGGCGAAAATTGCGAGTTTGTTTTTCATACGCGTTCTAGATATCAAATAAGCTTGCCAGAAAGCCTTTGATGCCCTTTTCTTCGTCGCCGTGGTTTACTAAATTCCCGCCGAGCCGACGGTTTTGCAGCGCCGAATTTCGCTGTTCGAATCGCAATCGTTCACGTTCCGCATCGATCTCCATTCGCTCGCGTTTTCGCATATGTTCCATGCCGCCTTTTTGGATGAACTCGATTATTCGTTGCAGCTCATTAGCGTCAAACCAGACGCCGTGTTGCTTGCAGATGTCGATGATCACGCCTGATGCTTTGGCGAAATTGCTGCGGTTCATTAGCTGCGAACAATCGGGGCATGGAACGTAACTTACCGTTGCAAGCGGTTCGACCGTACGGTTACGTTCGCCGATGAAACCGAGGACTGCGGATTGCTCTTCGCTGGTTGCGCAGAGGTGTTCGAATGTCGCGACATCGGCCCACATTCCGTCGCAACGCAGACATTCGCGAAGCGTCGTTTCGCCGATCTTTAGTAGATCGAGCGGCGTTTTACATCGCGGACAATTGCCGAGCTTTGTTTCGTCGGCTACGGCGGACTTGGAGGCCCCCTCCCCCCCCTACCTGCACAGCGTCGCCCCCCCCTCCATCAAGCCCCCCCCCACCCGGCCCGCCCCCGCCTTCGACCGCTCGTTTGCCACAATGCTGGCAGAATTTCGAACCTTCGAACATCATGCCCATACACGCCGGGCACGCCATCGTCTTGAGCCGCGAACCGCAAAACTGGCATTGCGTTCGGTCGCTCTCGACCGCCGAACCGCAGTTTGGGCAATTTAGGGCTTCAACGCTCATAAGCTAATTATCACATTCGCGAACGCAAAGTTTCCATCATCAGTTCCGCCGGTCCGGGCTTTCCGGTCCAGATCTCGAATTGTTTCGCTCCTTGAGCGACGAGCATCTCGATGCCGCCGATCGTCGATGCGCCGGCCTTTATCGCTTCGGCGATCAATGGCGTATCGAAAGGTTTTGTGACGAGATCGAAAACGAGCTTCGCATTCATGAGGTCATCGGCAGTCACAATCGAATCGTTTTCCAACGGTGCTTTCATACCAAGCGGCGTAGCATTCACGACCACATCGAAATCTGCCTCAAAATGAACCGGTTGAGCGAACGTCACACCAAACTCGTCAGCGAACGCAGATCCTTTGGCCGCGTCGCGAGCAAACACCGTCACATTCGCACCTTCTTGTTTCAACGCATACACAACCGCTCGGGCGGCTCCGCCGGCGCCGAAAACGGCGACATTTGCGTCTCGGAGGTCACCGTATTTCGCTTTCAACGGTGTGATAAATCCGTGGGCGTCGGTGTTATAGCCGGTGAGTTTGCCATTGTCGTCGATGCGAACTGTGTTGACCGCACCGATGGCTTTGGCGACTTCGTCGATGGCATCGAGGTGCGGAATTATCGACTGTTTATGCGGCATCGTGACGGAGAATCCGCCGAAATTTAGTTCGACCTCGCGAGTTTCGGGCTTGACCATTCGGCGTATGAATTCGTCGATATTTTTGACGAGAAACGGAATGAACACAGCGTTCACGCCCAGCTCAACAAACGCCGGATTGTGCATGTACGGCGACATTGATTGCGAGATCGGATTGCCGATCACTCCGAATACCTTAGTGTCTTTGTCGAATTCTTTCACTCGATAAACCTCGATCAGATCATTCGCCGAAACCTGTCCCGGAGCCGTTTCGTCACCCGATTCGAGCGATGCGTATGTCAGAAAAGCTCCGTGAGCAAGACCAAGAATTCGCGTCCATTTTCCTGCATCGCCCATAGCGACAGGAATTGTTGAGTGCGGCTTTGAGCCTGTCAGGACATTCCAAACGGAGATCGAATCGGTGATGTCGTTGGCAGTTAAAGCGACTTTTATCTTTTCCGCCTCGGTTTCCTTCAGGCAAGCAACTTTCGATTCCAGATCCGCAGGCACACCGTCAAAATCGTGATAGGAGCAAATTCTCTCGCCCCACGGCCAGGCCTTTGTCACCTCGACGAATTCTTCTTCTACGTCGCATAACGCAGTTCCGAGTCCGCTGCACCAGAAAGCGTCACGTTCAGATTCCGAAAGTTCGCGGAAGCCGCCTTGAGTCAAAGGTCTGAAAGTCGAAATTTTCGGTTTGGTCGTTGAGTCGACTATTTCCCTAGCTCGTAACAATTCATCCGGCCGCAAACTATCAAACCGCACCTCGATCACGTCGGCCAATTGTTCGGCTTGTTTGATCTTGGCGATCATTTCGTCGGCGGTTTCGGCGGCGACGGAGATGCAGATTTTCCCGTTATTCATTGGACGAACTCTTGAGATCCATTACAAAACTGATCGACAGGACGAGGCAAACGATCGTGACGATGGCACAGGCAAGAATGACGGCGGTGTTGCCTTTCTGCTGAACCGCAATGCCCGTCGAGGCCCATGCTACGGCGAATGGAAACAGGAACAAACGTAGCTTTGCACGTACAACGATCGCCGCGATTAATGCGATCGCGAGCATCGCTATTCCGAGAATATTCCATTGAACCGAAGTTAGTTGAACGTCAACCGAACTTAGGTAAACTGCGAAATTCACAAGCGTCGCCGCCGTAACCCAACCGAAATAGAGTCCGAGCGGAGCTTTTGTCATCAGAGCTTCGAACGCGGTCGATGCTTCGCCGAGTTTAACATTTGCGACGAGCAGCGAAGCCCACAATGCCGCGATCACAATGACGCAAGTTCCGATGAACCAATGATGCCACAGCAAGATCCAAGCACAATTGAGCACGCATGACAGAATGAACGGCAGACGAACGCTGCGAAGCATTTCCAATTTGCTCGGCAACGTCTGATAGATGCTGAAAGCGATCATTCCGACGTAGATCAGGCTCCAGATCGAGAATGTATAGCCCGCAGGCGTGACGACCGTTGGATATTTATCTGAAACAGTCGCGGGCGAAACGCCGTTGATATTGCCGACGGCGGCAAATGCATTAAACGCGATCGTTGCGACTGTCGAAACCAGCACCAAAATACTCAGCACGCGATCATTCATAGCTCAATTATGACTGCGAAGGCTCGATTTGCCATAATTTGGCGTAATGATTTCACGTTTTCGTATAAAAATAGCCGAAATTGTAAAGTTTTGTAAGCCATTTTCACTAAGTTGTATTATGCTAACAACTTGTTTTCGGCATTTGGCGTCGAAACGCTGTGTTTGGCATTGCTATTGCAATGAACTCAAACGGACGCACTTTCCCTCTTTCCCCGAGTAAGCGTTATCACGGGAGGAGAAAGTAATGAAAGCGATGAGAGTTGTAAAGAAAATCCTAATGTTCACGCTGATGGTCGTCGGCTTGTCGTTCGCCGCCTCGGCTCAGACCAACGACCCAAACAGACCACCAAAAGATCCGCCAAAGGTCGAACCGAAACCCAAACCGACCCCAAAGCCAACCCCAAAACCCGGCATGGCATTCGTGGTCGCAAAAGTAGACGAAACATATGTATGAGAAAAAGGCCGCCTCGAAATGAAGCGGCCTTTTTGTGTATCGAGATTGGTGCCGTCTACAAGATTTGAACTTGTGACCTATCGCGTGTGAAGCGAGTGCTCTACCACTGAGCTAAGACGGCGGGGACTGTGAAGGGTTAAAAGTAAAAGGTGAAAAGTGGGAATTCATGACTTCCTTTTTACCTTTTGCCGATCACCTTTGACTACAACGACGGATCGTCGGCTTTGGCAGCACGATTCTCGTCGGTTCTGCGAATAGTGCCAAGGCTCGAATCTGTGTAAAAGTGCGATGTTCCGGTCGCGGTTACGCCCTCTGCAACTAACGGATCGGCATTGACAGAGTAAAACGCCGGTCGGCTTGAACTGCCGGGCTCGACAACCATCTTAAATTTATATCCGTTTACAACCGGCTCTTCGCCCTTGAAAGAATCGTCCATGCCGACAACGCGGACAAGGTCATCGAATGAGCCAAAATTACCCTTATTTCGCGCCGCATATTGGCCCTGCCACACACGTATCTTTCCAACCATCTGTCCTGCAGCCGATTCGTTACCGGCACGCATCATTGCGGCCCATCCCCAGCCGCCGACGGCGATGAGGAGGCCGATGATGGCGATGACGATCATCAGCTCGATCAGGTTAAATCCGCGTTGGTTGCGAAAACGATTTATTTCTCTGTTCATATTTACCTGTAATTTCCGTCCTCGCTAACACACGAAACCGGCGACCTTTTGTTTCAAAATCTTACGAAGTTTTGATGCGAAATTCAATACGCAGGTTACTTGTGCAACTTTTTCGTGCGCCGTGAGTGTCGTATCGGGTAGAATAGAAAGGATGCGAGATTGGCATACAAGCGAACAAGTTGCGAACGGCGTCGGCACATATGCGGTGAGCGATGTGCACGACAGCCTCGAACGGCTGCAGTCGACGGTCGAGCGTGTCGTTCGCGGCAAACGCGAAGCGATCAAGATGGCGCTTGTAGCTCTTGTCGCTCGCGGGCATTTACTGATCGAAGATGTTCCTGGCATCGGGAAAACGACGCTTGGAAATGCACTTGCTCGTTCGCTCAGCCTGTCGTTTCGTCGTGTGCAATTTACGTCGGATCTGCTGCCTTCGGACATCACGGGACTTGCAGTTTTTAATCAGCGAACCGGCGAATTCGAATGGAACGCCGGGCCTGTCTTTGCTAACATCGTTCTCGCCGACGAGATCAATCGCTCGACGCCAAAGGCGCAGTCCGCATTGCTCGAAGCGATGGCAGAGGAACAGGTCACTGTTGACGGCGTGACGAGGCAGTTGCCTTCGCCATTTATGGTCATCGCGACGCAGAATCCGGCCGAGCATCACGGCACGTATCCGCTGCCTGAGTCGCAACTTGATCGATTTATGCTGCGGATCGAGATCGGATATCCGGCAAGCGACGACGAGCGGACGATGCTTCGTGATCGTGAGCTTGGCGATCCGCTTACGATGATCCAGCCAGTGATGTCGCACGAAGATCTGATCAATATTCAGACGCTTGCGTCCGAGGTTCGCGTCGATGATTCGCTGGTCGATTATCTGCTGCAGATCGCCGGAGAAACGCGGAACAACGAGTTGGTCGAGCTCGGCATCAGCCCACGCGGAACACTCTCGCTGTTCCGCGCCGCACAATCACTTGCCCTCATCGAAGGCCGCGATTACTGCATCGCCGACGACATCAAACGCCTCGTCGTGCCGTGTTTTGCACATCGGATCGCCGTACGTTCGACGCCAAGCACGTTCAAACGTAATTCGGCAAGCGAGGTCCTCGGTGAGATCCTCACAAAGGTTGCCGTTCCCATCTAAACCACTGAGCAGATGAAAGTTAAAGCGATGCTCAGCCTGATGACGCCGCGTGATATTCGCAATGCGATCGTTGCGTTCGTGGTCGTCGGCGGAGGGCTTGCTCTAACTGCACTTACGATCTTCGCTCATGCGACAGATCGGCCGCGGCTTGCCGGAATTGCCGCCGGGCTTTCGCTCATTTCTGTATTGCTGATCATCATCTTTGTCGTGCCGCCGCTGGCTCGAAACGCCGGTCGCGAGGCGTCTCAGATGGACTTGCCGTTCGAGTTTACGACTGCAGGAGCCGTGATGTTGGTGCTGGTTGCGGTCGTCGGATTTTCGGCTTGGAACACCGGCAATAATCTACTGTTTTTGGTTCTATCGATCTTGCTTGCGGCGTTGATCGTCGGATTTTTGATCGGAGGTCTGATGCTGCGAAAATTGAAGGTGAAACTTCGATTTTCCGACGTTATTTTTGCCGACGAACCGACGTTGATCTCGGTGGCAATTACAAACGCAAAACGCCTGCTGCCTGCGTATTCCGTGATCGTCGATATTCGCGGCACGATGCGTGAGCGAGCCAAGAATGCCGACCGCATCGAAGCCGCGTTTCCGGCGAAGATCGCTGCCCGACTGACTCAAGCACCTATTGTAAGGCGAACGGTCGGCTACGTCTCTGTGATATCGGCAAGAGGAACGGCGACGTCGAATGTCGAAACGGTATTCGATCGTCGCGGCCGCTTTTTGATCAAGGACTTCGAGGTCGTAACGCGATTTCCGTTTGGTTTTTTTCGACATCGCCGCCGACTTAACGCGGATGAAAAAGAGCTTTTCGTGCTGCCGAAAAGAGTTCCTGTCGATCTTCCGAAACAATTGCTTCAGGCTGACGGAAAGCGGGCGACTGCGAATCGCCGCGGCTTTGACGGCGAGCTATTATCGCTCAGAGCCTACACTTCTGCCGACGAACGCCGACGTATTGACTGGAAAGCCACCGCCCGAACATCGACGCTCACCGTTCGCGATCTTTCCGCAGACGAAGGCCGCCGAGTAGTCGTCGTGCTCGATCAAAACTTGCTGTCGACCAAGGACGAGGATGTCGATAATAGGCGTTTCGACAATGGCGTTTCGATGGCGGCATCCGTTTTGATCGAGCTGAACGAACTCGGGATCGAACAAAGTTTGGTCCTTTCAAATACCGACGAAGTGCCTATCCTTGGGCTGCCAAAGCAGCTTCGTAAGCTTGCCGTAATTGAGCCTGCTGCCACATCATACGAACATCTCGACCTCACCGAGCGTATCAACCAGTTGGCAGGACACAATTTCGTCATATTGATCACGCCGAATGAGCGCTCGGAGACGAACGTCAATGCCGATTTTCCGTTGAAAAAACTTAACTTTTAACGCTAAACTCTTGTCATAAATACGCAATTGGCGGTGTTCCTAATTTGAGAGCATTCTTTGATGCCGAAAATGATCGAGAGAAGCGAAATACTTGTGGACATAATGTCCGAGCGAACAGCGACCGCGACCGCGAATGTAAAGATCGACCTTGAGGAGGCGTTTTCCGCCCATCATCGAACCGTCTTTCGCGCAGCACGCAGCGTCGTGCAGGACGCCGGCCTCGCTGAGGACGTTACGCAGGAAACTTTCATCAGGCTCCACAACAACCTTAGCTCGATCACAAACGAGGAAATGCTTCGTCCGTGGCTCATTCGTGTTGCGATAAATGTTGCTCGAAACACGATCCGCGGGCAGATAAGGTCGAACGCCAGAGACGAAAATTACGTCAAAGAAACAGGCGTATTTGAGGCCGCGTCGGTCGAGGCCGATTATGAGGAAACGGCAGGCGTGAATGAAATTTATCGTGTGCTGAACGAGATCAAAGAACCGCTAAGGAGCTGCCTTGTGCTGAAACAACAAGGCCTCTCGTACAAAGAGATAGCGGCGAGTTTGGATATTAATGAGAATAGCATCGGCACGTACGTGGCTCGAGCGAGAAGCGAATTTGCAAAGCTCTACGGAGTGGCAGGAAGGTAAGTTATGAACGGCAATTGTTTAGAAATTGGAGTAATACAAGGATTTTTGGACGGCGAACTGCCGCACAATGAGATCGATCGCGTATCGTCGCACATTGCCGTCTGCGACAGTTGCGCCCTTTCTCTTGCCACTGCCGAAGAAGAGATCGCCGTCGTGTTCCCTGCCCTCGAACGTGAGATGGATTCGCTCGTCCCGACTCAGCGTCTGTGGGCGAAGATCGATGCTGAGATCAAGAACGGGAGCTCACGAACCGGCTGGTGGGCATCGCTTTCGTCGCTGTTTGCGAGCCCGTCGTTTGCAGCAGCGTGTGGTTTGATCTTAGTTGTGGCTATCGGTGCAACCGTGTTTTTGAATCGCGGGACGACTACGCCTTCGACTATGTCGGTCGCTTCAAATGTACAGCCAACAGCTACAGCTCCGCTGGCTGGAGTTCCGGTTTCAAGCGTACCTGACACCATCGTAGATCCGCGACCGACGCTTGCGTCATCGACTCAAACAACCCGTCCAACGGCGATCAAAGCATCATACGAAGCTCCTCGTTCGGCTCCGGTTTTCCGCCCAATGGCGGCGGCTGTTGAGCCATTGGCCGGTGAGGAAAGCTACGTACGTACGATCGCTACATTGTCGAAAGATGTTGAGGGCCAAAAGGACCTCGTGCTTCGACCGAGCGAACGCATAGCCTACGAACGCGACATGGCCGTTGTGAATGACACGATCGACAAAATGCGTAAGGCCGTCAAAAAGAATCCGCGTAACGAATCGGCGAAACAGGTGCTCTATTCGTCGTATCAAAATAAGATAAACTTGCTCAACTCTGTCACACAGCGTGAAGAGTTGTTTGCGAGCGTACGCTAGTGAAATTGATGATCAGACTCGATCCCAAAACTTTGGGCTTTGCCCTGCAATTGACGTTTGTGCTGACGGCAGCTTTTGCCGCCGTTGGTCAGACGACGCCCGCTGGGCCGCCTAAATATCCCGGACCTACGGCAACGCCGGGTCCGGTCACGTCGCCGGGGCCTAAGACGCCGACGGCAAAAACGCCGCCGCCTGTGCCGCCGGTCAACTATAACTACAGCTATAATTTTGACGGAGTAACGACCGAGCGAGTCCTGAAAGCTGATCCAAGAATAAAGCTCGACCTTTGCATTACACGAGGAACGATCCGCGTTAATGGTTCGTCCGATGGCGAAGTCCGCGTTTTTGTAAAGAACGGCTCGAAATTTGGCTTCAAGATCCACGAAACGAACACAAAAACGGGACTTGCGAATTGGGCTGACGTTTATCAGATAGCTGAACAAAAGCCGGGATTTACGTTCACCGGCGAATGTATTTGGGGCGAGGATATCGAGATCGACCTGCCGGAGGCCGCTAGCATTTCTATCAAGGGCAAGGACATCAACGCTTCGATCGACACCGTTCGTCGTGCTGTCGTGAAGTCGATCGGCGGGGCACTATCGCTGCGAAATATCAGCGGCGGGATCGACGCTAACACCGGCCAAGGCTCCGTTTTGGTGGAATCATCGACCGGTACAATGTCGCTCGAAAGCACGAACGGCAACATCGTTGTTATTGACGCCGGCCCAAGCGAGAGTGGCGACACTTTTATGGCGAAGACTTCGCGAGGTGCGATCTCGCTTAATGAATTGCAGTTTCGCCGTGTCGATACTAAGTCTGTTTCCGGATCTATAGCGTTC
The DNA here is from genome assembly GCA_937871585.1 of uncultured Acidobacteriota bacterium. GTDB lineage: Bacteria > Acidobacteriota > Blastocatellia > Pyrinomonadales > Pyrinomonadaceae > OLB17. The sequence goes on along the minus strand of CALMPJ010000229.1, from coordinate 3,853 downwards.
AACGGAGCAGTGCTACGCAGAGCGGCTTATAGCTTTGACACATCGACAGGTTCGATCAGTCTGACATTGCCGAAAGACACATCTTGCGGAGTTCAAGCTACATATTTGGGCAAGATCGATTCGGCATTTCCGCTCAATATCATCACTGAGAACGTCCAGCCGGGCTCAGTAAAGAGCATAAACGCCAAACTGGGCAAAGGCGGCGAAGCGTCGCTGCGTCTTATCTCGAACGTCGGCAGCATCTCGATCAAACAGCAATAGCTTCTTCCGTCTTACATTGCGTTCTTTGCGTCTTCACTTGGCGGCCTTTGCGGGAAACTCACGCTAAAACCGCATTTCATCAAATTAAAACATCGCGGGCGATCTACCTGTGCGTTGTTAAAAGAGTGGAGAAAATGCGGGCGACCCTTCGTCGCGCGTGTTTTCCTCTCCACGCCACATCGGCACGAACTGATCGGTCATCGGTAGATACGGCTCGCCCGCCGCGATCGCCGCGCACCAATCGTCAAAATACGACAGGTCGATGCCGCGAATAAAAATTCCCGCGGCTGATATCTCATCGGCGATCCCGAATATCTTTTCACGCGGGCTGTGCAGGTTTGCGATAACGTAATTTCCGGGCTCGATCCTCATATTTTTGCTTTGGCGGACTTTATTCTAAACTTAGTGTAACCGCACATGCACATTTCCCGTATCGAGCTCGAAAATATCAAATCACACGCCTCAGCCGCGTTCGATCTCGAACGCGGAACGACGGCGATAACGGGACCAAATGGTGCCGGAAAAACTTCGCTGATCGAGGCGATCGCTTGGGTGATGTTCGATCACCTCGATTACAAAAAGGATGAATTTGTACGGCGCGGCGAGAAAAAAGGCTGGGCACGTGTCACGTTTCGCAGCAATCTCGACGACCGCGATTACATCATATATCGCGATACTGGTGCCGGCTACCACGTCACCGATCCAAAGCTCGATAAGCGCATCGCCGAAAAGAAAGAAGAGGTCACGCGGTTTCTTTGGACGCATTTAGGACTCGAACCCGGAACCGATCTCAAATCACTGTTCCGCCAAGCCATCGGCGTTCCGCAAGGCACATTTACCGCAATTTTCCTTGAAGGTGCGACCGAGCGAAAATCCACATTCGACCGTCTGCTAAAGGTCGAAGAATATCGCCAAGCCGCCGAAAAGCTCCGTGAAACTGTTCGTTATCTCGACGCTCAAACCGCCGACATCCGCGAAAAGATCGCCCGCGGCGAAGGCGAGCTAGCGCGCAGCGAACAAGTAGCCGCCGAATTTGAAACCGTTGGAAAAGAGATCGAGCAGATCGAGAAAGCCGCCTCAACAGCAAAGCACTCTGCCGATGCGTTGAAGAATATAGTTACGTCGCTGGACGTATTGGCAGAGGTTGAACGTTCGATCTCAAGTTCAAATACTGAGCAGAAACGGCTATTGGACGAGCTTGAAAAGATCGCTTCCGCACACAAAGAGATCGCCGACCTGAAACCGAAAGCTACGGAACAAGAGAAGATCGACGCCGAAATCCACGATGTCCGATCAAAGGTCGCAGTAGCTCGCGACCGTGCGTCGCAGGCAGCTGCTCTCGAGACTCGTGTCGTTCGGTTGCGTGAAAGCTATAAGGCGAATGCCGAAGAGTTGCGCGATGCACAATCGAAATCGGAACTTGCCGCAGTTCTCCCACAGCTTGAAACCACGGAACGCTCACTTGTCGAGAAGATCGCGACGGCCCGAGCCGAACTCGACCGCGACCGACGATTTCAGGCTGAGGTCAAGAACGGGCTGTGTCCGATCTTGTCGGAGAAATGTTTGAATTTAAAGGACGGGCAGACGCTCGAATCATTCATTTCTAGCCAGTTCGACGAGCTGCAAAGTGTGATCGACGCTTCTGAGAAGGAGCGAACTTCACTGAGTAGCGAGATCGCCAAAGCCAAAGGTGCGCAGCGAAGTGCATTGCGTGTCGAGGCTCTTAAGAAACGCGAAGACGAACTAAAGACCGAGGGCACGCATCTTAATGCCGAGAAAGCTGAGCTTGAAAAGCAGATCGGCGAGCTGCCGGAGCTCGAAGCCAAACTCGCGTATCTTGAAAAACGTATTGCCGATCTGGGCGACCCGCGAACGAAGATCAAGTTGCTAGAACGCGAAATAGCACGCGAAAACGAAGTTAGGCGAGCTGCCGGTGAGGTTGAAAAGAATCTTGAAAGGCTGACGGCAGAGCGAGCTGAGACATTAGAGAATCTCGAAGATCACGCAGATTCATTGAGTGACGGCAGTTATGACAGCGACATTCATCTAGCGAAACGCAATGAGTTTTCGACAGCCGAGAAACGTCACGCTGAGTTAACCGCAACCTTGGCGGCAACGACAAGACGTCGCGATCAGCTTGCGAAGGAGATCGAACATTTTGAGAAGGTTCGTGAATCTATTGGCGGCGGGCTTCGTGAGAAAGAGAGGCTTGAGGAGGTTTCGGCGGCGACGGCGTTCATACGCGACACTCTCAAAGAGGCCGCGCCGAGAGTCGCACGCAACTACATTCACCATATCTCGATCGAGGCGAACCAACTGTTTCGCGAGATCACGGGAAATGGCGAACGCTCGCTGAAATGGACCGAAGATTACGCGATAATGATTGACGACACGGGTTTTGAGCGGCCGTTCGTGTCGCTCTCGGGCGGCGAGCAAATGGCGGCGGCTCTGTCCGTCAGGCTCGCTTTACTCAAGCAGTTGACCGACATTCGCATCGCATTTTTTGACGAGCCGACAACAAACATGGACGCCGAACGCCGCGAAAACCTAGCCATCGAGATCAGCCGTATCACACATTTCGATCAGCTATTCGTAGTCTCTCACGACGAGACGTTTGATAATTATGTGGATAATGTGCTGGTAGTTTGAGTTACGCGTTTACGCGTGATTCTTCTCGCTGCGATCACGCCTAAAGGCGTAACTCATGCTTATGAAAAAAGTCACCATAGTCTGCGATGGTTCGAGTCTTGGCAACGGGCGTGGGAATCCGCGTGCGGCGGCGGTGGCTGTGCTTGGGTTCAAAGGGCTGTGGAAAGCGGTCGGCGAATATCTCGGCAACGCGACGAATCAGCAGGCCGAGATAGCGGCGGCGGCGATCGGGCTTGAGTCGCTGAAAGAGGCTTGTGACGTGACGGTACTGTCGGATTCGCGCTACGTCGTCGAAACAATGGGCGGCACTTGGAAACGAAAAACGAATCACGATTGGTGGAGCCGATTGGACAAAGCCGCCGAGTCGCACACCATCAAATGGCAATGGATCAAAGGCCACGACGGCCACGAAGTCCAAGAGATTGTCGATAAATTAGCAAGAAAAACCGCCGAGAAAGGCATGGTCGATGCCGAACTGTTCGACGAAGCTGTGCTTGAACTTGGAGTCGTCGAGATCTAACAGGAAAATTATCCACAGATGAACACGGATAAACACAGATATAAAAAGGGCGATGCGAGCAACGACACTGCTCTCTATTTATCTGTGTCTATCTGTGTTTATCTGTGGACAAAACTCTTCTCCCCGCGTCTCCGTGTCGCTCTGTCCCTCATTCTTTTTGTGGCTTCCGCAGGTCTCGCACAACGCACGGCGAATGGTTGGCAGTGGCAAAATCCTCTGCCGCAAGGCAATCCGCTTTACGCGATACATTTTGCGAAAGACAAGCTGCACGGATTTACAGTCGGTTCGGACAACACGATTTTACGAACTGAAAATGGTGGATTTTCGTGGCAGCGGCAGATGACGAATACGAATGTCGTGCTGTCGGGCGTTTGGTGTCGCGATAAACAACGTGCGTTCATCGTCGGTGCTCGCGGCACTCTG
>CALMPJ010000228.1 GCA_937871585.1 uncultured Acidobacteriota bacterium | reverse complement strand
CTCTTTTGCGATGCCCACGCCGCATCGCAAATAGCCTCATCACCGCTTACAGGAGATCGCCCCTTAACGATCTGAAGTCCCGCGATCGCGGCATATTTGTCAAAATCAATACCGTCTATCAGACGCGACCCTGTATTCGAATCCTCAACAGTTACAGTGTTTTGTGCAAGTGAGACGGCGGTCGCAACTCCATCGACCTTTTCGATCTCGGCGGCCAATGTCTCGGGCAGACGCGAAGATTCAGAGCCGCTCAAGCCAAGGCTTCCCGACGCACGGACCATGATCTCGGCTCCGACATTTGCCTCGCGCTTGGCTCTTTCGCGAAGACTGCCGTTAGCGAGGCCGACGGTAAAAATAATCAACAAAATGCCCACGCCGATGCCAACGATGCTAACGATCGTACGGGCCGGGCGATGGAGCATATTTGAAAAGACAAGATTGTTCATATTTCCGTGAATAGTGCCCAATTAAAAGTGGATAGCGAAGTTACTATTCACTATCCACTTTTCACTATCCACTGAATTAAATCAAATCATCAAACTCCGACTGAGTCTGTTTCGTCGACCAAATATGGTGAGTTAGCGACCGTATCGTGATCTTCAGAAACGATCTTAGCGATAACCGGTAGGCTCAAACTTCGCGTCTTGCCGATGCCGGGAACAGCCTTGCCTTTCGCATAAACGTCGTGGCGGCCGTGTTCCTTGTACCAGTCGGACAGGCTCGCGGTCTTGTGCATTTCCTCGATGATCTGCCGCCAGCCGACGCCAGTGTTGTACGCACAGAACGATATCTCACCATCCTGTGTTCCGTAAGGAATGACACACATTTCTGTGCGGCGGAAATCGTAGGTGAACAGATCCTGAAACCACATTCCCTCGACACAAAGCACACGCCAGACGTCTTCTTCCTTTTTCTCGACCTGCATTCGGTCGTTTCGGTCCGAATTCGAGGTCGCCGAACTCGGCTTGAAAAGATTGACGATCTGCGAGATCGGGAAGCCTTCGGGAGCACGTGAAGCGTCGTAGTTTCGCATGATCGCCATCGCGAGTTGTGCCATCGTCAGCTTCTTGCCGCGTGCTGTATCGGTGATGGCGGCAACGTCCTGCATAAACTGCTCGTAGTTGAAAAATTCGAACAGCGAACGCATCTGATTCGTCTTTTTATTGACCACGACCAGCGTAAAAATGCCGCAGTTCGGATGGCAATTACACGACGACCAGCCCCACGGAGCGTCGGCCCCTTGCAGCATGTCCATTACGCTTGTAAACGCCGAATACGACGAGAGCGGGAACCAATCACGCAGCGGTTCGAGCACGCCGCCAAGCTGATCCTTGAGGTCGTGCGTCATACCGGCAAGCGTGTAACGTTGCTCTTTGCGGTCTTTCTCAGACACGTCCTCGTCGCGGCCCGTGAACGACACAGGCTGAAACGCGATGGTTTGAACCTTGTCTATATTCTCGGCGGCAAATTTTACGATAGAGCCGATGCCTTGGTTGTTCCAAGAGTTGACAATAGTCGTAACGAGCGTGACCTTGATACCGACCGAAGCGAGATTTTCGATCGCCTTGAGCTTTACGTCAAACAAATTGCCGACGCCGCGATGCTTGTTGTCTTCTTCGTTCGTTCCGTCAAACTGCAGATAAACGCCGTGTTGTCCGGCTTCCTTTGCGGCCTTGCAGAATTCGATGTCTTCTGCATATCGAATGCCGTTAGTCGCCGCCAAGATCCGATAGAATCCAACCTTTTTGGCGTAAGCAACAGCATCCAAAAAGTAAGGCGATAACGTCGGTTCGCCGCCCGAGAACAGGATGATGATCTGACGTTTTGGCTTGAACGAGACGGCTCGGTCGAGTATCGCTTTGGTGTCTTCGAACGTAGGCTCGTGAACGTAGCCGACCTGATTCGCATCCATAAAACACGGATTGCACATCATGTTGCAGCGATTTGTAAGATCGACCGTCAGTACGGCTCCGCGTCCAAATTTGATATCGCTCGTTCCGTGGTGATGAACGTGGTTGTCTTCGGCAGATTTGAAATCGCGTCCAAAGAAGAGTTTTTCAATGCGGTCCAGAAACTGCGCGTCGGTCGCAAGTACGTCCTCGTAAACGCCATGCGTCGGGCATTCCTTACGCATGATGACTTGGCCGTTTTCCTCGACGATCTGAGCCTTGATCTCGCCGGGATGCGAGTTCATCAAAATGTCGAGCGGAATGTCGCCGGAGATGACGCCGTTGCGAACTGACTTTACACACGCCGGACACAACGAATCGGTCTCGCGCGGAAACCCAAGCGGCGGCGCCGTGCGTTCATACGATTTGAGCAACGGCTCGGCGGCCCACGCCGGCTGTATCGAGCTACCCTCAGGCAACGCCTTATTAACAGCCTGAAACGCCTTCCAGCCAATATCTGCGGCCTTCGACAAGACCTTAGAACCAGCCATACCTTTGGTGTTACCTTCACCACGCCTGAAATTGTCACTGAACATCAAAGAACCTCGTTTATGTCCAAAGATTCTATCAGAAAAGTACGAATTTGCTATAAGAATTCAATCGCAGTAACTCAAGCAAATGCTTCCAAATACTTAACGCCTGAGCCTGTATTGAACATCACGACCGACTCGCCTTCGCGGACGTCGTTGCGTTCGATCATCTTGCGAAGAGCGGGCAGGCACGCGGCACCTTCGGGGGCAGTGAAGATGCCTGTTAAGGCACCGATCTCGGCAACGGCGGCGACGAGTTCTTCGTCTGTGACAGAGATCGCAGTTCCGCCTGAGGCTCGGATGGCGTCGAGAATGAGAAAATCGCCGATGGCTTTTGGGACACGAAGCCCGGAAGCAACGGTCGATGCATTCTCAAATTCATCGGCGAATCGCTCGCCGCGTTCAAACGCCCGAACTATCGGAGCACACGTTTCCGACTGAACCGTCACCATTCGCGGCCTTGTGGAGCCGATCCAGCCCATTTGCTCCATCTCGTCAAACGCTTTCCACATACCGATCAAACCCGTGCCGCCGCCGGTTGGGTAGATGATCACGTCCGGAAGATTTTGGATTTTGGATTTTTGATTTTGGAATTGAGAAAAATGCTCGAAGAGTTCGTAGCCCATCGTCTTTTTACCTTCGACACGATACGGCTCTTTCAGCGTGGACACGTCGAACCAGCCCTCGGCGTCTTTGCGTTCAGCAACGATCTTGCCGCAATCGGTAATTAAGCCGTCAACGAGCGTGACATTGGCGCCGGTTTGTTGGCATTCGATGGTATTCGCACGCGGCGTATCGGCGGGCATGAAAATGTTCGCCTCCATTCCCGCAAGAGCCGCATACGCTGCCATCGCTCCGGCGGCATTGCCGGCGCTAGGGACGGCGAGTTTCGTCACGCCAAGTTCCTTAGCCATCGAGATCGCGGCGGTCATTCCGCGCGCCTTGAATGATTGCGTCGGATTTTGGCCTTCGTCTTTGATATAAAGGTCGAGTTTGATCGGCAAAGTCGCGGCGAGGCGGTCAGTTTTGAACAAAGACGTCCAACCCTCGCCAAGCGAGACGATGTTTTCGCCATCGACAACCGGCAAAACCTCGCGATAACGCCATAGGCTCGATTCGCGTGTTTGCAGGGAATCGAGCGTCAGCGATGCCGCTGCTTTTTCAAGGTCGTACCGAACCAGCAGCGGCTTTCCGCAGTCGCGGCAAAGATTCTGGAGCGTGTTAGCTTCGTGGCGAAGGTTGCAAAGTGCGCATTCGAGGTGCGTTACGTTCATGGAAGAGATTTTCCCACGAAAAGCACCAAATACACTAAATTTAAGAATCCATTTTTAGTGACTTTCGCGCATTTCGTGGGCACTTCTTACTTCTTAAACACAAACTCGCGGAAGATATTGATCATCGAATTTACGCCGAGCGAGATCGTGCCGCTTTTCATGCCGTCTTTCCAGTCGTAACCGCGTGGATACCACGTCTCGGCAGCGATCACATTGGCTGCGTATGTTCCAATAATTCTTGGTGCTCCGATCGTACGTTTTCCGCTTTGTGTGCGTGCAGTAAACGTCGATGCGACGGCGTTGCCGAGACGCGAACCAACATCACGTTTTGTACTGCGATAGTAGTGGCTGTCGAGTTTGAGAGCTTCGTCCATCGCGTATATGGTCGTGTTTCGGATTACGTTCTTGCCAAAGTTGGAACCGACACGACGAGCGAAGCCTTCGCCGGTGCGTTCCCATTCCTTCGGACTATTAGTAGCGGTCGAAAATCCGGCTCCCGCCGCGATGCCGACCCACGCGAACGGGCCGACCGTGCTGTCAACAAATCGTTTGAAACGTTTCTCAGCCGAAGGCCGCGTGTAAGTCGAGGTCGTCGTCGATTGAGCGAACGCCGATACGGCGAACATAGAAATAGTAAGTGCCAGAAAGAGGGGCTTTTTCATAAATAGCTGTTTCGTTAGGATTAGCGGCGTGGATTCACTTAGTTAGCATCGGCTTGAGAGCCTTGTAAACATTCTCGGTCATCAGCCGTGTGCCTTCGGGATTTGGGTGAATGCCGTCGGCTTGATTTAGCTCTTTCTTGAGAGCGACGCCTTCGAGTAGGAATGGCAGATATTCGAGTTCGTGCTCCTTAGCAAGCCGGAAAAATACGGCCATAAAATCGCGTGCATAATCGAGGCCCATCGTCGGCGGAGCAACCATGCCGCACAGCAACACGCGGACGTTCTTGGCTTTCGCTTTTTTGATAATAGTCTCGAGATTGGAGCGGATCTTATCGACCGGAACATTTCGCATCATGTCGTTGGCACCGAGTTCGAGAATGAGAATCTGCAAATTCTCCATCTCGAGCACCCAATCGATACGATCAAGACCGCCAAGTGTTGTGTCGCCCGACACGCCCGCATTTACGACCTCGAAATCGTGACCATCGGTCTTTAGTCTTTCTTGCAATAGATACGGATAAGACTCTTTTTCGAGTAAGCCAAAACCAGCAGTCAGGCTGTCACCGAATGCTACGATCTTGGGCCGGTCGCTCTTTGAAACAGGTGTCGCGAGCGGCTTTCTCTGCGAAGCCGTGCCTGTATTCGCCGCGGGAAAATTACTGCAACCGAGCGACACGAACGCAAAAAAGCTGAAACTTATGACCGCAATAATTCGAAAAACATCTCGCATACGCTATTGTTGATGATACGCGATAGCACGCGATTTTGATGCAAGTTTTTGCGGAAAACGAATGATCGAATTTAAGAATGTCTCGAAAACGGTAAAGTCGGGCGTCGAAGATCTGACGATATTGGACGATGTTTCGTTTAATATTGCCGACGGCGAATTCGTCGCGATAACAGGAGCGTCAGGCAGCGGAAAATCGACGCTGCTCGGCCTGGTCGCCGGCCTCGACGAACCGAGCCTGGGCACGATAACTGTTGATGGTGATGAAGTTACGTCGATGAGCGAAGATGCGTTGGCACAGCTTCGCAGCACGAAGATCGGCTTTGTATTTCAGTCGTTTCACCTGATCCCGAGCCTCACCGCCGCCGAAAATATCTCGATCCCAATGGAGATCGCGGGAAATCCTAACGCTTCGTCACGTGCCGAAATGCTTCTATCTAGCGTCGATCTCGCAGCCCGTGGCCATCATTATCCGCACGAACTTTCCGGTGGCGAACAGCAACGCGTCGCGATCGCACGTGCATTCGCAAACAGCCCAAAGATCTTATTGGCTGACGAACCGACCGGGAATCTCGATTCAAAAAACGGTGGGCATATTTTCGAGCTGATGCAGCAGCTTCACGAGCAGAATAAGGTAACACTCGTGATGGTCACCCACGACGCGGCACTAGCATCCAAAGCACAACGGCAGATCGTTCTTGCAGACGGAAAGGTAATTCGAGACGAGATAGGAAGCGAATGAAGTTCATCTTCAACCTAACCAGACGCGAGATCCGCTCATCCTGGCGGCGATTGTTGTTCTTTTTTCTATGCATCGCGTTGGGTGTTGGGTCGGTCGTGGCGTTGCGGTCGTTGATCCAGAATCTTACGAATGCTGTGGGAACCGACGCTAGGTTGTTGATGACGGCGGATGTCGAACTGAGTTCGACGGCCGATTTCGCTCCAGCAGAGGTTGCAAAGATCGAAGAGATCATCACACGTTACGGCATCGTCGATGCTCGAACAGAAACGATCACTTCTGCCGTTATGGCACGTCCGGTCGATGCTGCGAATGAACGTGTAAAATTCATCGAGTTAAAGGGAATCGAGCCCGCGTTTCCGCTTGTTGGCGAGTTTCAGCTGTCTGATAACATACCTTTCAAATTCGAGTTACTTGAAAGTGGCGGCGCTGTCGTCTCACGTATCCTGCTCGAAGACCTCAGCCTCAACGTCGGCGACAAGGTCAACATCGGCGAAGCTCAATTCACCATCCGAGCGACGCTCGACGAAGAACCCGGTGGCACCGGCGGCTTTCGTCTTGGGCCGCGAGTTTTTGTCGAGAAAAAGGCGTTCGATACGGCCGGTGTTACGCGGAACAATGGCCGTGTGCGTCGTCGTCAATTATTGCGAACGGTGAGTGATCCGACACCGATGGTGAAAGAGCTTCGCGAGGCGATGAAAGGCTCGACGATCACGGTCAATTCGTATCGCGAGCAGCAAGAGAATCTTGGTGAGCAGTTTGCGAGAACCGAGAACTATCTCTCGCTCACAGGCCTGTTGATCCTTGTTCTCGGCGGCGTTGGTGTCTTTAATGTTGCACGAGCGTTTGTCGAACAGCGTCGGAAAACAGTTGCGGTTCTCAAGTGTCTAGGCGCAAGCGGAAACAAGGTCATTACCGTCTATCTGCTGCAAATACTGGTGCTTGGGCTCGCAGGTAGTTTGCTCGGTGTGGTATTCGCACAGCTTGCCTTGCTTGCTGTTCGCTGGCAATTGGCAGATTCTTTGCCGGCCAAAATGACGTATGGTGTCGGCCTGCGAACTGCCGCGACCGGCATTGTTCTCGGCGTCTTTATCTCGCTTTTGTTCAGTGCATTGCCATTGCTTCAAATTCGTAGCATCAAGCCGAAGCTGCTGCTTCGCGACGAGAATAGCGGCTCGCTGACTAGGCTCGATCCGCTTAAATGGCTCGTTGCGATACTGTCGATCGCGATGCTGTTGGGCATCGCTGTATGGCAGGCCGGTTCTTGGATCGTCGGCGCGATTTTCCTAGTTGGGCTTGGAACAGCGACGCTCGTGCTTTATCTCGCGGCGTCGATTTTGGTTTCGGTAATCCGAAGATTTCGTGCGTTGGGGCCGTTCGCGTTTCGCCAAGGGCTGAATTCGCTGTATCGTCCCGGCAATCAAACTCGTATTGTTCTGCTCGCCATCGGGCTTGGCACGTTCGTCGTTCTTGGTGTCGATTCGGTTCGAACGAATCTGATCCGCGAGTTTGATTTTACGAATAATCAGCGTCTTCCGAGCCTGTTTTTTGTCGATATTGGTCGCGGGCAGATCGATGAACTCGTCAGGATAGTGACCGAGCGAACCGGCGAAGAGCCTGAGGCGATACCAACTGTTCGAGCTCGAGTTTCACATATAAATGGCGACGGCCTTGATTTTCAGAATCGCGAGGTCCGCCAGCAGCAGGGGCAGATCGGCCGTGAATTTGCCGTTACGTATCGCGACGATGTCGACGAGAACGAGAAGATACTGCAAGGATCGTGGTGGACAGACGAGCAGGTGCCACAAGTTTCTGTCGAGAAAGCGATGGCCGACCGTTTGAAAGTCGCACTTGACGATTCGATCACGTTCGACATTTCCGGCCGACAGGTAACAGCTCGGGTGGTTGGCATCCGCGAGATAGATGCTCGAAAGACTCGAACGGCATTTGTTTTTGTGTTCAAGCCGGGAACTCTCGACGCCGCTCCGCGTACCTACGGCGCCAGCGTTCTCAAACATATCCCGGCGACCGAACGCCAGCGTTTGCAACGTGAACTGCTCGATAAATTCCCGAATGTTCAGATCTTCGATGTCGATGACATCCTAAATACGGTCAAACGCCTGATCGACAATTTCGTGCTCGCGATCTCATTCGTTGGCGGATTTGTGATCTTGTCGGGCGTGTTGATCTTGATCGGCTCGATCGCTTTGACGCGTTCGCAGCGGATCTACGAGAATGCGGTTCTCAAAACTCTCGGAGCACGCCGAAACATGCTTGCAACGATCCTGACGGCCGAATACAGCATCGTCGGAATACTTGCAGGCGTGATCGGAGCAGCCTTTGGCACAGCTTTATCGTGGACCGTTTGCCGTTTGGTGATGGACATCAAATGGGAATTTGACTGGCGTGGGCCGCTCGTAGGTGTGGTCGCGACGACGCTGCTTGTGACGATCGTCGGCGTTGTAACGAGTTTTGATGTGATATTTAAGAAGCCGCTCGCGACGCTGCGTTCGCAGTGATCAGGCCGTTTCGAACGGATGGTCTTCGAGCACGGCTCGCATCGAAACCTGACCGAAAAGCGTTTCGAGATAAGCGCTAAATCGGTGGACGATCGGCACGAGGTCGGTTTTCTGTTTCGTAACGGCGATCTCCTCGACAAATCGTTCGAACGTTTCGATGTCTTTGTAGAATAGGAATCGCACGGTCGTTTCCATGAACTGCGTCAACGCAGCATTTAGCTTGTCGATATTCTTGGGGTCAGGCTCCGTTTCGGTCTTGCGCGTTTGCTGTGAAAGCGTGTTTAGTTCCTTGCGAAGCAGCAGCGATTGATTCAGCTTGCTGCGGAAATTCGGGAACAGGTCGAATATGTTCAATTCCGGCTCGTAATGTCGTGCGAATTGAGCAAGTATCTGCTGCAAACTTTCTGTTAGCAATGCATATGCTGTCTCGGTGCGAGCATATATCGATGTCGCGGGCCGTAGGCCCGGCAATCCCGCCAATTCCTGCTGCATTACCTTTTTCAATTCAAGCGAAGCAATATACGAAGCACTGTCGATGACGCCCATAAGCTCATCGTTCTCGTCGCCGCCTTTAGCTTGCAATTCTAGCTGTGTGATCAGATCGCGAGTCTGAGTCGCGGCTTTTGCAAACAGGACGATCGCCATCTTGAGCGGCTCGTCGCGTTCGAGCATTTCGCCGATAATATCGAGCGTTCGCAAGATGCGGCCAAATCTCGGCAGAACTCTTACTAATGGAGATTCGACGCCGCTCTTAGCCGCAGACTCGTCGATCATTTCTTTCAAGCGTTTTGGCAAAAACGCCGCGCCGCCTTTGTCCGATAGCGCCGTGAAACGGCTGATCACTTGGTCGTTGTCGAGCCAAGTGACGACAAAACGGCACCAAGCCTGCCATTCGGCAAATCCGATCTCGCCGCGTTTTTCTAGACCTTCGGCAGTTAGCAGCGGCTCTCGCAGAATGCCTGTGACCTTTCGGATCTCGCTCGTCTCGATCTCGCTGTCGCCACGCGTCGCGGCGGCACTTGCGAGTTCGAAGCTCAAATTCGATACTCTGATGAGAACCGAGCGTGCGATGCGCATTTCGCCGATGTACGATGTTCGCGGTTGGGATGCTGCCCCAACGATGTTTCCGGCGGACGAAAGAAATATCTTTAGGCCCGACAGCCACGCTCCGACCTTGAAATTCAACGTGTCGGTCGAGACCACGTTAGCGGTCGGAAAAGGCGCGTTTAGAGACGGCACGGCCGGTTTCGCGGGCTTACTGAATTCAGTTTTAGCTTGTGGTGGTTCCAATGTAGTCGTCGCCATAGGTTAGGCCGGGAAGGTTGGCCGCAGGAATGCCTGAGACGGGCATCTATATATTTATAACTTTTTTCGTACATACTTGGCAATCAAAATGTCAAAACACTTTCAACAATTGCTTATTGCTACCGGAAACGCGGGCAAACTTGCCGAGTTTCGACGAATGCTCGACGGCGATAACATCAATATCATTGGACTTGACGAGTTTCCGGACATCGTCGATGTCGAGGAAACAGGTGCGACATTTGCCGAGAACGCGGTGCTCAAGGCGATCGGCTACGCACAGCAAACAGGTATTGCCGCACTTGCCGATGATTCGGGGCTCGAGGTCCACTCGATCGGCGGCCGTCCGGGCGTGCACAGTGCCCGATACCTTGGCGATGTATCGTTCGAAGACCGTATGGAGAGTATACTCATTGAGCTCGCAGCGGACGGCCTCGACCGCTCGGCACGCTTCGTTTCTTCGATCGCCATTGCTCTGCCAGACGGAAACATTATCGAACAAGTTGACGGAGTATGCTCGGGCAAGATCGCCGCGGCACAACGAGGAACCAACGGTTTTGGCTACGATCCGATCTTTGTTCCGGACGGACACGAACTTACCTTTGGCGAGCTGAGTGATGAAATTAAGGATGAAATTAGCCATCGAAGCGACGCTTTGCGCAAAATAATCCCGAAAATACGCGGTTTTACTGCATATTGACTTGACCTCGGCGCTTTTGAGCCTTAGAATTCGACACTTGGAATCGTAGAATGGTTGAAATGATGACGGGGCATAGCACAGCCTGGTAGTGCGCTCGCTTTGGGAGCGAGAGGTCGCAAGTTCGAATCCTGCTGCCCCGACCACTCAAACGATCATCGAAATGCTCCGCCCTATCGCCCTCGAAGCGTAGTTTGCGTCGCAGATCGATTCTTTTGGTTTTTCAATTTCCTATCTCAATCCAATTGGAGGCTACGTAAATATTATGGCTCGTATGACACAAACTGAAATCATTGGCAGCCTTGCCGATTCGACCGGTTGCAGCAAGAAAGACGTCAAAGCGATGTTCGACGCACTTGCAGCACTTGCTACCGGCGAAGTTAAAAAGAATGGTGAATTCACCGTTCCAGGCTTCGGCAAATTGAAGAAAACGCACCGCAAGGCTCGTGACGGACGCAACCCTGCAACAGGCGCCGTGATCAAGATCCCAGCCAAGACGACG
>CALMPJ010000227.1 GCA_937871585.1 uncultured Acidobacteriota bacterium | reverse complement strand
TAGATTTTTCCGGACTGTACCAAGTCAGTACGTAACCTAACGCGTTCTCGATCACACCTTTCTCTTCCATGAGACGCTCAAAGTAGATCTTGTTGTTCGGATCAGTGATCACGATCTCTGCTTTGAGCTCTCCAATCTCGTATGTCGCCTGATCGGTGTTCCATGTTGACGCTACAGCGACCAGTCCGAAGCCGCTTCGCCCAATTGATAGGTTCATCCAGTTTTGCGGCGATGGCTTAGTTGTTCGAATAGTTGATTGTTGTGAGGCCACGTATTCTGAGAACATAGTCCAGTATTCAAGCTGAAGCTGCTTGGTCGGCGTCAAGGCTTCATTCTCAACACGCGCTACACCTTCGGAAACGGTTTTGCTCCAAGCGTTAGGCTTGGCTATCACATTGAACTTAGGAGCAGCGACCGAATCACCTATTCGCCACAACTCGACCTCAAGCCCAAAGAAATTGAATTTCCGGTCAGTGATCTCATTTAGCCAGTCGAGTGCCGCACGGTGTTCCGGCGTGAAAGGATTTGCTATCCAAACAATTGTCACGGCCTTTAATCCGGACGCATAGGTTATTAATTGTCCGAGATGCCTATGGTCAGTCCGCTCTAACTGATTTTCGATCAACACGTAATCGCCCGTGGCGGTATCCTTACACAGTATATCGGCACTGAAAGGGCCGACACTCTGCTCGGTCGCCTCGTGTTCCAATTCAATCCCGATCGCTTCGCCGAGCAACGCGAGATTGTGCTCCTCCGCAAGCCAAGGTGTGAAGTGAGAGGCTTCGTTTGCCCAAACATCTCGGGCTTCTACACGTTTTAGTCTTCCTAGTTCAATCATCTTTAACCGCTCTCCAAATTGTTTAGTTTTGCCCCATTAAGCGAGCCCGAGCTTAATAAGTCGTGAGCTGATCGCTGATGGCTGGCGTCCGAAATGTTCGGCTGCTTCTGTATCGCTGATCCCGCGATCGAACAATGATCTGAGCTCATTATCTTCTTCGGCTGACCATTTTTCGTACGCACGCGGATATCGCTTCCTTATCTTGGCCATTCGCTGATTATAGTCAGAATCCGACTCATTCATACGCAGGGCCTCGTCGGCAGCCGCGAAGATATCTCGATAAGTAATATCCGGATGTCCATCAACGATCTGCCCATAGCTGTGTCCATCGGCAATGAGCGATAGCACAGCAACAGCTTTCGGACTTAGTCGGCTTGAATTCGCCATGCTCTTTTCATGGTCTTCTTACGGCACGTGAAATTAATCAACATAGAAATCAAGAAACTTTGATCGGCTGTGTCGTAGCTTCACCAGTTCGTAAAGATCGATATTGTTATCAATAAAGAACCATTTGCCATTCCATTCGAAGCTGACTCGATAACTCTGTTTCGAATCGCGGGCTCGAACGAAAGTTACTTTGGTTCCATTGATCGAACCCTTTCGCTGAAGGTCGGGCTCGTTGCAATAAGCTGGAGCACCGCCATGTTCCTTTATTCCAGTTAGTAAGAACGGTTTAATGAAAAGTTTCATATTAGGCCCTCTAGCCGAGTTCCTTGGCCCCCGAGACCCCGCTACTTTTTTCGTTCGGATAATGCGTCGTTCTCGTGATGAAGAGATTCGATATCCGGAAAGAGTTCGTGTACTTTTGCGACAAAGTCTTCGTCGTTCAGCATGTCATATGTTATGTCTTTGAAGATAACCTCGAGTTTCATTCCGCTTACTAGATCGGCGATCTTGTTATCCGAAGGCCGTAAACGGCGAACAAGCATTTCGCAAACACTATCTTTATCCGGTTCGTCGTTAAGTAATGCGTATCGCATACTTCTCGGTGGGTTTCGGATGATATCCGGAGATAAAACCGCAGCGAGTCGGTAACAGTTTTTCTCAATTTCGGTTGTTAACGCTTCGAGCAATTCACCTTTGGCCTTTTCGATCGTTGATTTTATCGCCGCTACTCTTTCTTCAAACTTCGCCTTTTCGGAACGTTTCAGGACGCGTCCATGGTGTTTCCCGATCGACTTTGTGAACTCTTCCCGTAGGTCGTTCACTGCGTAGATGATTCCATTGAAATCTCTGACTATCGGACTGTTACGATCTACAAGCCGATAACTAGTATTCAGCCTTTCGCGAACTTCTACATCACTTACCATTTCCAATAGATCAGGCGGGACCGGAATGCGGTGCGAATTTAGGTTGCATTTTTCGAGATGGATTTCGACGAACTGAAAATACGATTGATAGACTCGGATCTGCCTTGTCGCGTCGAATTTCTGCGGAGGAGCTTCCGCTAGTTCTGCTTCGATCTTTATGATCTCCTTTTGGGTTACCGTTTCTACGCCGATCTCGGGAACTACGGAATCGGGTATAACAACATTCTCTAGCGGATCTTCGTCATTGATGCTAAGGTCGGGAGCAATTGAAACCAATATCTGTTGAGCAAACGATTCGCTGACCTCAACGGCATTTAAGGTTGTGTCATCGGGTTGGTCAAAGATAATCTCCGGTGTCGGTGAAAAGACCCATGCCTTTTCGTCAATAACCAGGACGCCTATTCGCAAGCCTGGGGCGTTTCGCACTTCGATCTTGGCATCGGTGAGCGTTTTGAGTCCGGCAAATTCGCCAAAGCCATTGCGATAGCATTCGGAGTCAGCATCAACCACAACGCGAAGCGAAACGTCGTCCTCTATGACCGTCAACACTGAGTAGAGTAGCAACTCGTCCGCAACCCTTTCAGACAAATTTGGAGCGGCATAGATCACTCGCGTCTTTGCCCCGTGGACCAACGCCGCGATGCGCTCGTTACTCAGATATGTAAAGGTCGGCTCACTCATCTAGCTATCCGGTTATCGTCTGTGCGCGTTGGAGGCGTTTTGAGACTAGGTCGATGACGGCTTCGTATACGGCATCGCGTTCTCCGTTGGTTAGGCCAAGAGCATCGAATATAACATTGTCGAGTTCGCGTCGGTCGGGTTGAACCAATTCTTCCCGCCACGGCATTATTGTTCTTGTAAAGTTGATAGGCTGCCCTAGTTCAGGACGAAGAACCAGACACGCTTGAACTTCGTAAACGGTTACATCGATCAGTCCTTCACCAAGTCCCGTTCGGGAACCAAGATCAAGCATCATTGAGGTAAGTGTTGAATTCAGCGAAGAGGCCAACCGTGTTGGATCGGAATCTAACGTGTAGACCTCATAAAGCCTCTTATCGATCAGAACTTCTGGTTCGTTAAAGAATGCTCGATATAAATCCCCAATGCTACTCGGAGATATTATTGGAGGAACCTGCCGTAGCCCTAGATCGTACCATCGCCGACGGGCCCTACAACTTGGCCGAAGAGACGGCGGATTCGCCAAGCCCGGCCTGTCGTCAATCCATTCGCTGCCATTTTCACCCCATTCGATGTACTCAAGAGCGTTCGTTCCGCGAAGATCGCGTTTATCCTTGTGGCAATAGAAGAGTTTAAATCTTAATTCTTCCGACTTTACCACGATAGAACGGCATTCACGCGGGCTCTTTATTACAGGCTTTAGAAATTCTTCCTCGATATGCCACTTCTCTTGGTCTTCTTCGCTCAAATAAAAAAATTCATTAGCTCCGGTTGTAATGCCGCGTCGAACATCGGCGATATCCCCGAGCCGAACGAGTTTACCCTTGCCTCTTTCGAGGATCGTAAAATAAATGTCAGGTGCACGAAGGTATTTGCCGCCCCATTTATCGCCTTCGTAGCGGTTGTTCTCATTTGAACCGCTTTCCCATATTTCTGCAGACGTTTTGGCGACTATGCGGCATTTGGTATCGTCGAGAATCGCTTCATTGAAAGGAGCTCGAAGCGAAACGAAGCGCGTGACATCATTGTCGTCAGGTTCCTGTTTGTGAATAAAGCTGATGATCGTGTTTATATCAGCCGACGCGAACTGACGCTCGATAGCACTATCGTAGATAGCGGAGACGTGAGAATTATTTAGCAAATACCCTTGCAGTTTGCCGCCATAACCGACATCGAGCCACGAATTAGAACAGACAAAGACGTGTGTCCCGCCGTCCTTTAGCAATTGAAGAGCCCTAGCGTAAAAAGCCACAAAAAGATCGCTCTTTCCGGTCATCGCCTCGGAATACAAAGCGAGCAGCTTTTTCTTTACGTCCTTGTCGATCTCTTCCTGCCGCACGTAAGGCGGATTAGCGAGCACAACATCAAATCCGCCATCCTCAAAAACCTCAGCGAACTCAACTGGCCAATCAAAAATATCGCCGGTGTCGTAGTGGTCGACTGTTTGTTCGGCTTCAAGGCGTGCGATCTCAGCGACTAAGTCATTCAACTTCTTTTGTTTTATTTCAGCTTTGTCCTTCTTTCCTTCCCTTACAGCGTCCGAAACCTCCTTCTTAGCTTGCTCCAATCCATTTCGAGCCAAGATCAACCTTGCGGGCGATGGAGGCTCCGGAAGATGATGCAAAGTGCGGGCAATATCGACGCGAAGACGTTTGATCTCGCTATCGATATCTGATTTGCTTCGGTGGTCGCGAGCGTCGGTGTATTCCTGCTTTCGAGCCTTAAACTGCTCGATCAACGCTCGACGATGTAGGTCGCCTTGTCCGATAGTTTCTATCGGAGCCAGTAATGAATCGCCGCAGCCGATCTTATACTTTAGATTTGGCAGAGACTTCGGCTCGTCGGATTCAATGGCAAGCGACAGCCACAGTCGTAAAGATGCGATCTGGGTCGCAAACCGATCCATATCGACGCCGTAGATGCTGTTCTCGATGATCTCCCGTTTCCAATTGTATTGGGCATCCTTCGCGATCTCAGTCGACGCAAAGAGAGCTTCGCGGATGTGAAGCAATTCCTGAAGCATTCCCAGAAGGTAGGCACCAGATCCGCAAGCAGGGTCGCAAGCCTTTAGCCTTCGTAAACGTTCGAGTACCTTTTCAGGATTCTTGATGTCTCTGCCATCGCTCTCATCTACGAGTTTGGCAATTGCTTCGGGCGTATCGCATTCGGCAAGAGAATGTTTAAGTGCCTCGCGGCACATAAAACTCACTACCGTTCGCGGCGTGTAATAACTGCCCGACTCATGCCGACCAGTGACAAGCTCCTCGAAAACTTTGCCAAGCATTTCCGGATCAACGGCAACCTGTACCTCAAACGGCGTCGATTCATCGATTGTGAAGTTGTAGCTTTCAAAGAGCTTAAGAATTTCAACAAAACGGTCATTTGAGATCGCAACCTTGTCTTTCTCATCAATTCCGCCCGCTTCCATCTCAAAAAGGCCGCCATTTAGGTACGGTACATTGCCGCGACGTTCCTCAAGAAACTCGTTTGTCTGTATTTCGATTGACTCGGCCTGATTGCTCAAGCCGTAAAAGAATATCCAGTAAAGCCGCTCGCGGTAGAAATTCTCGCCGTTTGCGATCGAACGATCAAAGACGCTCCGAAGATAATTATCATTGCCCTCAAACTTCATCCAGCCTTTCTTTTGGATGAAGTACAGAAACATTAAACGGTTCAGTAGCGACTGAGAGAACAGTCGAGCGGCTTCGGGATCAGCGATGGAACTGTCGGCCTCGGCAACAACATTATCGAAAACAACTTTATAATCCCGGAAGAAATCTTTGTTTAGCTTTTCGACCGAGAAGGCGTCGATAAGAGACTTTAATGCTGAATCGGATTGACGGTAAAGGTCTAGACGATCAACTGCGGTGCGAACCGTTTCACCAACTCCAAGAAGATATGTAAAACGTTTCGGTTCCGTCTTCTGATCGGTAATATTCCCAGCATCATCAAGAACTCGGATCTCGGAGATAAGTGAGAGCCGCCATTTTTCGTCTTGCACAAATACGACAAGCGCAGCATCGACATCGTATTCATAAATACTGCGCAGTAGCGAACGAAGTCCGACGCGATTTTGTCCGATGCGGACATTTGGTTTGAGATCGATCTGGTAGAGACCGACAAGGCGACCATCAGAGGTTTTGAATGAGCCAAGCTCAAAGGAGCTTTCCGCAAATTCGTTTACCGGCAGCGCAACTGGTAGTGGCTGTTGAAAAAGATTTGTTGCTCCGAATATTTCGGTCAGTACCTCACGCCAAAAGGCGGGCTGGTAATTGGTGGAGAGAATAGCTTTCAGCTGCTGTTTGTCCATAAGAACACAGGTTCATAACGTCGGGCCGTACTAATTGGTCGGGCGATTCGAACTCAAACTCGGCCCTATCCTAGCGGCAAGCCGCTTCCCTTGTAAGTAGCCCAACCCTATAAATGCTTCCATCTGATCGGGGTATAGGCTCTGATCCGACGTCGAAGTTTGAGGGAAATCATATGCCCAGAAATCCCCAATGCCCTTCAAAAACTTAAGACGACGCTGTGCGTTGATGTAATAACCATAGCGTAGCGTTAGATAACTGAACATTCCCTCGAATTTCTTGTTCGCGTCACTGGCACCCGCATCACACGCCGAATTTCTCGCTTCTTCACCAAGTGCCATATCCCGTCCGAGACAGTAGTCGCTGCAACTATCGGTGGGCTTACAAAAATGATCCGCAAGGATAAGATCTCTCTCACGAGTATTCTTTCCCTTCCAGTTACGCGACTCGAGTTCGTTGGGAAATAGTTCGGAAGACCTCGACATCTTTATGTAGTAGACGTTTGTAGACGTTCCGGTTTTTCGATTCCGAGCGATTCCGATCATTACTGATCTTTCAGGTGGTTTGTTTGGGCCCTTGGCTTTCGAGAACCAATCTTCCGGACACGCAGCAGGAAGTTCTCCAACAGGAATTGCGACTCGATCGATCTCATCTACTTTCAGTTCGATATCATCACGGTCAAGTGACTCGCGAAGCTTAACGTACGATGCATATAGGTATTTGGGGTCGTGCTCTGCATCAATGATCACAACGTTCTCGATCCCGCGGCGAATGAGAGACATTGCACCTAGATTTTCCGAACAGCCGCCATCATATAGATCGAGGGATTTAAACTTACCAAATGTATCAATGTCGGCGGCCGAGAAATTAGGATACGTTCGCCGAATGTGCTTTTTTCCCGCGGCCGATGTAGCAACCACATCAATGAATCGCGGGCCAGAGTCCGCATTCGACCAAGTTGCAAACCCTGTCGACACACCGCCGACATGATTAGGAGTTATTTCGATCAAGGCTTCCGACTCGAACTTAGGCTTCGATGGCTTCTTCGGAACATTGACCAAAGTCGTATTCACGATCAACATCGGCAGTTTGCTTGCATTCGAAACGGGCGAAAAAAACCCAAGCCTAGTTGAACCAAGTGCTTGGCTATTCTGTCCAAATGTCTTGTGGATCGCACTCCCCCACTTTGTCGAAGCACTTTTACGAGACCGAAAAATACTCGAAAACATCTTCCAATAAGAATACATATTGGATCTAGACTTCAAACCATTAACGCTGGTCAAGAAAGATCCGTCTGAGAGAGCCCCGTTGCCGAAGCTTTCATCTTGCCTTTCGAGATGTCTCCCATACAGCCAATAAGTTGCAAATCCCCCACCCGAAACCGTCGAAATCGCGTCAACCTCGTTCAGAAATCCGACATCGTAGAGTGCCTTTAACACGCCGATCGAGTACGAACCAGATCGAATGCCGCCGCCTGAGATAGCTAGGCCCCAATCAACTTTGCCGCCTCTTGCCGGAAAACCATTTACACTGTTCAGTTCGATCGTTCTGCTCATTGGTTGACGATTGACATTATTCTCCTGAGCGGAGACAGTTGTCGTCGCTTGTAGTAACAACACGCATGAAATCCAAATCAGCGCACGCTCTCTCATATGGGAACTCCTTATTGGCTTAGCGTTTCTAACGCCCGAGCCAGTACATTCAGTTATTCAATAAAGGTCTCCGACAGGACAATTTCCGGCTCGATATTTGCCGAAAGTTCGGTTATCGACTGCGCACCCTCACTTTCATCCAACGCGTCAAACTTTCGAGCGAGTTCGACAACTATAGATTCGGCTTGCTGCCAAGTCACTTGTTTCTTTTCCACTTTTTGACGTAGCTTTCTAACCTCGCCGGGAAGATTGGTATATGTTCCGCGATCGATCAACTCAGCAAGGTTTGAACAGACTTTCTTGATCTCGTCATGCTTCGTAATGCCAGCAATATCACGTAGGAATTTCTTCGCCTGATTCGATCTTGCATCAGCCTTGTCGGCCGTCGTAACCGTCTCGGAAGAAGAGCCAAAAAAGTCTTTCTCAAACGTAGTTAAGGCCGCCTGCACGTGTTCGTAGTGTTCGGCTGGCAAAGGAAGCGACGGCTCAGACGCTTTCGCCTCGAAAATGGCAGCAGCTTGTAGAAACGTTAGAGCCTTAACCTCTGCATTACTTTTTGCACTATAAAACTCGGTCTTGTATTGCGACTTGAGAAAAATAACCGTCGAATTGTCAACGGCAGATTTTTTCAACCTCGCAATGCTCCGAGCCGTCCTTGCCTTCAGCGGAAAGGCCTTTATACGTTTGAATTGGTGTGGGTTTGAATCTTTGAACTCGCGAATATAACGAAGGTAGAAGAGGCGTTTGTCCTCTTCATCTTCAAGACCTTCTTGAAAAAGCTTAAACTGCTCAACGAATTCTTCATGAGTATAGATCTTCGCGTCCTCGCCAAATGCCGAATGGAAGCTCTGTAGTTTTACAAGAGCCTTGTTATATAGGTTGATATACTCATCGCCCTGCGGCGACGGATAAAAATTGTAGCTGTAAACAACTTTCCCAGTGCTACCGATCCGATTCACGCGGCCGATACGCTGCATTAGTCGAGTTGCATTCCACGGAGTGTCGTAATTGACGATGACATTCGACCTGTGCAAATTGACTCCCTCGGCAAGGACGTCGGTCGTAATTAGCAATTGATGGTCGTTCTTCTGCTCACCGGTATAATTCGCATCAAAGTTATCCCGAATGGTCTCAAACAGTTTTTTGCGATTGTCCGCTGAAACATTTAGAGCATCAATTCCCAAGCGCTCCTTGATACTTTCATGGAGATGATTAGCGGTGTCTTTACTTTCCGTAAAGATCACAAGCTTACCTGTTGCGTTCGTGGAACTATTGAGGAACTGCCGATCTAAAGCCACAAAAAATGTTTCAAGCTTTGGGTCTTCCTTGATAGTATTCCATCGCTTGATCAGGTCCTTTAATAGTTCGAGGTCGGCTCTTAGACCCGAAATAAACTCCCCTTCAAAATCCGATGCTGGAAAAATTCGATTACGTGAATCGGGGTCGTCGATAGTCCGTTCGAGAATGTAATTCTCGACTTCTTCCATCGTGAATCCTTTTTCCATCAGAGCGTTGACGTCAAAGTCAGGAGCGATAAACACCTTATCGTTCGCGAACATGTCGATCATTCGCTCGGTTGCATTTGCCACGTTTCTCAACGTTCGCTTGAAAGCAAAGAAGCTACTCTCAAGGCGTTTAACCATCAGATTACGGAGAATGCCGGCAAGTGAAATAGACACGATTCGTGCCTGCGGATAGAATTCGTCACGAATTTCCTCTTTGAGAGCCAAAACTGCCTGATAACGAAAATACTTTACTTCATTAGTCAAAACAGCCATCGAGTGAGTAAAGAGTTCGCCCAATTTTCCTTTGAGTTCATATTCGATCTCACGTGGTGGTGAGATGTCGGGAAAATCGATCCCTTGATCCTTTAGGTCATCGAGGTATTTCGGGTAGTTTTTTAGATCCGTCCTAGTTCGGCGAACCGTAATCGGAGCGATCACGCGTTCCCGCATCTGCTCATAAATCTCACGTATACGTCCCAGATCCGGTTGAGGGTCGCGAATAATTTCTTTATATTCTCGAATTATCGGCCCGAAAAACGCTTGAAGATTAGTTTCCGTTAATGTGCTCCGCCTCGAATCCTGAAAAAGTTGCAACTGATAATAAATATCCTGCGGCCGATTATTAAGCGGCGTCGCCGAAATCAAGATCACACGCTTCTTGTCGTCATCAATCAATCCTTCGCCGGTACGTGGAGCTTTGCAGATCGCCTGTAGGTTCTGGAACATCTGCGATGTGTGATTTCGATAGCGATGAGCCTCGTCAACAAGAATTAAGTCGTATTCCCCTTTTGGCCAATAGTCCGGATTCTTCCCATTAATGATCTTTTCGAGGCCTCCGTTTGTGACGAACTTTGTGTCTTTATCTAAACGGAATTGCTTAAATGTATCCTTCCAGTTTCTCTCCAAGGCAGGCGGATAGACGACGAGAATCTTGGTATTCTGAGACCCGTTCGCAATACGAAAACGCTTTGCGATCATCGCGGCAACCACGGTTTTTCCCAAGCCAACGACATCGGCTAGGAAAAAGCCGTTGTCACGCATAAGCATTTGGAAGCCTTCATTTACGGCATCGATTTGATAACTGAGCTTTCTAAAGGTTGCAGGAAGATCGCCAACTGTGTCCGGGTCGTAATCGATATTGCGACCAAAATACTCAGTCAAAAACTTCAGATAGATTTCGTAGGGCGTAAATTCCTGGCCAATATGAGTCTTTTCTTTGAACGCTTGAATATCCGCTGGCAATATCGGTGTCGATTCGGCCCAGAGATTAGCAAACTCGCCCTTGGCGAACTGAACATCGTCATAATCCTTCAATGCGATATTGAGTTCATAGTTGGGCGACTGGCGTATTCCAAGTCCAGCTTCGGTAAGGTTCGACGAGCCCATGATCACCCAACCATCGGAATTAGCGTTGTGATTCTCGGGCAGGAACAAATAGAACTTGGCATGTATTGCTTTAGAATTATGAGCTCGAACCTCGATCCGGCCCGAAATAAGGTCGGTTACGAATTGAAGTATTCCATCCTCGACTTCTTGCGAGTATTTCGCCTGTCGAATATCTTCTATAAACCACTTTAAGAACTCATGTTTTGCCTGTGCTTCGTCACCAAAGAACAAGAGCCCCTTTCGCTGGGTCTCGGCAAACATCTGATCGACATTGATACCAACTAATATCTTGATCTCTCTCAGGTCCTTCAAATACGGCTGGAGTTTGAAATATCCTGAAGATCTGAAATAGCCAACGACAGCATGAAAGGCGTACAAATCCTTCATCCCATCGACAATTCCTGTGAACTTATCGAAGAGACTTCTCTCGCTATTATTTGTGAAGAATTTGGAAGACATCGATTTTTATGTTTCAAAGTAGCACAAACAATAAATTCAACGAAGTGTGTATCATAAAGTCGAAGGCGACAACCGATCTACTTAGGTTGTTCAATGCTCCACAAACCAATGCATATTTATCCACCTCTACGGAACGGTCAACATTACCGGTTCTGAGGCCTGCGAATCGCCGTTTCGGGCGGTGATCTTAAAGACTCCGGATGCTAGGGTCAAAGGAACGTTTACGATTTGACCGCTGTTCATCGTTGAATGTTCTCTGAGTACGTCATTCGGGACTTTACACGGCTTAGCTTCTGGACACCCTGGACCTACGACCTCGAAAAATACCATTTCCGGTTCCAGGTCATCTCCAACAACTTTAAGCCAAAATTGCTGGCCCGCAACGATAGTCGTAATAGGAGTCATTTCCCTCAGACGAGGTACTGGTCTAATAACTCGCCCAGTAGTTGATTTCTCGATCAACCATTTGCCGTTTATTTTCTTTAGGATGTAACTAACAAAATAAGGTCCTATCGTCCGGTTCTTAAGCAGAGATCCGTCGGTCGAGTATATGGAAACAAACCACTTTTCTAAGGTCTTTACGACGGCAGTAGTTTTGTTGATATCAATCTCAACGGATTGAAAATCAAACTGCTCGCATTTTGACTCGGCTCCGTATCGTCGCCCCTCAGCGATCATTTTCTTCACCGAATCCCGTATTCGACCACGATCGTAATTGATATTTGAATCGACTTCTTTGGTCCAATACTTGTCCAAGTCCGACTCATTAAGCAAGGTTGGGTTCTCATACAATACGAGGGATTCATAAAGCTGCGATTCCCTGACCACTTCTTTAATGACCGTCTCATCGTTTGGCCGCGTGTAGATCCAAAACGCAGCTAGGACAACGAGGACTGTGGCAAGGGATAGTCCAAGAACTATGGCTTTAGTTTTGCCGAGGGACCTCTTTATGTCAGCTTGTTCCGAATCATGGGAATCACGGTCTAAGTTTGACGGTGAGGAGGTGCTGTTGTCTTGTGATTCAGGCTCATCCGCATCAATCATTACGCGAAAAATATAGCCCCTGCCCTTTACATTCTCAAAGTAGCTATTCTCAGGAACGTACTCGTGAAACGTCTTCTGAAGCCGACTCACGTATTGGTTCACCCTTGTAGATGTAGCCCCGTGAATATTGTCATGCCAAACGTTTTCGATTACCTCATCGTAAGTTACAAGCTCATTGGGACGCCTCAAAAACGTCAATAGAACCTCGAGCTGTTTCTTCTCGGCAGACTTTACTAGCTCTCCGCGATAATAAAGTGCGAATCGATCCGGATCGAACCTAAATTGGTCAAAACAAATGGGTTTACTGTTGTCGGAGTACATAGATCTGGGTATCCATGTTACAGAAAATAAATCAATAAATGTGGAGTAACAACATCTTCACAAATAAATCATTGAAAATTCATTGTGTAACAAGACGACTAATTTACACTTAACCCAGCCTTAAAAAAAGTAATACACGAAACGCGTGTTTTTGAGATTGAAGAGTTTATCACCAAGCTCATTGAGATACAACCGAAACGTGAGTCCAATAAATATGACTAAATCAAAAACAGTAATGTTCGGTCTAAAGTTGACACTGTACATATTGGTACTGCCGCAACTTCTAGTTTCCCAGCAATCGCCCGAAATATTGACGAATGCAAAAGTAATCGATCTTGTGAAAATGGGTCTAAGCGAGTCTTTGATCGTTGCAAAAATCAAAAGATCTATCTGCGACTGCGATACAAGTACGTCGGCTCTCGGGAAACTCAAGGCGGCTAAAGTTTCGGATTCGATAATTCTTGCGATGATAGAGGCATCCGAAGCGGCTCCTTCGAGAACTGTTCGACCTTCTCCCACAACCAATTCCCAGGAAACGCGGGAGCAACCCGCAAAACCATCTGTCGATACGACTCCAGATGCGGGTCTTGCTGCATTACGTCAAATAGCCGAGCCAGGAATCTACATTTTCGAGAACGGTAAGATGACGGCAATCGAAGCGAGCGTCTTTAGCGGCGGGAAAATCAATCCTTTGCTGGGCACGGTAAAAGACAGGATGAAAAAAACAAAAAGGGGGGGCCAAGATTGGGGGAAAAAAGCGCACTTGACGACACCGCATTTTCCAGCGCGCGT
>CALMPJ010000226.1 GCA_937871585.1 uncultured Acidobacteriota bacterium | reverse complement strand
TCACAGCCGAAGCCGAACGGCTCGGAGTTCATCTTGCGATCCCGGCTGCTCGCTCAGGCGAAGCCAATTTCCAAGCAAGCGGCGCCGACGCTAATGCAAATCTTCGCTATCTGCAAGAGGGTGCGATGGCGAAAGATGAAACGAGCGGCACCAATGAACAGCCGGTCGCGTACGCCAAGAGCAATCTTCGCATCATCTTTGATGACGAGCTTCGCGATGGTTTCACTGCGATAAAGATCGCGGAACTCGTTCGAACGCCGACAGGGCAATTCAAGATCGCCGAGGATCACATCCCGCCGGTTTTGCATTCGTCAGCCAATGTTTGGCTCGCGAATATGCTGCAGCAGATCGTCGAGATACTGATCACAAAGAGTAGCAGCCTTAGCGAACAGCGGCGTCAGCGTCGTTCAGGTTTGGCGGATTTTACGACCTCGGATGCGGGCGTGTTTTGGCTGCTGCATACGATCAATTCGTCGGTTCCGGCCATGTCTCACTATTTCCGTTCGCCGCTGCTGCATCCTGAGCGGCTGTATCTCGAAATGGCTTCTCTCGTCGGCAAACTGATGACGTTCTCGACCGAGATGGCTCCGAAAGACATAGTGAAATACGATCACGATGATCTTTATCTGACGTTCAGCAGCCTGAATTCGCAGCTTCGCGAATTGCTCGAAACCGTCATCCCGAGCCGCTGCGTACCAATTCCGCTTGAGAAGACGCGTGACACATTGTACGTTGGCCGCGTGGAAGACGAGCGTTTGCTTAAGGAAGCGGCGTTCTATCTAGCCGTGCGTTCGCAGATGCCTGACGCTAAGCTGATCGAAGGTGTGCCGCGTATCGTCAAGATCTCGTCCCGCGACGTGATCGATACCGTCATCGGCTCAGCATTGCCGGGCGTCGTGCTGACGCACAAAGATCCGCCGCCTGCACCGATTCCATCGCGGGTCGGATTCAAATATTTCCAGCTTGATTCAGCGGGGCCGTATTGGGACGGTATCAAAGGTTCAAAGGTGATCGCGGTTTACGTCCCCGATGAAGTAGCTGGAGCGAATCTGGAGATGTACGCGGTCAAGCCTTAATTCACACTAGAGAACCGACCTTTACCTAGTCAATTGTCTCGCGCAAGAAACCAGTAATTGCGGAAGATCGGCTTTAAATTGTCGAGATAGAGCCAAAGTGGAACACCTAAGTGGAACAGTACGCGACGATAAAGTTAATGTGCTCAATAACTTACAGAGGCTAACTGTTCCACTATGAAAAACGCCCTATATAGTCGTTTTGATCGATCAGAACCACAATAGATAAGACACAGGTCGAGCAATTTTTGACCTTTTGTGAACCGTAGCCGTTGCTTGAATTTTCAAAGATCATCGCGACGTGATGCCGCCAACCCGACTAATAATACCATAGATGCAACGTCGATGCAACGCTAATGCTTCGTGAGCGGATATTAACTGGGCGTTTGGGGATGTGATCAATCGAAATTCAACGCTTCGACGGCGTCAAGACGAGCGGCTTTCAGGCCCGGATAGAGGGCTCCGACAATTCCGGCCAGAATTCCAACGATCAGAATTCCAACGATCACTCGCGGTTCGATCTGGACGATGAGAGTGCTCCATTTCTCGAGCGCTATGCTGAGGAGAAAAGTCGCGATGAGGCCGAACGCGATGCCGCCTATGCTGATCAGCAGCGATTCCTGAACGATCGTCCAGGCGATGTTGAAATTGGACATTCCCAGCGATTTCAAAACGCCGATCTGACGTGTACGCTCGGTCACGGTCGTGTACATCGTTAGCAAAATGATCAAAGCGGCGATGACGCCGGCGACGCCGATCACGACATCGAGAAAGACGTTCAACGCCGGAAAGCCTTGCATATAAAGCTCTTCGAGCTGGCTGGTGAGCAGGATCTGATTATCAGGGAACTTGGTTTGGATGGCCTCGGCAATTGCGTCCGGTGAACGTCCGGGCTGTAATTTCACTAGGATAGCCGAGACCTTTCCTTCGGTTCCGAGCTGCTTTTGCATCGTCGCGAGCGGTATTTTGATACGTGCACCAGCCGCCGGTTCGTAAATGCCGACTAGCGTGAACTGCCGGTCGTACAACGGTGTGGAACTT
>CALMPJ010000225.1 GCA_937871585.1 uncultured Acidobacteriota bacterium | reverse complement strand
ATCCGAAGGCCGCCGAGCCCGAATACAATACGAATTCGTGGTATCCAAAGATCATGTTTGTGTTTTTTTGTTTTGTTTTTTTTTTTTTAAAATTCTTTGTCGAATTCGACAAACCGAACGGCACGCCTTGGGTCACCGTCGAGATGTTCACGCCGTCTGTTGGTGACGACGAGATCGAAACGATCAAACCAGACAGCATCGACCGTGACAGCGAAGAAAAGAAAGCCACGATCGAATCAGGTGTGTTTCCATTTCGGATCAAGTACCGAACTTCTGCCGGAACGACGACCTTGTTCTCGGGCAAGTTCTCAGTCGCGATGGCGACGCTGGATCAGAATATTCCTGAAAATAAGGGGCGAAAAGAATTCGTCGTCGATTACGATTGGCACCTGCCGGTTGGCTATGTTTGGCTCAATCCGATCATGGACTACGAGGTTCCGTATCTTTCGACTTGGGTCTGTTTGAAAGGAAATGTGCCATCAGATTCAGTTGAATCGCACCTGTTTTACAATGGTCGCGAGGTCGCCAAGATCCAGAACACTACCTACTCGAAGAAAGAAGAAATGACCAGCGGATCGAATGAACCTCATCATCGATACACGATCATACAGACCGATTTTCAGCTCGTTCGCGGTTTCGATAACAGCTCGAACAAAAGCAATCACGCCGGGATGTTCTTTCTCGACAAGAATCCCGGCGAATACGAGGTCCGCATTATGCGAAAAGGTGAACTGTCGCGAACAATAAAGTTCACCGTCGGCCGCGACGGCAAGATCGTGGACACCGGTTTTGCAAAGTCCGCAAATCTCGGCGGCGTTCGTTACATAGTTCCGGCGTCAATTTCCGGAACTGCCGATGGTACGATCAACAAAGAAGCTTGGCGGACACAAGCTCTCTACCATAATCCGTTCACCGGTTTCTCGGTTCCTTGACCCCGAACCGAGGTAAACGGCAAGACGCGTCGAACTTAAGTTTGACGCGTCTTCGCCATTGAAAATGGCATTTCGCGGTTCGAAATTGTCTAATAGCAATATGTTCCGACGAGTTTATCTGGACAACAGTGCGACCACGCAGGTCGATCCGCATGTAGTCGAGGCGATGCTGCCGTATTTGACCGAGAACTACGGCAATGCGTCGAGCATCCACTATTTTGGCCAACAGGCACGTTCGGCCGTCGATAAATCCCGCCATCAAGTCGCTCAGTTGCTAAATTCCCGTCCGAACGAGGTCATCTTTACTTCGGGTGGCACTGAATCTAACAACCTCGCCATTCGCGGCCTATGTTTCGCAAACCAGCATTACGGCAAGCACATCATAATTTCTGACATCGAGCATCCGGCAGTAGACGCCGTTTGCGAGGACCTCGAAAAAGACGGTTTCGAGACGACACGGTTGCCCGTTTATGGAAACGGCATCGTTCGAGTCGACGATCTCGAAAATGCTCTACGCGATGACACGCTCCTGATCAGTGTTATGGCCGCGAACAACGAGATCGGCACGTTGCAGCCGATCGAAGAGATCGGAAAGCTGGTTCGAGAACTTCGAAAAAATGGCCGCAAGATATGGTTTCACACAGATGCTGTTCAGGCAGCCGGAAAGACTGTCGTTGACGTCGAAGCGATCGGTTGCGACCTATTGTCGATCTCCGGCCACAAGATCCACGCTCCAAAAGGCATCGGAGCTTTATACGTTCGTCGTGGAACCAGACTTCGTTCGCAAAACATCGGCGGCCGCCAGGAACGCGCCATTCGCGCCGGCACCGAATCTGTTCCGAACATAGTAGCTCTTGGCACCGCAGCGGAGATCGCATCAAATGATATCGCAATTGTCGATAGCGATATTCGTATTCTGCGTGATTCGCTCGAACAACAAATTCTCGAACACGTTCCCGAATCGCACACGAACGGTGACACGGATTTGCGTCTTCCAAACATTTCGAACATCTCTTTCCCAGGCGTCGAAGGCGAGGCACTTCTTATCAATCTCGATATGCATGGAATTGCGGTTTCGACCGGCTCGGCTTGTTCGAGCGGTTCGATCGAACCGTCACCGGTGATAAAGGCTCTCGGCGTTTCGGATACGGCCGCCCGTTCAGCGATCAGGTTCAGTCTCGGAAGGTTCACTAGGGCAGACGACGTTTCACGAGTTCTCGAAGTTCTTCCATCGGCCGTTGAGAACATCAGACCCCTTCCCAAAAAAAAAACGGCCCGCCGTTTCCGACGAGCCGCTTCCCTCCCACCCCGGGTATTGGAGTAGTTTGTGAGGATACTTAACCTGCTATGATGATGCCGCAGTTGACCGG
>CALMPJ010000224.1 GCA_937871585.1 uncultured Acidobacteriota bacterium | reverse complement strand
GCAGATGGGCAACACGACGACCGCCACCAACGTTGGAACCTTTGATACAACGCCTACGTTCAATCCTGGAACAGGCGGGATCATATTCTCGTATCTGCGTTCCGGTAGTACTGCTGCCAGGAATATCGGCCCGGAGATTCCGGCTTCGAGAACTATCACAACGTTCACTCACGATAATAACTTCACGGGACATGTGCTCACTCTCACAGGCGGCAACCTGACCGTTAGCGGTACTATGACGTTCACTAACGGTATTATTGCGACGAGTTCGGGAAACTTACTAATTCATACTGGAGCTACTGCGACGCGGACGGGAACATGTGCGACCAATACATGTTTTGTCGACGGTCCGCTGAGAAGAAGCTATCCGGCGATCGGTACGTACACCTTCTTTGTCGGCGAAGACGAATATACACCGGTCGTCGCCAATGCAACAGCTATCGGAGCGGCAGGGGACAGCTTGACGGTTGAATCGTTCAACTCATTGATGTTTCCGTTAGGTGCGGCTGTTAGTCTCTCGCGGCAGTGGGAAGTCGAAGAACTAGGCGATGTGACCGCTGACCTCTCGTTTACATACGGAGCCGATGGCGGCGAGGTAAATGGTAACGAGGCTGACTATCGCGTTTGGAAAAAAGACGCGACGATCACAAACATGTGCACCGGCGGGCCTTGTGTTAACACCGCAACAAACACTCTCGGTCCGATAACTGGCGTAACCAGCTACTCGAGGTGGACCGGAGGTGAACTTGTAGCTCCGACATCGTCGAACGCATCGATCGGTGGACGTGTGACGACATCGTTTGGTTCGGGTATTCGCGGGGCGGCAATTGTGGTGACTGGAAACTCGTTGCCGACGCCGATCATTGTGAAGACCGGTTCGCTTGGATACTTCCAAGTGCCAAATCTGCAGGCTGGAGAGACGTATGTCGTAACGGTTGTCTCCAAGCGGTTCACGTTCTCGCAGCCGAGCCGAGTGATCAACCTGACCGACAATATCGGAGATGCCGATTTCATAGCGAATCCGCTCGAATAGCCCTTTCGCCTCGCGGCATTTTGGCTGTGAGCATTACTTACTCAAAAGCCCTCGTCTCCGGCAGGCGTGGGCTTTTTTCGTTTCATGTCGTTCGTGCGTCTCTATGCAACGACAAATTTCGGTTGACTTTGCCCGCCGAATCCTTAGAATAGGAACGTTAAGTTAAAACTGAACTATTTCGCAGCCAAGCGCTGCATTTGGTGATGTCCACACGTTGTCGCATCTGTCGACCACAAAGCCGCGTGTATCACCAGTTTGGAGAGGAGTTTACTTTTTTGAGGGTCAAATTTATGTCAAACCGTAGATCGTCGTTGAATTTTGTTTCGTTTTCAATAGCATTTTTTGTATTTGCGTTTTGTGCAATTTCTGCGTCTGCACAGGTTAATGTCAATCCCGGAGGTGGGAGTTACACGACCTTAGCAGATGCGTTTACTGCAATTAACGGCGGTACGCACACCGGAGCGATCACAATTGATATTGTGGGCGACACTACCGAACCGGCAGCGGGTGCGATCCTGAATGCAAGCGGCGCTGGAGCGGCGTCATATACTTCGATCCTGATTCAACCTTCGGGCGGCGCTGCAAGAACGATCACCGGCGCAGCGACGGCGGGAGTTGCTCTTATCGATTTCAACGGTGCGGACAACGTTACGATCGACGGTTTGAACACTGGCGGAAATTCTCTGACGATCTCAAATACTACGGTTTCTGCAACAACCGGAACTTCAACGATACGATTCATTGGTGGTGCGACGGGCAATACGATCACGAATTCAAGCATTTTGGGTTCCGTTAGCTCATCGGTTGCAACTAATGGTGCGGTGATCTTTTTCAGCACCGACGCCGTTACCGCGAACGGTAACGACAATAATACGATCTCAAACAACAACATCGGTCCGGCGGGGGCAAATTTGCCGACGAAGGGTATCTTAGGAAACGGTTCGACGTCAACTACCGCTATTGGAAATAGTGGAATCGTCATCAACAACAATAATATTTTCGATTACTTTGGAGCGGCGGTGACCAGTTCTGGCGTTGCGACAAACGGCGGTTGTAACACTTGGTCGATCACGAATAACCGGTTTTATCAAACCGGTACCCGAACATGGACGACTGGTTCTTTACATGTCGGAATTGATTTACGACCGTCCACTTCTACGTCGGGCG
Source organism: uncultured Acidobacteriota bacterium (assembly GCA_937871585.1). GTDB lineage: Bacteria > Acidobacteriota > Blastocatellia > Pyrinomonadales > Pyrinomonadaceae > OLB17. The sequence goes on along the minus strand of CALMPJ010000224.1, from coordinate 125 downwards.
CCCAGGGGCATACGGTCACCGGAAACATCATTGGTTTTGCGTCGAATACGCAGACTGGAGTCTATACATTGACGGGAGCAGGAACCGGTGCGAAATTCATTGGAATTCTACACAACGGTATCTCG
>CALMPJ010000223.1 GCA_937871585.1 uncultured Acidobacteriota bacterium | reverse complement strand
GCTCGTGCATTTTTGCCTTCGAGAGCTTTCCGTATCGATTCGCGAGCGATCCTCATTGTATCGAGCTTTGTGATGTCGTTGTGGCCGCGAAGGAAGTAGCCGGAACTCGTGCCGTCCGGCGTTCGAGCGGTTACCGACAACCCTACGCCCGTCGTACGCTCGTAATCGAAGTTTCCGTTCTTTGTAGCATTTCCGCCTGACGAGGCATTGGCATTATGAAAACCGGCGCCGATCACGCCGTTCTTCTCACATTCGGCGATAACAGCTCCGATCTGCTTCGCGCGGTCGGTAAGCGATAAGTTTGCGGTTCCTTCGAAATACGCATTGACCGGCTTGTACGTCTGCTTGGCTAATGTCGGTACGTATTCGCGATCCTGCGGTGCCGTTTTGGCGATCGCTTCGGCACGATCGACCATCGTCCGCAAACTCGCATCGTCCAGATCATTTGTAGATGCGGAACCACGCTTGCCGCCGATCCAGACCGTTACGCTGGCACTCCGGCCTTCGCGTTTACCGCTGGTTAGGACGTTGTTTCCGGCAAACCGCAGATGGGATTGCACGTTACTGCCGACGTTTGCCGAGGCGTCGTCGGCCTTGACCATCGATAATATCTTGTCCGTGAGGGCTTTTACTTCAGTTTCGGTTAACAGCATTAATCGTAGTCCTCCATTTGGCCCGCATTTGTTCCCGACGCAGTGTTGAGAACATTGATATTCCTAAATCTCGCCGGCGGACAGCCGTGTGAAACGGCGTTCGATTGCCCTGGCTCGCCCTTACCGTCGTTCGGAGAACCGGGAATTTCATACGTTGCCTGGCCGCCAAGTCCATCGAGCGAACCCCAAAAATCCGTAGTTCTCGATTGGTAGGCAACATCGCGAAGCATACCGCCGACCTTACCATTCTTGATCTCCCAGAACGTTTGGCCGCCGAACTGAAAGTTGTAACGCTGCTGGTCGATCGAATAGCTTCCGCGGCCGTATATCAGAATTCCGTTCTCAACACCCGCGATCAGATCGTCTTGAGAAACATTGGTTTTCGCTGGCGACAGCGAAACATTCGGCATACGCGGGAACGGCACGCTGCCCCAACTATCGGCGTGCAAACAGCCAGTCGACTTGCTCTGCCCGACAAGCTTCGCCGTGTCGCGAGTCGTCTGCCAGCCGACAAACACGCCGTCTTTAACGATGTCCCAGCTCTGTCCCGGAACGCCTTCATCGTCCCAACCAACAGTCGCCATACCTTGTGCCTGCGTTCTGTCGGCGACAAAGTTGACCATCTTCGAACCGAATTGCAGTTTGCCGGTTTTGTCGGGCGTTAGGAAACTTGTTCCCGCATAATTCGCTTCCCATAGCAATGCGCGGTCAAGCTCAGTCGGATGGCCGACCGATTCGTGGATCGTTAGGAAAAGATGCGAAGGATGTAACACAAGATCATATTTGCCCGGCGCAACTGATGGAGCTTTTAGCTTCATCACGGCATGCTCTGCCGCAGTCTTTGCTTCGCCGATCCAATCGTGCTTCGAGAGGTATTCGTAACCGATCTGCTGCCCTTCGCGAAGTGTATTGACCGACTGAAAATCGCCGCTTGCACGATCGACGGCCGTTGCGGTGAAGCTTGGGATGGTCCTGATGATGTACTGCTCGATCCGCGAACCATCAGACGTTGCGAGGTACTTTTGCTCATTGACCGCCGACAGCGAAGAATTTACGAAACCTACGCCTTTCACACTTAACGCGGCCTCATTGATCTTTAGCAATATCGCCGTCTTTTCGTCTACGGGAACGTCGAACGGGTCTTTCTCAAACGAGCTTTTCCAACTCGCCGTGACCTTTGGTGTCGGAACCAACTCGATCTTTTTTCGTGTGATCGCCGAATTGGCTTTGGCAATAGCAGCCGCCTCTGCCGTCACTCGCTTGACCTCGTCGATCGTTACGATCGGACTTGCCGCAAAGCCCCAAGTGCCGTTGATCAATACACGTACGCCAAAGCCGAAATTCTGGCCGCTCGACACGTTTTGAACCTGCCGTTCGCGTGTGGAAACGTTCTCAATACGATATCGATTTATCCGAATATCGGCGTACGATGCTCCGAGCTTCTTTGCCGTAGCAAGTGCGGCATCTGCCATCGCATCTTTGTTGGCGTCAAGATAAATACTTGCTGCAGCCTGTGCCTCATAGGCCCAACTCGGCAGCGTCAGGGCACCGAACGTAAGTCCGGCGGTTTTGATGAAATCACGTCGAGAAAAGGACATTATTCCCCTCACTTTGAATTGAATAGATTAGTAACTCGGAACGCTTCCAAGTTTATGGCAGGGCAAATAGCAAAGTCAAGAATTGCAGGCCGAACGGCACCCCGGTCTTGCCGGAATGCCGTTCGGCGACACCGAAACTCAATCGCAGCTGGCATCACTAAATATCGGCAGCGATGCGAAGAGCGATTGATATTGACGTGCGTTTCCGGCAACGTTCCGTTTGACTCGCCGAATCACGTCGCATCGATATGGTTCGCCGGACAGTTTTTCGGCAAGGAACTGTAGTGCGATCGTTTCGCTCTTGTATTCGCGATGTTCCCATATCTCAGTAGGCGTTCCGCCCATTTTGGCAGCTAGGTCGACTAGCTTATTGTCCTTCGTGTTCCAGCCATTTTTGAGAAAAATACTGCTGTATTGCGGCACTAACTTGTCCTGTAGGCGCAATAGCTCGCCGCTTTCCCGCAGTATTTGATCAACATGTCCAAGCTCGTGCGAGAATTTCGTTACGGCCAGCAATCGGCCGTTGTGAGTTGTTGCGGTTTCCGTCGCGGCTAATGATTCGAGCACAGGGTAATAGTACGAATTCGGATAACCCCGATCGATGTCGCCGCCGAGAGTGACGGTGGCACCGACCAGTTCGCCCGCATCATTGAATTCAAGATCGCCTGTCCCGGCACCTTTGTCACGCTTACCCGTAACTTCGATCTTCAGCACAAATGCCTTGTTCGTTTCGAACTGCGACCATTGGGCTTTGCCGAATTCGGTCGAGAGTAGTTCGGCCTTCCACAAATCGAACTTTGCTCGATACTTGGTAGGTACATCTTCGCGAATTCCGCCATCAGTTGGCGTAGCGACATTCCTACGAATTCTCATATTCGCATCACAAAACTCGCCCGCAATAACGCTGCTGCAAAACGCAACGATCACGAAAGAGAAAACGACAAATCGGCTCATATGCACTTCACCTCGCCCGTCGAAATTTTGACCAATATTGATTGTTGGCGAGTAGCGTAGCACAAAACTTGAAATTTCAGCAAAAGAAAACGGCTCAAGCGTAAATGCTTGAGCCGTTTGATCGATAGAAGTCGATCTGCTTAGTTTCGAAAGATCTCAGCGATCGAGCGAAGTTTTGCCGCAGACGCTGCGTCCTTTGCTGTTTCGGCGAGAGTGTTTATGTGGTCAACCATCGACTTGAGTTCGGATGCTTTCGACTTGTCTGTTTCAGCCGCTTGGATCGCGTCGCGAAGCTTTGTGATCTCAGTTGGATAGACGACTTTTGCACGTTCGAGCTGGTCAATGTACGCTTTTGCAACGACAAGCGTTTTCGGGGCAACGGTGCGATGTTGACTTTGAACGTTCAAGACCGATTCGCGAACTGATTTTGCCGCGTCGATCTCGTTCTGCGACAAAAATCGCGTCGGCGTCAGTTCGAAAACGTCGAGTCCGCGTGCGATCTCGGACGAATAGATGTTGCCGTTATACCAATATGCTGACCACGAACCTGCGAGCAGCAGCATATTTGCATCGACTGGTCCGCGATCAAAAGCCGCGATCTCCATCGGGTTTGCCGGATCGGTGAAATCCATGATCGAAATGCCGCCCTGGTACCAAGCCTGAACCTTGATGTCGCGTCCGGGAACGGGAACTAGCGAGCCGTTGTGAGCCACGCAATTCTCGGTATCGCCCTGAGCCGCAGGCAATTTGTAGTAGTTGGCAAACTTTAGCTTTCCGCCTTCGAGGTTAAAGATAGCGTTCGCTCCCCAAACTGTCGGATCGGTCGCTCGGCATCGTGCTCCCATGCCGCCACCCCATTCGTCGGTGAAAACTACTTTCTTTCCGTCATTAGAGAATGAGGCTGAGTGCCAGTAGGCATAGTTCTTATCGTTTACAGCGTCGAGCCGTTTTGGATTCGCGGGGTCTTTGATATCGAGCAAGATACCGTTGCCCGAGCAGGCACCTGCCGCGAGGCCGAGTTCCGAATAAACTGTAATATCGTGACATTGATCGGTCTCTTCCGGACGTCCCTTGTTCGCGTGCGAACCGCCGTCGTTCAGAGCATTGATCTTTTCACCATCGCCAAAAATTCGCGGACTGGCAATGATCTTTGCATCCTGCGGCGCAGAAACCGGCACCTTAATAATGTCGATCCTAAATCTCGCCGTGTCGGGCGTTTTCGAAGGATCTCCATCAGTACAGCCTGCGAGTTCCTCGCTTTGACGAACAAACGACGTTCCCGAAATGTAAATATACACGTTCTTTTTATCGTTGGGATCTTCGACAAGCGTATGCGTGTGCGAGCCTCGGCACGACTGAACTGCTGCGACCTGTTTCGGATTCTTGATATCCGAGATATCGAAGATACGAACTCCACGGAATCGATCTTTCTGCGCCGCAGGCAATCCGGGAGCTGTTTGTGCCGGAAACGCCTGCGTGCCGCAATCAATTCGGCCGTTCTGCATCTCAACCGACATAAACATCAGGTTTTTGTAAACAGAAACGTCACCTTGTCCGCCGGGGCAGAGCATTGATGTAACAAGCTGCGCCTTTGCAGGATCCGCGATGTTGTAAATGTTGATGCCGTAGAAATTACCCAAGAAGAGATAATTGCCTTGGAAAGCAAGATCGGAATTTGCGAGTGCAAGTCCCGCGATCGGCATCTTCATCGCCGGCGGTATCGGTGCGTTTTCCGGAATTCCCATTGCGAAAAGTGCTTTTGCAACTCGCGGATCGTTTGGATCGACGCCAAGATCGAATGCGGCAGGTTTGCGATAAAGATTGATATGTTTGATACCGAACGAGAACTCGGCTGCGTCATATGCTCCTGCACTGAGGCCGAAACGCGGGTCGCCGGCGTTCGAACCTTTCATGCCCTCCGGCAACGGCGGAGCCTTTTCAGGTGCGAATGGGTTGCCGCCTTCCTGAGCGACAACAGAGCCGCAAAATGCTGCAATTACAAATGCAAACGTTGCCACTATCGACGTGGTCGAAATTCTTGTTGATTTCATCATCTTATCTACTTGAGCGATCCAAGCATTTTCTCCATTATATTGATCTCTGCTTTCTGTCCCGTATCGACATCAGTCGCAAAATTGAATAGTTCTGCATCTTGCCCCGCACCGGCCGTGTTAAATAGGTCATCGACCATATCGAGTGCACCTTTATGGTGTTGTATCATGCCTTCGAGAAACAGGCGGTCGAATTCGGCACCTTTTGCTTTTGATAGTGCCGTCATTTGCTTTTTCGATAACATTCCCGGCATCAACATATTGCTGCCATGCCCCGAATGGTCCATCTCGGTTTTCTCGCCGCGAAGGCCGAGCCAACGCCGCATAAAGTTCATCTCGTCCGATTGCGATTGCCTAATTCGCGCACCAAGGAGTGTTATCTCTTTGTTCTGAGTTCGGAACTCGATCAGTTCGACCATTTCAACTGCCTGACCATGGTGCATTATCATGCCCTGCATGAAATCGACATCTTTGGCCGAAACGGCAGGAATGATCGGTTTCGTGTCCGCAGGCAATACTTTCGTCGCCTGTCCGGGAGCTCCGGGCTGAACGACAACGGCTTGTGCGCAGCAGATACCGCTGAACGCCAGCACAAACGACGCTAGCCAAATTTTAGACACACTAATACCGAGCATTGTGATTTAACTTTACCACATTGCTTACGACAGGTTATTGCCAAAAGTTTTGGAAAATTGAGGTTTGGAGGCGGCGATCGGAATCGAACCGATGAATAAAGCTTTTGCAGAGCTCTGCCTTACCACTTGGCTACGCCGCCGGGCGTAAAGGATAAAGGAGAAAGGAACAAAGAAAAAGTAAAGCAAAAAACTTTATCCTTTCTCCATCTTCCTTTCTCCTTTAGGATCTGGAGCGGGAGACGAGGGTCGAACTCGCGACTTCGACCTTGGCAAGGTCGCGCTCTACCACTGAGCTACTCCCGCTTGTGGCAAACCATAATTCTACCGTCTGACAAGAAATTGTCAAGGCGACCAAACTACTGTGAGGTAATATTCTTCAAGAAACTCCAATCACCGCTCGCATTGATCTTAATATCGCCGATGCGCTTGTTTGCAACAATAATGTTTGCAGGATACCAGAGTGGAAGCAGCGGCAACTCTTCGCTTGCGATGGTCCAGGCTTTGCCGTAAAGTTCCTTGGCTTTAGCCTTATCGGTCGAGTTTTCAGCATCAAGTACGGCTTTATCAAGTTCCGCATTTGTATAGCGGCTGCGGTTGCAGCAGGAAACTGTTCCGCCGGGGATCTTTGTCGAGCTGAATAGATCTCGCAAGAAGATCGGATCTTGATTGCCGCCGATCCAGACACCTGTGTACATCTGAAAATTGCCTTGTGCAAGGTGCGTTCTGATGGTGTTTACCTCAAACGTTTCGATCTGAACATTCAAGCCAACGTCATTCATCGCACTCTGCAGAACCTGCGAATACTGGCTAACGGCCTGTAATCCGGATCCGAACTTGAACACGATCGGCTCGCCCTTATAACCGGCCTCCTGGAGCAACTGCTTCGCTTTCGCAGGATCGTAAGAATACTTCGTACCTTGCGAGTATGCCCAAGAGTTTGGCGGCAGAATCGAATCCGCGACCTTTGCCTGATCGAAAAGTAATTCGCTGACGATCTTCTCTCGGTTTATAGCATAGCCAATGGCCTGGCGAACTTTTACGTTATTAAGCGGTGCAGATTGCGTGTTGAAAACAAGATACTGAATGTTCGAACCATCAGACTGCTCGACCTTTAAGCTCGCGTTCGAAGCTAGCGACTTCAAAGTATCCGGCGAGATATTATTCGGATTCGGAGCGATATCTACGCCGCCGGTCGAGAGTTCGGCCTGAAGTGAATTTGCGTCTGTGATCGTCTTCAGTCGGAGCTTGGCAACTTTCGGTACGCCTTCCCAATACTCCTGATTTGCAGCGAGTTCGACAATGCTTTGCGCAGCGTCAAGACTCACAAACTTAAACGGTCCGGTCCCGATCGGTGCATCTTTCTGACGAGGAGCCGATCCCGTTGCGATGATCGGAACGGCCACAAGATTTGACAACAACTGATTACGCAATGCCGGCCGAGCAACCGTAAACACTACTGTCTTGGCGTCCGGAGTCTCGATCGAAGAAATATGAGCGATACGCTTCATCTTCTTCTCTTCGGCAGGCTTAGCCGCTGCGGGCGAAGTTGCCGGGGCTGCCGCCGGTTTCGTAGCCGGGGCCGAATCATCGGGAACCGAATCAAAAAACGCTCCGGCCTTGTAGCCATTCGAAGCAAACAACTGCTCAAAAGTATATTTCACATCCGCTGACGTGAAATCCTGACCATTGTGGAACTTCACGTTGTCTTGCAGCACGAACGTTATGACCTTGCCGTCCTCTGACGTTTTGATCTCTTTCGCCAATTCACCAATGTACTCGAACTTCTCATCCTTTTTGACCAGCGAGTTGAACATCAGGTTCTTAACACGTTCGGCGGCAGCGTCCGAGGACATGGTCGTCACAGTGTCAAAGGTCTGGAATTTCTCCGGAAGTGCGACGGTCACCGCATCCGAATTTCGGCGGCGGCACGTCGATGCCGTGGCAAAGAATGAGAGAACAAGAGAAAGTAAGATCAGTTTACGCAAATCAGTAACGCCTCCTCAGCGATTCAAATGTTGGTTAAATTCTGCAATTTCGTCAGACAGTTCGGCAAGCCGCTCTGCGTTAAATTCGAGTGGCGGCGAAAGACGTTGCCTGCCGCGTTCGATACGAGCGACGGCTTCGTCAACACGTTCCATCGCGATCTCGCCGCGTTCGACGGCACCGATCACAGCGTCGCGTCCCTCGATAATATTGTCACGACCAGCACAGATCGCGAGCATGTCTTCGCCCGCATTTACGGCCTTAACACATGCTTTGCCGATGCCGTAATTCTTCAGGATCGCGCCCATTTCTAGGTCATCGGTGATTGAGATGCCTTCGTAATTGAATTCGTCTCTAAGCAATTCGGTCACAAACTTGCCGTTCAATGACGACGGCGTCATTCTTCCGTCTAGATCTGAAATTTGATTTTTCGAATTAGGAAATGCTGCGTGAGCAACCATGACAAAAGCCGGATCGTGAGTCGCAGTAAGCTTCCGATACGGCAACAGATCGGTGTTTGAGAGTTCATTGTCATCGATCTCAACCGAGGGCAGTTCCTCATGCGAATCAACCGCAGCGGCTCCGAGGCCGGGGAAATGTTTGATACATCCTAATATTCCTTCGGACTGCAACTTATCAAGAAATGCGCCTGCCAACTCGGTAGCTCCCTCGGCATTCGAACCAAACGCTCGCGAGTAAAGTCCGTTGTTATCCTTCTCACGCGCCGCATCGATGACATCAACAACTGGAGCAAAGTCCGTGTTGAATCCAAGAAGACGAGTGCTCTCAGCGATCAAACTCGCCAGTCTTCGAGCCTCCTCGACCGTCCTTATCTTGTTGGCTGCCGGCATTGGCGTTAGAATTCGCCGCAAACGATCGACGAGGCCGCCTTCTTGGTCGAGCGATAAAAAGGGCACGAGTTGCGACATCTCGCGGATGCCGTCGAGCAGTTCACGCGTTTGTTTTGCTTCGCGAATGTTGCGTGCAAACAAACATATTCCGCCTGGGCGGAAATCTTCGATCAATTCGCGCGTTGAAGCATCAAGCTCAGGGCCTGCAATTCCAATGAAGAAAAGCTGCCCGACTTTTGTACGAAGATCCAATTGTTCAGGGGAATTGACCATCGAGAAAAACAAAGTCTAACAGCCAAGCTTGGAGTTTGGAAATCGGTTAGACGATCTTGTTACGTATATCGGCGAGCATTCGTTTCGCGTCTTCGGGCGAGAGCGCCTCGACATCTACCTCACGCAAGGCATCGATCGCAGATTCATTTGCGACCGCAAACAGCGAAGATTGCGATGCAATTCGGCTACCTGCGGCTTTTGCGAGTCCTGTTCGTTGCTCGTCGGCAAAAACTGCAAGTTCGTATTTCTCGAGCTTGGTAAGAACGTCTTTCGCACGTTCGATAACGTTTCGCGGCAGGCCTGCGAGGCTTGCAACTGCGATCCCGTAGGATTTCGATGCTTTGCCTGGAGCGAGTTTGTGCAGAAAAACGACCTCGCCGTCGCGTTCTTCGGCGGTGATCTGATAGTTTTTGGCTCCGGGCAGTTTCTCGGCAAGTTCTGTGAGCTCGTGATAATGGGTTGCGAAAAGTGTTTTCGCCGAATGCTTTTCCGAATCGTGCAGATATTCTGCGACTGCCCAGGCTATCGATAATCCATCAAAAGTAGAGGTGCCACGGCCGATCTCGTCGAGCAATATCAGGCTTTTCGAGGTCGCATTATGCAATATCTCCGCCGTTTCCGTCATCTCGACCATGAAAGTCGAGCGTCCGGAAGCAAGATCATCCGACGCTCCGACTCGCGTCCAAATTCGATCTACAATCGGCAACCTCGCCGCCGTCGCCGGCACAAACGAGCCGATCTGAGCCATCAGCTGAATCAGAGCGACTTGCCTTAGAATCGTCGATTTGCCGCCCATGTTTGCACCGGTGATGATTAGCAAACGGTCGGTTGAATTGTTGAGAACGATGTCATTCGGAATGAATGATCGAACCACGGCGTTTTCAACGATCGGATGCCTACCGGCTTTGATCTCGATCTCGTCACCGTCGTGCAAAGTCGGGCAAAAGTAGTTATTCCTCGCCGCGACATCGGCGAATGCGGCGAGCACATCAAGTGTCGCGAGTGCTCGTGCGGTCGTCTGCAACTTGCGGGTTTCTGCACAAACTTCGTCGCGAACCTTTTGAAAAAGCTCGCTCTCGATCCTAATGATCTTGTCTTCCGCAGTGCGAACTTTCTCTTCCCATTCTTTCAGCTCAGGAGTCGTGTAACGCTCAGCATTTGCAACGGTTTGGCGGCGTTCGTAGTCGTCCGGGACGCGTTCGATCTGACCTTTGGAAACTTCGATGTAATAGCCAAATACGTTGTTGAATTTGATCTTGAGATTGCCAATGCCGGTGCGTTCGCGTTCACGGGTTTCGAACGATGCAATGGTTTGTTTGCCGTTCGACAAGATGTCGCGCAGCTCATCCAGCTCCTCGTCAAAACCATCGCGAATTACACCGCCATCCGACAAATTCGGCGGCGGATCGTCCGAGATCGCTCGTCCAATAAGAGCGCGAATTTCCGGCAATTCGAAGACATTCTCCGACAAAACCTGAAGAAGAAGGGAACTGGCATCGGCAAGAACAGTGTTTATCTTTGGGGCTTGAGAAATTGAACGCTCGATCCCGAGTAGGTCACGAGGCTTTGCGGTTCCTAGATTCAAACGCCCGATCAAACGTTCGATATCGCCGACGTCCTTCAGTAAAAATCGAATTTTCTCGCGGAATATTGTGTCGGAAAACTCGGATACCGCCGAGTGCCGCGTTTGTATCTCGTTTCGCTTTAACGACGGCAGCAACAGCCAGCTACGCAGCAGTCGCGAGCCCATGCTTGTTACGCAAGTGTCCAGGACATCGACGAGCGTTCGTTTCTTGCCGTCGCTGCGAGATTCGATAACCTCCAGATTTCTAAGACTCACAGAATCGAGGATCATCGCGTCGGACGATTCGAAAAACTCGATCTCGCCGATATGTTCAGCAGAATTTCGCTGAGTGTCCTTTGCGTATGATAAACACGCACCTGCGGCCGAGATCGCGGCGTAACGGTCGGCTATACCGTAAGCTTTCAGTTCTTTTACGCCAAATTGTTTGGTTAGCAGCGTTTCAGAATCGCGAAGATCGAATTTGTCATCATCTAGCGCCGTCAGATCGCCGTATTCGACACCGGCTTTCGAACGGCTCTCGTCAAATAGGCCGTCGGAATTCGGTTTCCCAAACTCAGGCTCGAGCATCGATGTCATCGACCTTGGAAACAAGATCTCGCGGGGGCTGTAAGACCAAAGCTGATCGACGATCTTCAACCAAGCATCGACTCCTGAATCTTCTGCCGCTACAAATTTTCCGGCTGAAGGGTCGAGGAATGCGCCTCCAAACGTACCGCCGCTGACGCAACCCGCCGCTAGATAGACCGATTCCTTCGGTTCGATCAGCTGCGGATCGATCGCGGTTCCGGGCGTAATGATGCGGACGACCTCGCGTTTTACAAGCTTGACACCTTTGCCAGCTTCTTCGGTTTGATCGCAAATGGCGACGCGATAGCCTTTGCGGACGAGTTTCGCGATATAATTTGCCGCTGCGTGATGCGGAACGCCGCACATTGGTATCGGATTTGGCGAATCTTTCTGCCGTGCCGTGAGCGTAATATCTAATTCACGAGAACCTACAATTGCGTCCTCATTGAACATTTCATAGAAATCACCGAGCCGAAAGAACAGTATCGTTCCCGGATATTGCTTTTTTATCTCGAGATATTGCCGCAACATCGGCGTGGCGTTTTCCATTTGCATTGATTATGTAGGAGAAGATTTTATTTTCAAAATCGCGAAAGTTCGTAACATTACATTTTCAAAAGCCTTGCGGTTTGTTAATATTTACGTTTGCAATAAAGGTGCAACGCGGTGCGTATCTGACACCGTCTGACGGTTAGATAGCTTTATTTATTTGCTCTTCCCGAGTCGAAGTTAGATCTTGGAGTGAAGTTTATGCATAGGGTCATTATATACATTGCGGCGATCTGCTTGGTTGCCTTGAGCGGGCTTTCAACAGTCGGTCAAACGACCGGAAACGCGATCGTGTCAACAGTAGCAAATGCAACTGACGAGCGGTATCGTATTGGTTTTCAGGACACGATAGAGATACAAGTTTTCCGTCATCCCGAACTCAATATTCGCCAAACGGTCAGCCCAACAGGAACTATTCGGCTATATCGACATGATAAGCCGATCGTCGCGGCATGCAAGACCGAACGCGAATTGGCTCAGGCTATCGAAGCAGCATACCAGGTAAGTTATCTCAAGAATCCGCAAGTTAGCGTAATGGTGACCGAGCAGAAATCGCAGCCGATCTCGGTGATCGGAGCGGTGGAAAAGGCGGGCAGTTATTACGTCAGCCGTAAAATGCACTTGCTCGAAATACTCGCGATGGCCGGTGGCCCTAACAAGGAAGCAGGAACGCGAATGTTGGTTGCTCGGGCAGGGACAAGCTCAAACTGTCAATTGGACAACCAAGCTTCGAGCGACAATATGGAATTGTTCAACTTCAAGATCCGTGACGTTCAAGAGGGCAAGAAATCACTAAAGATGGAGCCTGGCGATATCGTTTCGGTCCTTTCTTCGGATTTCGTTTACGTTTACGGCAACGTGACAGAGCCCGGACAACTCGCTGTTCGTGAACCGATCACTCTTACACAGGCAATAGCTTCATCCAAAGGCCTAAAATCGGCGACAGACAAACGCGATGTCAAGATACTTAGGCAGAGAACTGATAGTCTAGAACGAGACGAGATCGTGGTAGATCTGAAGGCAGTCGAAGACGGTAAAGCTAAGGATCCTTATCTCGAACCGAACGATATCGTGGCGGTTTCAAAAGATGGCACGAAAGTCATCGTAAACGGCATCGTCAAAACTATTCAAAATGGTGTGCCGGGCATTTTCTCTCGCGGATTCTAAGTAGGCTTTTATGAAAGAACCACGCAGTATCGTAGCGGCGCCGATCAACGAACAGGTTGAACTGGAACGCCAATTTGAACCGGCAATTGCCGGTACCGGCCGTTATCCGCAGTATCGTGAGACCGGCGGCGAAGGCGGTTTTCAACTTGCCGACTACTGGCGCGCGATCCGCAAGCGGCTCTGGCTCGTGTTAGGGATTGCGGTCTTGTTTACGATGCTTGCCGCGATCTACATGGCTCGCCGCCCGAACATCTATCAGGCAAAAGCCGTGGTTCAGGTCGATCTTGAGCAGAATAATCCTGACCTCGTCACTTCGGATCGACAGCGACCGAGCGCTGTCCCTGATGCGTCGTATTTCAACACTCAGCTTCAGTTGCTCTATACGGACAGCTTGTTGCGACGAGTTATAAAAGAAAAGAATTTCGACGCGAATAAAGACTTTCAATTGGCGGTCGCTGAAGGTGGAAATTCGTGGTTCCGCGGTATTTTGCGGTCCGTAGGACTCGCCAGCGGCCCTGTCAAACGTACCGAAGAAGAGCTTAAGCGCGCCGATTCGACACTGTTCTCTGCCGAAGAAATGGCGACCGCAGTCAGACTCTCGCCATTTGTCGAACTGATCCGCCGAAATCTGTCGGTCGAGCCGATCCGTGAATCGCGAGCTACGACAAAAGATACTCGACTCATCGAGATCCGATACCTGAATACCGATCCGTTTCTCGCCGCCGATGTTACAAATGCTATTGCCGAAATATTTACGGTGATGAATCAAGAAAAACGTTCGGGCACCAGCCGCAAGACCAACGATTTTCTTCAGGAACGAATTGCGACTCTACAAGAAGAGATCAAAAGCGACGAAGAAAGCTTCGCTCAAATGAATAAGGAGCAAGGCATTATTAAGACTACGGGCGAGCAGACAATAGTAGTCGACCGTCTTGCCGGGCTAAACAAGCAGCTACTCGAAGCCGAGAATACGCGTAAGAACGCCGAAGCCAACTACAAAACGGTCGAGGCAGATCCTGCAAGACTAACCGCCCAGGTCGAGGAAATGGCACTTCGCTATACGACCGAGCAAGAGAATAATCTTCAGACCTTTAGGCTCGATCGCGAGAAAACGCTGGCTGCACTTCGACAACAAAGGACGAAATTGACTCAGGAATATCAGGATTCAGCTCCCGAGGTAAAGGAAGTCGATGCCCAGATCGAATCGCTTCAGTCGAACCTCGACAAAGCTGCGTCAGATTTCCAGAAAGGCATTGCCGAATTCCGCACGCGTGCACGCCGAACTCTAATTGAGAATCTGCGAACGAAATACTTGCAAGCACAAAAACAGGAGAACGAGATCAAAGCGGCATTCGATTCGCAGTTCAATCAAGCTCAGTCGCAGGACCAGGGAGCCGTCAAACTCCGACTTTTGCAGCAACGGCTCGATACGAACAAGGGCTTTCTCGATAATCTTCGGAAACAGGTCAGCAGTAACGACGTCGCTTCGCAGGGAACCGATAACAACATTTCGGTCACTGAACCGGCAATTCCGAACGAACAAGCTGTTTCGCCGCGACGTTTAACAACGGTGCTTGCCGCATTGTTACTTTCCACATTGTTTGGAATGGGCTTGGCCTTGTTCCTCGAATATCTCGACGATACGATCCGCACGACCGAAGAGATCGAGAGCTATCTTCAACTGCCGGCCCTTGCCGCGATACCAAATATCGATTCACTGCCGAAACGCAATAAGCTATTGCTGGTTGGCGGCGAAGAGGTTGAGGAAAAGAGTAATTCGGGATTATTGATAGACAACGATTCGAACTCGCCGCTTGCAGAGGCATATCGACAGCTTAGAACTTCGATCTTGCTATCGACTGCCGGCCATGCTCCGAAATCCCTGCTGGTCACATCGAGTCTTCCGTCCGAAGGCAAAACGACTACCGCGACAAACACTGCGATCAGCCTCGCTCAAACCGGAGCAAAGGTTCTGATAATCGATGCCGATATGCGACGCCCGCGCCTTCATTCAGTTTTTGGTGTTGGTAATGGCGAAGGCCTCAGTACCTTGCTCTCTAGCGAATTGCACGATGAAGACATCGACACGGCAGTCAAGCAAGATCCCGGAACGAAGCTTTACTTGCTGACCTCAGGACCTATCCCTCCAAATCCGGCGGAATTGATCGGATCGCAGCAAATGACTCGACTCTTTAAGATGCTGGGTGACAAATTTACGCACATCGTTGTCGATTCGCCGCCGATCGCATCATTTACGGACGGCGTTCTCATCGCTTCTATGGTCGATGGTGTGATCCTTGTGGTTCATTCCGGCAAGAGTTCGCGTCAGGTCGTACGCAAATCGCGTCAGCTACTAAACGATATTGGAGCAAAGGTTTTCGGCGTCGTATTGAACAATGTAAACCTGCGTTCGCAAGACAATTACTACTATTATCAGAGCTACTATCACCGCGATAGCTATCATGCGGGAGATCAGGAATAGCCTCAGTTTGGCATTATTTTTATGAGTGAACAGACACGTGTTCTGGTTACGGGTGCGGGCGGTTTTATCGGCAGCCACCTCGTAACCTATTTGAAAGAAAAGGGTTATTGGGTTCGTGGTGTTGACATCAAGGAGCCTGAGTTTAGTGCTTCGACGGCAGACGAGTTTATGCTTCTCGACCTTCGTCGTTGGGAAAATTGCCTTGAGGCGACTAAGGGCATCGAAGAAGTTTACGCTCTCGCCGCCGACATGGGCGGCATGGGATTCATCTCGGCGAACCACGCTTTGATCCTGCACAACAATTCGCTGATCAATATTCACACGCTCGACGCAGCGCGTGAAAATGGCGTTAAGCGTTACCTGTATACGAGTTCGGCTTGCATCTATCCTGAACATCTTCAGGAATCAGCCGACGTTGTTCCGCTTAAAGAGGAGGATGCCTATCCCGCGTATCCTCAAGATGCCTATGGCTGGGAAAAGCTAGTTACCGAGCGGCTTTGCACGCATTACCGTGAAGATTATGGCCTGGACACACGTATCGTGCGTTTCCACAATATCTTTGGCGAAGAAGGAACTTGGACAGGCGGCCGCGAAAAGGCTCCTGCAGCGATGTGTCGAAAAGCCGCGATCGCGAAACTGACCGGCGAACACACCATCGACATTTGGGGCGACGGCGAACAGACGCGTTCGTTTTGTTATATAACCGATTGCGTCGAGGGCATTTATCGTCTGATGCGTTCGGATTTTGTCGAACCGCTCAACCTCGGCCAGGATCGTATGGTCACGATCAACGAACTCGCCGATATGGCAGGTGCGTCGGCCGGAATCGAGTTGAATAAGAACCACATCGACGGCCCGCAGGGCGTCCGCGGCCGCAATTCGGACAATACCAAGCTTCGCGAAGTGCTCGGCTGGGAACCCGAAGTTTCGCTCGAAGACGGTCTCAAGCAGACCTACGATTGGATCGAGGAGCAGGTAAAGGCAAGTCTCGAAGTTCGCGAACAGTCCGCGACGCCTTCGCTCTAGTTAGATGTCTCAAGGAAACACACGCGTGGCTCTCGTCATGCCGGTCTATAATCGCTGCGCGATCACTCTTCAGTGTTTGCGCAGCTTGGAGCGCGTCGATTCGACGGGTCTCGAGATCAAGATCTTCATTGTAGATGACGGCTCGACCGACGGTACTTCGGACGCCATTCGTGCTGACTTTCCGGATGTTCAGCTTATCGCCGGCGACGGCACTCTGCATTACGCTGCCGGAACAAATCGCGGCGTCGAAGCTGCGATGGAATGGGGAGCCGATTTCGTCGTCACGATGAATGACGACGCCGTGTATCACGACCAGTTCCTTCAGCGGTTGATCAAGACCGCAAATGACAATCCGCGATCGATCGTTGGCGGCCTGCTCTTGCTTTGGGACGAACCGCACAAGGTTTTCCAAGTGGCACCGAAATGGAAAACGTTTCAAGGCGGCTGGATATTTCCTGAGGACCTGACGGCATTCAATGTCGGCAAAGAGCCGTTCGAAGTCGAATGTATCGTCGGCAATTGCGTGATGTTTCCCATCGAGGCCCTGCGCGAGTGCGGTCTTATGGACGAGGTCAAATTCCCACATGGCTGGGGCGACGCTCAATGGCTTGCCAGGTTTCGTCGCGAAGGTTGGCGGCTGCTCGTCGATCCGACGGTCTATGTTTGGTGCGAACCAAATACCTATCCAGCTCCATTGCACAAGGCCGGTTTTGGAAAACTTATCAGTATTCTATTTAGTGACCGTAAGCATCCGCAGAACCTGCAGCGGCAATGGATCGCCCGCACCGAATCGGCTCCGTCAAAGACGAAGGCCGTGTTCAGTTTCGGTGCTTATCTCGCTGAGATCTTTGTGAAGTCAGTACAATACGGAGTCAAACGCCTCGTTCCAAGATCCAATGCGTCCTGATGCCGAGAAAACCAAGCCAAAGCTGATCTTTGTTTGGAACTATGTCGAATGGGGCGGCTCGCAGGTGTATATGCTCTCGATCATGAAGGTTGCCAGGGCCAAATGGGACATCAGAGTTCTGCTGCCCCGACGTTCGGACCAAGCATTTCTCACATTTCTCGATCAGTACGAAATTAAGTATCAATTCATCGAAAATGCTCTCGACCTGAGAAGTGTCAGCGGCTTATTTGGAAAGGTATCGAGACAGTTTCAACGCCTCAGGACGGAGTTTGAGGTATTTACCGCGCTTCGCAAGTACGATCTGAAACGCTCGGTCGTTCATACCGATCTCGCTCCGTGGCAGTCATGGATATTGATCTCAGCTCTTTGCCTCTCAGGTGCAAGATTGTTCTCGACAATGCACAACATAATGCCGCGAACTTCGGCGTGGCGTGAGATCATCTGGAGATCTCGCCTCAAGGTCGTTTCCAAACTGTCACGGTTCCGCATTTTCGCATCGAATAATGACACTAAGAACAGGCTAAAGGGCTGGGTCTCCGATGAATTTTGGAACAAGATCAAGGTGACCTACACGGCTGTCGATCCAAAACAGATCGAGGCGGCGACCTCGGCGGAATATGATCGTTACGCTGTGCGAGAGAAATTTGGTATTCGCAGAGATCGGTTCATCGTATTGTGTGTCGGCAACTTCATCGATCGAAAAGGACGTTGGCAATATCTCGATGCCGCAAAGATCATCACCGCTAAACGCGACGACATCGACCTCGTCTGGCTCACGCCCAATTTGCCCAAGGGTGCCGATCTTGAACGAGTAGAGGGCTTTGGCCTCGGCGATCGACTCAAGATCATTCGTTCGGCAGATGTTGGAAGCGAAAGGCATAGTGTTTTGGCATTTTTTAGGGTAGCCGACGCTTTTGCGCTTCCGAGCCTGATCGAAGGACTACCGATAGCGTTGCTTGAGGCAATGGCGATGGGCCTGCCGTCGATCTCGACCAACATCAACGCGATACCCGAGGCGATATTCAACGAAGATACCGGCCTGCTTATCGAACCCGATGACTCTGTCGCACTTGCGACTGCGATAGAAAAGCTTGCTGATGACAAGCAATTGAGAGAATTGTTAACGAAAAATGGCCGCGAGTACGCCCTCGCCAATTTCGACGAAACCAAGATCGCCGCGGACGTGATCGCGTCCTACTCGGAGGCTCTGACGTGGAAATGAGCGATCAAGCAACACAACCTGCCCGAGCACGCATCGCGACGAACGCTCTTTACGGTCTCGCGACGTGGATCATTCCGATCGGACTGAGCTTTGTCGCAACGCCGGTGATCCTTCGATCGCTTGGTCACGCAGACTTTGGCATCTACGCTCTTGTTCTCGGCTTTATAGGCTATTCGTTTACGTTCTCATTTGGCCGTGCGATCATTAAATATGTTGCTGAATATAGACGAAGCGGCGAAACCGAAAAGATCAAAGCTATTGTTTGGTCAAGTATTTTACTAAATCTGTCGGTTGGAGCGGTCGGCGTAATTGTCATCGGCTTACTTGCTCCGTGGCTTGTTCGTAGCGTTTTTCTGATCGAACCCGAAGCTCAGGAACGCAGCATTCTTGCGTTTTACATTGCGGCGGTGACGATCTTCGCGACGACGCTCAATCAGCTTGCTTCTGCGGCTCTTCAGGGGCTGCACAGATATGATCTGTTCTCGAAGATATTTACGTTCAGCGGCATTTTGACGATTGGCGGAAATCTGGTGCTTGCACTGTACGGATTTGGCCTAAACGCTCTACTGCTATGGAACTTGATCGTGATCTCGGCTTTTGCCATAGTCTTCTTGATTACAACAAAAAAGAACCTGCCCGAACTGACCTTTCCGCCCGTATTCGAACGCGAAGCTTTCAAGAAGGTCATTTATTTTAATGCGGGAATCATCGGATACCAGATATTGGCTAATCTCTTGCTTTTATTTGAACGCGGCTGGATCACGAACCGCCTCGGTGTTGAAAATCTAACATATTACGTAATTCCATTAACGCTTGGAATTCAATTGCACGCATTTACAGCGAGTTTGGTTCAAGTTATCTTCCCGCTGGCAAGCGAACTCGCGAATGACAAACCCAGACTACTCGCACTCTATCTAAAAGCAACAAAGGCTGTGTCGATAATCGTAGTATTTGCGGTTTCAATGGTGGTTTCACTCGCACCTTGGTTCCTAACACTTTGGGTCGGCGTCGACATCGCTCGCGAATCAACGACGATACTTCAACTGATCATTTTGGCATTTGGCGTCACGTCGATACTGACCGTCGTCTGGCAAATGACTGAGGGTTTGGGACGCCCGACGTTGAACTTACTACTGTTCGTTCCGTGCATTGTGATCTGTATTTTGTTGATGGTCACGCTTACTGCAGGCTACGGAAACACGGGCGTCGCGATAGCTCGACTGTCCGGTTTTGTCGTTCTCGCCGCACTGATACCTATAGTCGAGAAGCTTTACTTTGACGCGTTCCAAACAGTTTTCTGGCTCAAGACAGTGATCTCATTGGCTGTTGCTACTGCCGCTGCGGTAGTGGTAAGTCGAACGGTTGTTTCGTACCTTGATATGACTTGGATCGCGCTGTTCGTATCAGTTCTAACAGGCGGAATGGCCTACTTTACAGTATTATTTATAGTAAGATTCGTAACCTTTGCCGAGCTAAGGTCGCTTAGGAGATCGACGAACGGCTAGATAAAAATGAATATTGTTCAACGTACCGATCTCATTCTGAACCGCTGTCGCGGCCGGTCTGTGCTGCACCTTGGATGCACAAATCATCCGTACACGCAGGATTCGATCGATCAGGGCATGCTGTTACATTTCGACATAGCCAAGGTCGCCGGAGAACTCTACGGATTTGATTACGATCAAGAGGGAATCGATACTTTGGCGGTGGCCGGCGTCGATCATTTGTACCGAGCCGACCTTGAAAAGCTTGACGAAGTCGAGCTGGACCGAAAGTTCGACATCATTATCGCCGGCGAGATGATCGAGCATCTATCGAATCCCGGCCTTTTTCTGCAAGGCATCAAGCGATTTATGACGCCTGACTCTGAGCTCGTCATAACGACGATCAATGCCTATTGTGCGATGCGGTTTGCTCAGTATGCATTGCGCGGGAAAGGCGGCGTTAGCGAGCCGGTTCATCCGGATCACGTCTACTATTTTTCGTATCGAACCTTGTCTCATCTGCTTGATCGAGCGGAGCTGGACGTGGCCGAATTCATGTTTTACGACATCGGGCACGAGCATAGGCCATTCGTCCCCTGGTATTTCAAATTGATAAACGACGTTTCTGTGAAGATATCGAAACAAACGGCAGATGGTGTGATCGCAGTTTGTAAACTTAGGCCCTGAGGTTGCCGACAAACAGTTGTAACAGGATAATAGAGAGTTTCGACAAAGTAGAGGTTGCACGCAAGTTTTATGGCTTCCAACAGATTCAATCAGCTAAATACCTCGAACGGTCGATCGACGAGTTTCATACTCCCGATCGCAGTTCTGTGGGGCGTTGTAATGCTGCTGGGATTTGGACTGTTCTGGCTCGAAGGCGGCCTTTCCGGTTCGCTTTCGCAATATTATCTCGTTCCGTGGGCATTCGTTGCCGGCATCGTTGTTTTGTCGCCGACGGTATATCTTTATTTCAAAGGCAAATTCGACCTGTTCCATCCGCTTGTTTTCGCAGCTTGGAGCTATATTTTTCCGGCATTTATCATCGGTGCGCTTATCGTCGCATTTAAGTTGGTCGATCCGTATTTCCTTGTATTTATCGAAGACCCGGAGTATAACCTACCGCTCAGTTTGGTGTACATTTCGATCGGATTTCTAGCCCTTACTATTGGCTATTTCTTGCCGTTGGGCAGGATCGCAGCCGACGCTATCGAGCCACGGCTGCCAAAATGGAATTGGGATCCCGACAAGGTTTGGGTTGCCGGGCTAGTGCTGCTGTTCGCCGGTATCAGTGTTAACATAATCGGCTTTTTGCAGGGCATTATGGGCTATCAGCGACTTACCGATTACGGTACATTCGACGCCCTTTTGCACTTTCTCGTGGTCCTGGTGACCGCCGGTACGATGCTGCTCTGGCTCGGTGTTTTTGGCTCAAAGAAACGAACCGGAATCTTCTACATTTCGATCCTAGTTCTGATCCTGATCATTCCTTTCCGCGTGGTACTTTTGGGAAGCCGCGGCAGTCTGCTGGTTAGCGTATATCCCATAATCATGGGCTTTATCTACTCTGGCAGAAAGCTCAGTAAAAAGATGACCGTCGTATTTGGCAGTATTATTGCCGTCGCGATCTGCATCGGCATTGTCTATGGCACGTCATTCCGAAATATCAAAGGTTCAGAGGAAAGCGGTGCTTCGGGCGACTACGTAGGACAGATCGGTCAGACGGCAGAGTATTTGATCAATGAGGATCCGGTGGTCCTGATCCAAAACAGCTCTCAAGCACTCGCCAATCGTATCGAGAATCTAAGTTCTGTTGCCGTTGTTGTTTCAAACTACGAACGACTGGCTCCATATGAAGCGAGCTACGGCCTAGACAACAATATCATTAACGATACTCTGACGTCCTTCGTGCCGAGGTTCTTGTGGCCGGATAAACCTCCAACTTCCGACGCACGAGCTTATAGTTTGTTGTATTTTAATTACGGTGAAAACTCGTTCGCGATCTCGCCGTTCGCGGACCTGCTGCGTAATTTTGGACCGATCGGCATTCCGATCGGGATGCTGCTTCTTGGGATCTACTTGCGGCTGATCTATGCCCTGTTGGTCGAGACATCGTCACCGGCATTATGGAAGTATGTAGCATATTTGCCGCTGCTTACGCTGGTCAGCTACGAAGCGTTCTTTGCGACGATCCTACCGGGAATTATCAGGACCATTGCAGTTCTTGCAGCAAGTCTTGTGTTGGCAAATCTCGTAATTCGGATGCGTGTTAGAAAGTAATTCGCCTATGAGCAAAGTTCTGGATGTGATCAAATGGACAGTTTCTCGCGGCAGCCAGCCGCAGAACTTTCTCGGGGCGCGCTGGATCGGCTGGTACTTGGCTCGAACGAGTCCGAAGAAGCGGCGGATCAAGGCTTTGCGAATACTCGCGATGAGTCCGCATTATTTTCTCGACGAAGCAAATCCAAAATACGCTAATATGTCGCGAGACGAGTACCTCGAGGATGCATTCAACGTCCTCGTCGATTCTCGCGAAGATATGTATCAGCGTATTCTTAAGCCGTATCTCGGCCAAGACGACGTTGTCTTAGATTACGGCTGCGGCCCCGGATTCATTTCTCGTGTTGTCGCCCCAAGAGTCAAGCAAGTTTATTCAACCGATATTTCGAGCGGAGCATTGGCGTGCGCACGTATATTGAATAATCCCGAGAATGTAACTTATGTTCTTGCCGAGCCGGAAAGCCAAAAGGTAATTCCGGACGGCGGCATTGACGTGATCTATAGTTTTGCGGTTATCCAGCATTTGACCGACGAAGCTTTCGCTTCCGTCCTCGAAGTTTGCAGTCGAAAACTCAAGTCCGAAGGCGGAAAGCTCGTTCTGCATATTCAACTGACCGACGACATCTGGAAAACGGAAGATGAGCATAAAGCCGACCAGTCTGTGCAGGGAAGACTGAAATATGGCATCGGTTTGCATTGTTTTGGACGAACGCTGGAACGGCATTACGAACTGCTGGAGCAGCATGGATTCAAGGTTCTCGATGTCGTCAACCTCGGAGATCTTGTCCCGGAAATGGCTGACGAAGTGCATTCGCAGCGAATGCTCATAGCGACGAAAGCCTGATGAATAATGGCTAAGACTGTATTTACAAACGGCGGTTTCGACATCCTGCATCCCGGCCACGTGGATCTGTTAAACCGTGCCCGTGCGTTTGGTGACCGTTTGGTCGTTGGGATCAACAGCGACGAATCTGTACGGCGCACGAAAGGAAATGGTAGGCCGATCGTAGATCAAGAAGCGAGGAAAGCCGTTCTGCTTGGCTTAAGCTCGGTTGACGAAGTTGTCATCTTCGACGAATTGACCCCACAACGAATTATCGAAGAGATCGCTCCCGACGTACTAGTAAAAGGCGGCGACTGGCCGGAAAGCGAGATCGTCGGCGCCGACTTTGTAAGATCGCGAGGCGGCGAAGTTCATTCACTACCGCTACTAGAAGGCTATTCGACAAGTAAGATCGTCGAGTCGATGAGTGCGTCTGATGACACTTCGGAGTCTCATGTTTCCGGAATAGATCAAACGATTGCCGAGCATCAGGCGGCGATCGAAGAATTTCGTGCGATTCTCCAACCTCAGATCGAAGAAACCGCCAAGGTGATCTACAACACCTTCAAGAACGGCAAAAAGGTGCTGATCTGCGGCAATGGAGGCAGTGCTGCCGATTCGCAACATTTAGCCGCGGAGTTTGTTGGCAGATATGAAACTGAGCGAATTGGCTTGCCGGCGATAGCTCTGACGACTGACACGTCGTCGTTGACTGCGATCACAAATGATTATGATTTCGACCGTGTATTCGTCCGTCAGATCGAAGCTCTCGGAAACGAAGGCGATTGTTTGATCGCATTTAGCACCAGCGGAAACTCGTCAAACATAATTGCTGCCGTTATGGAAGCCCGCCGTCGCGGCATGACCGTAATCGGAATGACAGGCTCCGGCGGAAAGAAACTCGCTGGTTTGTCAGATCACTGCATCATTGCTCCGTCAGCCAGAACTGCCCGCATACAGGAATGTCACATTCTCATCTGCCACCTTTGGTGTCAGCTTGTCGATGAATACGTCGCGGAGGCCGCAAATTGAAACTGCCTGACTTTTCCGGACTACGCATCGCCGTGATCGGCGACGTAATGCTCGACCGATATTGGTGGGGCGAAACTACACGCATCTCACCCGAAGCTCCCGTTCCCGTCGTTCGCCTCGA
Organism: uncultured Acidobacteriota bacterium; assembly: GCA_937871585.1. Classification (GTDB taxonomy): domain Bacteria; phylum Acidobacteriota; class Blastocatellia; order Pyrinomonadales; family Pyrinomonadaceae; genus OLB17. Next base: position 11,448 of record CALMPJ010000223.1, on the reverse strand, counting down.
CAAACTAACTGACGCCGTCGGCGGCGCCGCAAACGTCGCCGCAAACATCGCCGCGCTTGGTGCAACGGCGATCTTAGTTGGCGTGATCGGCGATGATATCGAAGGTTCTGTCGTCACATCGTTGCTCTCCGACAACGCCAGAATTGATGCTCGACTGATCACATCAAACACCAGGCCAACAACGGTTAAAACGCGCGTGGTGTCCGGTGGGCATCATGTTGTTCGAGTTGACAGAGAAACGGCTGAAGATGCGTTAGTAGCGGCAACCAAAGAACTTGATTCAGCCATTTACGAGGCTGAACTGATCGTTTTGTCAGATTACGCTAAAGGCGTTCTTTCGACCGACGCATTGAATTCGATACTTGGGAAGTGTAACGGCAAGACCATCGTTGTCGATCCGAAATCAAACGACCTAAGCCGCTATCACGGAGCAACGATCATTACGCCGAACGCAAAAGAAGCAATAGCTGCGACTGGTGCCGCGAACTCTAACGAAGCTGGCGATAAGATAATTGCTGAACACGAATTCGATGCCGTTCTCGTTACCGAAGGCGAGCACGGAATGACCTTGTTTCGAAAAAATGAATCACCGGAAAAACACGCCGCCTCGGCTTTGGAAGCATTTGACGTAACTGGTGCGGGAGATACAGTTATTTCAACCCTCAGCGTTTGTATTGCAGCAGGAATACCGCTTTCTGACGCCGTCGAGATTGCAAACAAAGCCGCCGGCATCGCTGTCAGCCACGTCGGCACGACCATTGTTACCAAAGAAATGCTAGAGGCCGTATTATGACCGCGAAAGTTGCGTTTGTAGAGAGAAAAGCCTCGTCATTCGTCAGTATCGAAAGAGTTTTCAGGCACGTGAACGACACACTCGACGAAAACTTTGATACGTCGTTTGTTCAGCTTCCATACGACAATTCGCTGTTGGGGTTGATAAAGAATCTGCTGTTTTTCAAAGTACCGAAAGCTGATATTTTCCACGTTACCGGACATTGCCACTACATCGCGCTTCGCTTGCCGGCAGAACGAACCGTGCTGACCGTTCATGATCTGTTTTTCATGAACAATCGAGCAGGATTGCGCCGATGGATCCTTAAGAAACTTTACTTAGACTGGCCGCTAAGGCGTGCCAAGTACGTGACGGCGATCTCCGAAGCCACAAAGACCGAGATCGCCAAATATTTGCCTGACGTTGCATCGCGAATTACGGTTATCGAAAATCCGGTCGACCCGAGATTTGAGTATGCTCCGGCTAAATTCAACGCAGAAAAACCGGAAATATTGCAATTGGGAACGGTGATTAATAAGAATGTCCCACGACTGATCCGAGCACTTTCTGGAATGTCGTGCCTGCTAACGATCGTCGGAAATATTGATGAAAATATCGCTTACGAATTGGAGAAGGCAAAGATCGAACATTGTCTGATCGGCCGATTATCCGACGACGAGCTTGTTGACGCTTACAAAAGGGCAGATATCGTCAGTTTCTGCTCGACATACGAAGGTTTTGGCCTGCCGATCATAGAAGCGCAGGCGGTCGGTCGAGTAGTTGTCACTAGTAATATCAGCCCTATGAAAGAGGTTGCGGGCGATGGCGCTGAACTCGTTGACCCGTTCGATGAAACGTCGATCAGAGCCGGTTTTGATCGTGTTATCAACGACGCGAAGCACCGAGCCCATCTTATCGAAGGCAGCAGAGCAAATGTCGCGAGATATTCCGCGAAACGAGCCGCTGACGCTTATTCGGATATTTATCGGCAAGTCTCAGCGGACAATGCAAAACCTTAACTTTTGTAGTATAACTAATTCATAGTAATAGAGTTACACAATCATGAAAGTGTTGATCTTTGGCGCGGCAGGAATGCTGGGCCACAAACTTTACCAGAGACTAAGTTCTAGATTTGAGGTCGCCGCAACGATCCGAGGCGAGTTTTCGTCGATAGAGCGATACGGCATTTTTGATCGATCGAAGATCGTTGAGAATATCGATGTTCGCGACAAAGCGGCGGTCGAAACCGCTATCGTGAGCGTAAATCCAGACGTTGTTGTCAACGCCGTCGGCGTCATCAAGCAACTACCGTCTGCAAAGGATGTCATTACAACGCTTGAGATAAACGCTATCTTTCCACATCGCCTAGCTGAATTTGGGGCCGAGTTCGGATTTCGCACTATTTCTATCAGCACAGACTGTGTCTTCGATGGTGCGATAGGTAATTACAGGGAAACAGATGTTCCAAATGCTACGGACCTTTACGGCAAAAGTAAGGCGCTTGGCGAATTGAACGACGATAACTGTCTCACGCTTCGAACATCGATCATTGGCAGGGAACTCGGCACCAGCCACAGTCTGATCGATTGGTTCCTCTCAAACCACGGCGGCTCGGTAAAAGGCTTCACTAAAGCCATCTACAGCGGCTTTCCAACGGTCGTATTTGCAGATATAATTGGGGATTTGGTCGCGAACAGACCTGAACTCAGCGGTTTATACCAAGTAGCGAGCGAACCGATCAATAAATTTGAATTGCTCAAGCTCGTAAACGAAGCTTACGATGCAAATATCGAGATCGTTCCTGAGGATGACTTCACGATCGATCGCAGCCTGAACGCCGCTAAGTTCAATGAACTAACTGGTTTCCGGCCTGCGGCTTGGCCTGAACTGATCGCTCAAATGGCGGCTGACGAAACTGATTACGACTCTTTCAAATAATGAACGAACTCGAAGGTAAACGAATTCTTGTAACCGGCGGCACAGGTTCGCTCGGGCAAACACTAGTGCGGCGGCTGATGTCCGGCGAAATGGGCACGCCCGCAAACGTCACGGTTTTTTCGCGCGATGAAGCCAAACAGCACTACATGCGGCTCGATTTCCTGAACCGGGAAACAGCGACCGACGATGTGATCTACGAAAATTCGCGGTCTTTGCTTAAGTTTCACATCGGCGACGTACGTGATCGCTCATCGCTTTTGACCGCATTACGAAGTGCCGACGTTGTTTTTCACGCAGCGGCATTAAAACAAGTGCCTTCGTGTGAGTATTTTCCATTCGAGGCCGTTCAGACCAACATTGGCGGTGCTCAGAATCTGGCGACCGCAATTCGCGAGAATGACCTTGATATCGAAACGGTCATCGGCATTTCGACTGACAAAGCCTGCAAGCCGATCAACGTTATGGGTATGACCAAGGCTTTACAGGAACGCGTGCTGCTCGAAGCAAATCGCGACAGTAAGAAAACTGTCTATCACTGTGTTCGTTACGGAAACGTCATAGCTTCGCGTGGATCGATCGTTCCGCTGTTTGTCGAGCAGGTGCGAAACGGCCAGCCCGTTACGGTCACGATGCCCGAAATGACTCGGTTTCTGCTGAGCTTAGATCGAGCCGTTGACACCGTTTTTGAGGCTATCCGGTCCAAGCGTCGCGGCTGTACGTATGTGCCGAAGGTTCCGGCTGCAAACATCACCGATGTCGCCAAAGCGCTTATTGGCGACAAAGGCAACGAGATCGTTTACACGGGTATTCGTCCGGGCGAAAAGATCCACGAGATCATGGTATCTGAGGAGGAATGCTTCAGAACCATCGAAGAAAACGGTTACTACGTCATTCTGCCGGTCTTGCCGGAACTCAAGGACGATGTGGAAATTACCTCTGCATTGACGAGTGAATACTCGTCCAAAGACGACAACATTACCATCGAAGATCTCCGAACGCTGCTCGCGGATGCGAACAGCGAGATCCAACGTTTTATTGACGGAAACTAGCTATCGAGTATGAAGATAATGACCATTTTCGGGACGCGTCCCGAGATCATACGCCTGAGCCTCGTAATGAAGGTGCTTGACCAGCATTGCGATCACGTTACTGTGCATACGGGCCAGAACTACCACGAATCGCTCAGCGATATCTTCATCAAAGACCTCGACGTCCGCACGCCTGACGTGCATCTCGGCATTCGCTCGACGTCGTTTGGGGATCAGATCGGTCAGATAATGTCGAAATGCGATGAAGCGATCGCCGAACACAAGCCTGATCGCGTGCTGATACTTGGCGACACGAACAGTGCGCTGACAGCGATCGCGGCAGCACGTCGCCATATTCCTGTTTTCCACATGGAAGCCGGAAATCGATGTTATGACGACCGTGTTCCTGAGGAGGTTAATCGCCGAATTATCGATCATTCAAGTGCCGTGCTTTTGCCGTATACGGAACGCAGTAAAGAGAATCTCGTTCGCGAGGGAATTGAGCGCGACCGCATTTTTGTTACGGGAAATCCGATCAAGGAAGTCCTCGACCATTTCGAACCGCAGATCGAAGCGAGCGATGTTCTTAGCCGTTTGAACGTACATCCTTTCGAATATCTTCTTGTGACGTTGCATCGTGCTGAGAATGTCGATATCCAGGATCGATTGGTCAGCATTTTCAACGCATTTAAGACGATCTCTGAGCGTTTTGGAAAAGACGTTCTAGTTAGCGTACATCCGCGAACGGCCGAGAAATTACAGCAGTTCGGTATCGATACATCGAATTCGCGTGTTCGTTTGCTCAACGCAATGGGCTTCTTCGACTTCGTTAAGCTTGAGAAGAACTCACTCGCAGTTCTGACAGACAGCGGTACTGTTCAGGAAGAATGTTCGATCTTTGGGATACCGAATGTCACGCTTCGCGACGTTACCGAACGACCGGAAACTATCGAATGCGGCAGTAATATCTTGAGCGGCGCCGCAACGGATACTATCGTAAAGGCAGCCGAACTTGCGATCGCTCAGCCTGCGAACTGGACCGCACCGAAAGAATATCTCGCAAACAATGTGTCGCACACTGTTAGCAAGATCGTTCTCGGATACTTGAGCCGTCGAACGCACCATTAAACCGCTTGCTTCGATGAAGAAGATACTCGTATTCTGCGACTTTTACCTTCCGAGCGTTAAGAGCGGCGGCGGAATGTGGACGGTCGCGAACCTCGTCGAGCGATTCTTTGATCGCTACAAATTCTTCATCATCACACGAAACTACGACAGCCCCGGCGACACAACTCCATACGATTCGGTTCGCACAAACGAGTGGAACGAAACATTCAACGCATCGGTCTATTACGCGGACGCCGCGGAGTTGACTCCTAAACGCATTTCCGAGTTATTCAATGAAGTCCAACCTGATTGCGTGTTCATGAACTCCGTCTTCAGCACGCCAGTTGTTAAGTATTTATTTGCCCGACGTGCCGGCCTCGTCCGCGATACTCCATCGGTGATAGCACCATGCGGAGAACTAAGTGTTGGAGCGTTAAAGAGTAAATGGTTCAAGAAAACGGTCTATCTTACACTTGCTAAGGCTCGCGGCCTATACAAGGGCTTGATCTGGAAAGCAACGACCGCTCTCGAAGTAACTGAGATACACAACGCATTCGGTCGCGATCTCCAACCGATGATCGCTCCCGATCTGACGCCTAAACACATACTGCCCAACTTCGATCTCTCGCAGAAACCGCCAAAAGAAAGCGACAAAGTACGATTGATATTCCTATCGCGTATCGTCCCAAAGAAGAATCTCAAGTATCTGCTCGAACTCCTTACTACATTCGACAAAGGTGTTGTTAACCTCGACATCGTCGGCCCGAATGAGGACGAAGCTTACTGGAACGAGTGTGCAGACTTGATCGCGAAGCTGCCAAACAACGTTAGAGCCAGCATCGTCGGCACGGTAAACTACTCGCACGGTCTTGAATTGATGCGGGAAAGTCATTTCTTTGTGTTACCGACACTAAACGAGAATTTTGGTTACGTCTTTGTCGAAAGCATGGCCGCCGGAACGCCGATAATCACTAGCGATCAGACAGTTTGGAGTTCGGTCGAAGAGAAAAATGCAGGTTGGGCAATTCCGTTGGGAGACCGAGAGCGTTGGCTCGCGACTCTATCAAAATGCGTCGAAATGGATAATGATGATTATCTTGCGATGGCATCGTCAGCTCGTGCCTTAGCGACTGGATGGCTTTCCGACACTCGTCACGAAGAGGCCACGGCAAACGTTCTGACTGCCGCCTTGAATAGTGTGAAATGACTGCGACCGAGGGTAACAAGAAACGGCTTTGGGTCGTCACCGAGCTTTATTATCCGGAAGAGACCTCGACCGGCTACTACCTCACGCGCACTGCCGAAGATATGGCACAGCATTTCGATGTGAATGTCATTTGCGGGCAGCCTAACTACTCGGCTCGCGGCACAAAAGCACCTTCGTTCGAACGTCACAAAGACGTCAATATCTATCGGGCCGCCGGTACCACGCTCAATAAAAATGTGATCGTTTTCAAACTCATCAATATGATCACGCTGGGCATCTCGACGTTTTTCAAGGCTCTGTTCAAGTTCAAACGCAACGATATCGTTCTTGTCGTGACAACGCCGCCTTCGCTACCGTTCGTCACCGCGACTGCGGCATTGCTTCGCGGCGCAAACCATGTGCCGCTCATTCACGACAATTATCCTGAAATATTATTCGCGGTAGGGAAGTCTTCTGAGAACTCGCTGCTTTCAAAAGTAATGAGCTTTGCCAACCGGTGGCTCTATAAACACTCAGCTCGCCTGATCGCTGTCGGCCGCGATATGAAGGTTTTGCTTGAACGAAAGACTGCGGGCCTCGATGTTCCGATCGAGGTCATTCCGAATTGGGCAGAACTAGAAACCGTCGAGCCGCGAGATCGCAATACGAACACTTTGCTCGCGGAGCTTGGCTTGAGAGAAAAGTTTGTGTTTCTCTATGCCGGAAATCTAGGCTATCCAAACGACGTTGAGACAATTGTCGAATCGGCAGAGCAATTATTGTCTGACGATAAGATCCACTTCATATTTCTCGGAGCCGGCGTAAAACGGCCGTGGCTCGAAAAACAGGTCGCCGAGCGTTCGCTATCGAACGTTACGCTGCTTGATCCAAAACCGCGCAGCGAACAGATCACATTTCTGAACGCATGCGACGTCGCCTTAGTTTCGCTCGTCCGCAAGATGCGCGGCGTTTCGATGCCGAGCCGGACATATAACATTCTCGCGGCAGGGAAGCCGATGCTTTCACTGACTGATGATGAAAGCGAATTGGCGTTTGTGATCGAAGATGACAATGTTGGCTGGCACATTGAACCGGGAAACGCTGAATTATTTACCAAAACCGCTCTCGAGATCGTAGATCGCAAGTCCGAGCTTCCTGAAATGGGACAACGTGCCCGCCAAAGTGCTCTCGAACGCTACTCGCAAGAAACTGCATCCGCCAAATATTTGGAGGTGTTATCCAAATGCTGACGATAGGAGTTGTATTAGCCACAGCTTTCGTTGTTTCACTCCTCGGCGTCTGGTGGTATCGCTCGTTCACGCTAAAACGCGGCCTGCTCGATCATCCCAACGAGCGAAGTTCGCACGAAGTACCAACACCACGCGGCGGCGGTCTCGTGATGGCGCTCGTGGCAATTGCCGCGTTTGTCGCACTTTCGATCGTTTCGGACGCTCCAATTTCGTATGCCTACATTGTTTCCGCTTTGATCATTATCGTGATCGGCCTGCTCGATGACATATATAATGTGTGGTTTCTTTGGCGGCTGATCGGTCAGATCGCGGCGGCGGCGATCTTTGTGGCTGTGTCCGAGCCTTTCGCCGGTGTTGCCATTCCATTCGTTGGTGACTTTGCGATACCTCACTTTGCGTCGCTGATCCTTACGACTGGTTTTATCGTCTATTTTCTAAATGCCTATAATTTCATGGACGGCATCGACGGCATTGCGGGACTACAGGCAGTGATCGCTGGAATATGCTGGTTCTTTGTCGGCGTATTATTCAGCGCCTCACCGGCAATGTTGCTCGGCGGCAGTCTCGCGGCAGCCGCTCTTGGATTCCTTATATTGAACTGGCAACCCGCGAAGATCTTCATGGGCGATGCCGGTAGTTCGTTCCTGGGATTTTCGTTCGCAGTGTTGCCGATCATTTCGTACAAGGCTAATTCGAGCCGCAACGGCTTGCTTCTGACGATCGGCATCTTGGCGGTCTGGCCGTTCATTTTTGATTCGATCATTACACTTGTTCGTCGCGGGCTTCGCGGTGAAAAGGTCTGGTCTGCCCATCGAGAGCATCTATATCAACGCCTCGTCATCGGCGGCTGGTCGCATTCGACCGTTACTATGATTTACGGCTTGATTTCAGCGGTCAGTGCATCGTTCGGTATGATTTTCTTGAATGAGGAAGTTCCGCATTGGGCGGGAATAATGCTTGTGTCAATAACACTGCTTTCACCATTGGTAGTGTTTTATCTTTCAAAGCGATTCGGAGACACGGTCTAGATGGCGGAATATCGCGCGACATTTAGATCTTACGGCGTGGAATTTTCGATTCTTTCGAACGACCGAGCTATTCTCGCTGAGGCTTCGGAAGTAGCGAGTCACGCCCTTCTCGGAAATGTTGTCGAGATCGAAGCCTACGAAACTCAACACAAACTCACATTACGCAAGGTTAAGAACGGCATTCACTTCAAGTTAGGTAGTGACGACCACGGTGTAACACCATGGCCAAAGCTCGCTCACTTTTTCGACACTTGCGTTCGGCTTGTTGTTGCTGAATTTGCGGTGGACAAGGTTTTCATCCACTGCGGTGTTGTAGTTTGGAAAGGACAGACGATCTTGTTTCCGGGCGACAGCTATTCAGGTAAGACCACAATGGTTGCGGAATTTGTGAAGCGAGGAGCTACCTACTATTCAGACGAGTACGCGATCATCGACGAGAACGGTGATGTCCATCCCTTTGTCCGTCCATTATCAATTAGGCATAAGACTGACTTTTCTCTCAGGCATGACACTCCGGCAGAATCGCTTGGCGGTACATTGGGTCGGCACGCTGTGCCCGTCGATCTCGTTTTCCTATTGCAATACGTTCGAAACTCACGTTTTCGACCGGCAAAACTAACCGCAGGTGAAGCTCTTATGCATCTGATGCCGTTCGCGATTTCTTTGCGAAGTAACCCAAAGTTCACACTTTTGCTCTTGAATAAAGTGTGTGACCGTGCTAACGTCTTCAAGAGTAATAGAGGTCAATCAGAAAAAGTTGCAAATAAGATCATAGATCTTATTGACAAAATAGATTTGTAAGGTAAACTTTAACGGTCTACATTGGTGGTTTCCACTTTGCATTTTTGGAGGAGATAATGAACAACGCACAAAATCCCATCGCTCGTGACAACGGCCTAGTCGTTCAGGAAATGGACAATGAAGTCCTCGTTTATGACCTTGATTCTAACAAGGCCCACTGTCTTAATGACTCAGCTGCCTTTGTCTGGCGTTCATGCGACGGCACAAATTCGGTTGCCGACATTGTCAAAGAGTTTGAAAAGAACTCGAAGGGCAAAGTCTCAGAAGATTTTGTATGGCTCGCGATCGACCAACTCAATGAGAACGGCCTCTTAACTTCTGGCGTGACAAAGCCTTTTGCTGGCCAATCTCGCCGTGAAGTATTGAAAAAGATCGGTCTAGCATCGCTTGTTGCCCTTCCTGTTGTTGCATCGCTTGTAACTCCGCAGAGCGCAATGGCCGCTGGCTCATGTGCCTGCCCGGCGGGAAATCCTGCTCCGTGTGCTGCACTTACTCCGTGCCCAAACACAGCAAACTGTAACCCGGGCGGCGTTTGTGCTCCGTAGTTCAAATATCAACTCGATTTCAAGGAGCGGCAGTTCAAGCCGCTCTTTTTCATTTGCGTTCCAATAGACATTCATACACAGTTTGTTAATCTTTCATCGTGTCCTTCGATAGTCCACTTAGTAATGAGATTGACGACGAATCTAGAAAGTGGTTCATTCTGCAACGCGCCGTCGAGCAGCGATCGGTTGCCGCAGCGTTCGATTTTTTCCGTTTGCACGGTCTCGAACCAATACTTTTCAAAGGAATAGCCGCAGGTCTCAATTATCCCGAAGGGAAAGTTCGCGTTTCAACAGATATCGACCTCGCATTTTCCAAGACTGATTTTGAGAAGGCGTTTGCACTCGCGCAGAGCGACGAATATAAGGGAACCACGCTCGACATTCATCGCGAGTTCAAACATCTCGACAAGGTTGATTGGAATGTACTTTTTGACCGATCACAAGTTATAGAATTGGGCGGCCTTAAGATAAGAATACCTTCCGCAGAGGATCACCTCAGATTACTTTGTGTCCATTGGCTTATCGACGGCGGCTGGTTCCGCGAACGGTTATGGGATATCTACTATGCCGTTGATCGCCGTTCAGAAACGTTCGATTGGTCGCGGTGCCTCGACGAAGTAAGTGCCAATCGGCGCGGTTGGGTGATTTGCACTATAGGTCTGGCGCATCACTACTTGCAACTTCCGATCGATGACCTTCCATTTGCAGATGAGGCGAGGAATGTACCTACTTGGTTGATCCGAGCAGTGGAACGCGAATGGGCGAGCGGTCTGCGATTGGCCCCGATCCAACAATTCGTTGGACAGCCGGCATTGTTTTTTCGACAATTACGAAAACGTCTGCCGCCGAATCCGATAACCGCAACGCTTGACGTCGAGGGAAGTCTTGATTCGCGATTCAGGTTTCATTTTCAGATCGGCTCGATCCTAAAGCGGCTTGGCCCATCGTTGGGCAAGTTTAAATCCTATTTCTCAAGATGAACGCAATTCAATACACTATTACCATCGAATCTGCGGTCTTGGGCGGAAGTTGCTGTCTGTCTAACGGTACGGAGATCGTCGCTGAAGAACGTGGCTCCGGCGGCGTCTCTCGGGCCGAAGATCTTCTGTCAGATATTGATTCGATTCTAAAGGCAAACGCACTTGCACCATCTGCAATATCAAATATTGTCGTGTCGGCCGGACCCGGAAGTTTTACCGGAATTAGGATCGGCATAGCTACGGCTCTAGGTTTTGCATCAGGGCTCGGTATTGCCTCGATTCAGGTCTCTTTGCTCGAAGCAATGGCTGTTGCTAGTACAGATATTGAACCCTGCCTAGTCGCCGTTCCAGCGGGCCGCGGAATGGCTCACTATGCAGTTTTCGCAATCTCTGATGATGCGATCGTTTATATCACCGAGCCATCCGCCGCAAAGATCGAAGACCTCTTCTCTGAATCGAATTGTTCGAATATCACAGTCTTCCAAGATCATTTTGATAACGAACTATTAGATTCGTTCGCAGGCAATGTTTTATCGTTAGAACAAACGCCGGCCGCAACCTTAGCCATTGCGGCGTTCGACAAACGAGTTCGCCGCAACGTGGAACCGCTGCTGATCGCAAAAGCCTGAAGTTATGGTGGAAACTCGTATTAAACCGATAACATCCCGCGACATAGCCGATCTGATAGCGATCGGCGAAACCTGCGGCCTGAGCCCGTGGACCGCTCAGAATTACATCGACGAACTCAAGAACCCGAATTCCATAATGCTGTCGCTCAAATCAGCCGAAGCCTCTACTGTTGGTTTCATCGTC
>CALMPJ010000222.1 GCA_937871585.1 uncultured Acidobacteriota bacterium | reverse complement strand
CGTCGATCGTCGTCAAATGCAACAGCATTACCGACGAAGGCATTGTCGATGAACTTTACGCGGCGTCGAAAGCCGGTGTCGAGATCGATCTGATAATTCGTGGAATTTGTACGCTCCGGCCCGGAATTAAAGGATTGTCTGAGAACATTCGCGTGCGTTCGGTCGTCGGTAGATTCTTAGAGCACAGTCGCGTGTTTTGGTTCGCTAACGACACTTCGCCTGAGGTTTACATCGGCAGTGCCGACCTGATGCACCGCAATATGGATCGCCGCGTTGAGGTTCTGACGCCGATCAGAGATGCAGAGATCGCACGATATTTGAAGGAAGTTTTCCTGGAGAATTATCTAAAAGATCAGATCAACTCGCGAACGCTCCGTTCGGACGGCACGTACAAACGAGTTGCAAATCGAACGTCCGGCGGTTTTGACTCGCAAATGGCATTTGTCGGGAAGGAGATCGACTCTTAAGCTTGCTGCGTCTTAGCAAACCGCGATTCCATCACACCGTTCACATCGACACCGAGTTTTGATGTCAGGCGCGGATAACCGCGAGGCTCGAGTTCAAGATTCTCAACGCCGAGCAGTTTTTCGGTCTCGGTGATGTCCTCGATCGTGCCTTCGATCTCCATGTAATAGCCGAACGGCAGTTCGTCGAGAACGACCTCGCAATTGCCTAGATGCCACGCCTTGCGGTGTTTTTCATAAACGGCAGAAAGCTTGTAACCGAGTTTTTGAATGATCGCTTCGACCGCATCGACATCGCCAATAGTGGTTTCGTGCTCGATCTGCTGCTTGAATTCTGTAGAGTTTGGGACCTTTTCCTTATAAGTCAGCAGGGTTTTCTCTTGCGTTTTTCGTATCCGAAGCACGGCCCCGCGATCATCTAAAACGCCGCCGCGGTGCAGATAATTCTCTTCAAAATTCTCGTAAGCAAACTCAGCACCGACGGTGCCAAGCTTCGCGGTTAGTTCGACAAGCAGTTTCTTGTCCAGCTTATATTTCTTTTCGATCTCGATCGGCATTTTCGTTTCTGTCGAAGTTAGATTCTAAGTCGTCATGCGCAAGTCGGCAAACCGTAGAACAACGAAGCCTCATTAACTTGACGTAAACACGCCGATATCAGATACTTGAAAAAAAGGTCAGGATTCTGATCTAGTCAGTTTTAGGAGCTATAATTACTTATGCCTTATCCAGAAATGATGATCCACGGGATGCGACAAGAGCTGGCTCAGCTCGGCATCGAAGAAACTAAGACGCCCGAAGCAGTTACTGAGGCGTTGAGCACTGACGGCACTGTAATGGTCGTCGTTAATTCGGTCTGCGGCTGTGCTGCGGGCGGCGTTCGTCCGGGCATCGCGATGGCGCTTGCTAATTCGGAGAACAAGCCGGACAAGGCGATCACCGTTTTTGCAGGTGCTGACATAGACGCAACGGATGTTGCCCGCGAACATTTCACAGGCTATATGCCTTCTTCACCATCGATCGGCTTGCTCAAAAACGGCCAGCTCGTCAAAATGTTCGAACGCCGCGACCTCGAAGGCCGTCCACCACAGGTCATCGCCCAGTCGCTGATCGAAGCATTCGACGAGATCGCTGCGGCGAACGCTTCTGCTGCGAATAATTAAACATCGTCCGCAATTATTTGTATTGCGGTAATTTACGGTTTGGGGCTAGAATGGAACTTTGGTTCTGTTCTAGCCCCAAATGTCTATTGCACAACGCCAGCACATACGGTTTTCGCTCGATATCCCGGCGCGTATTTACGATAAGTACGGGCATCGGCATATGACGAATTTGCAGCAGATATCGATCGGCGGTTGTTTTACGGATTGGGAAGAAGAAGTGCTGGTCGGCGATGAGTTTCGTATGGAACTGCCGCTGCCGGACGGCAATTTTGTGCCGCTGCATTGCAAGGCTCTCTACCGATTTGACCACACGGGAATCGGCGTTAAATTCGTTGATATCACGCAGTTCGAGCAGGAACTGATCTCAAAGATAATCGCCCATCGCCTTGACGAAGAAGGCGTCCCGCTCCAGATCGACCCGTTCAACCAACCACCAAAATTCTCCGGCCCCGACCCCGAACCAAAGGTCGCCGACATTCGCCAAAAACGCGATCTGATATTGGAACGAATTATGAGCGCGGACTAGTTGACCGATTTCGGCGGTTGGGGCGGCGGCATCGGCGTGTATTGCGCCGACGAGAGTTTCCAACTGCCGTTCAGGTATCTAACAACGTAAGATCCACGAAGAACGCGTGCTGCAGATTGCCCATCGGGTAGCTTCATTGTGTAAGTCAACTTGATCGTAGCAATGGCAAAAGTGCCGTGGTTCCGAACCGTTTCTTCGCTGACGTCAACCACGATCGGAGCCGTGCCGGATTTGGCCTTTGCCTCGGGCGAATAGAACGCGATCACTTTTGCACGATCATCAACCTCACCGCGGGGCGAAATTTCAACAAAATCAGGTGCCAAAATGGCCTCAAGCTCGTTCTGATCGAACGCCGTTTGTGCCGCAACGAGCCGTTGAACAGTGCGTTTGATCTGAACATCTTCAGGCGACACCTTTTGCCCGAACGCCGACACCGCAAACACCAAAACACACGCAACAAAGATCAGTTTCGAACTTTTCATACTTTCATTGATACGGCTAATTGGGCCGTAGGTTCAGAATAATTCGTCCATCGCCTGTTCGAGGTCGCGGACGCCGACGACGCGGAGGCCAAGGAGTTTTTCTAGGCCTTTTTTGTTTGATTCGGGGAGAATGAGCTTTTTGAATCCGAGAGTTTGTGCCTCGCGAGCGCGGGCTTGAGCTTGGAGCACACCGCGGACCTCGCCTGTAAGGCCAACTTCGCCAAAAACGGCGACTTCGGGCTGGATAGCGACGGAACGGAAGCTCGACGCTATCGCAGCGATGACTGCAAGGTCTGCGGCTGGCTCGTCGATCTCGATGCCGCCGGCGACGTTGATGAAGATGTCGTCAGCCGCGAGTTGAAAGCCCAAACGCTTTTCGAGAACGGCAATCAACAAACTGGCTCGATTCTGGTCGAATCCCTGCGTCATTCGTCGTCCTGTTCCGAATTTCGCTCCGCTGACCAGTGCCTGAACTTCGACGAGCATTGGCCGCGTGCCTTCCATCGTGACAGCTACAACAGAGCCTGTTGCCCCCTCGGGACGTTCTTGCAGGAACATCTCGGACGGATTTCCGACCGGAACCAAACCGGCGTTGGTCATCTCAAAAACGCCGATCTCGTTTGCTGCACCGAATCGATTCTTTGTCGCTCGAATGATTCGGTGATTATGATGACGGTCGCCTTCGAAATAGAGAACTGTATCGACGATATGTTCCAGCGTTCGCGGACCGGCGATGGAGCCTTCTTTAGTGACGTGGCCTGTGACGAAAACGGGCGTTCCGGTCTGTTTCGCAAACAGCATCAGCTGCGTTGCGACCTCGCGAACCTGCGAAACGCTGCCAGGCGCCGACTCGATCTTTGGGCTAAATACGGTCTGCACAGAATCGACGATCAATACGCCGGGACGCATGCTGCCGGCCTCGCCAAGCACTGCATCAAGATTCGTCTCTGCCATGACCAAGACATTGTCAGCAGCTAAACCAAGACGCTCTCCGCGCATCTTGATCTGGCGTTCAGATTCTTCGCGGGAGACGAAAAGACCCGAAGATCCTGTCTCGCTGATTTTGTGGGGGGCCTGAATGAAAATAGTCGTTTTCCCAATGCCCGGAGCACCGCCGATGAGCACGAGCGAACCCGCGACGATGCCGCCGCCCAGCACTCGATCGAACTCGTCAATGCCCGACGAAGTTCGTTTATCATCTTGCGACTCGATCTCGCGAAAAGCAGTCGGAGCCGACATCACACCGCTGTACACGGCGGCAGTTTTCGCTGCAGTCGGCCGAAAACGCTCTTCGGCATAGGTATTCCATTCGCCGCAATCAGGACATTGCCCGAGCCATTTACGCTGTTGTGCGCCGCAATTTTGGCACACAAATATGGATGAAGGTTGCTTCGCCATTGATCGAAAACCAGATAATACCATTTTTGTGGAACTCGAACGGCTTTAATACCTATAAATACTCGTGATATATTAACCACGATGAAGGTTGACGTTCTCATACTGCGAATAGCATTCGTCGGTCTGCTAGTTCTGCTTGGCTACATGCTCAATCCGTTTGAGCGCACGCACCGATTTGGGCTGGCAAGCATCACAAGCGAAGACACGCGTCGGCTATTATCGGCGGGGCTCCGGGCCCCTGTGGCGGGGGGGGGTGGCCTTTTTTTGAAGTCTGGTCCCCGGGGGGGGGCCCCCAACACCCTTGGGGTCGTGGGGGGGTGGGGGGCCCGG
>CALMPJ010000221.1 GCA_937871585.1 uncultured Acidobacteriota bacterium | reverse complement strand
ACAATGCCGAGATGGCGGTTATCGAACTTGTTGATAATCCGAGTGAACTCGCCGCTAAAGCGTAAACTTTGAGCGGAGGCTATAGTTCATGAGCGGTGACCAAGCGGCCAGAGCAAAAACGGAAGAACAAGTGAGCGAACATAAACACGACAAAAAGCACGGCGGCGAACCTTCGTTCAACATGGATGAACTGCAATCGCTCGCCGCGCTTGTTAATGAGCACGGTTTCACGGATTTTGAGTTTGAAAACGAGAATATCCGAGTTCGGCTGAGTAAACAGCAGACCGTAACAGCAGCAGTAACACCGGCAGCGGCAGTTCCGGCTACTGCTCCAGTAGCAACTTCTGCTCCTGCAACTGCTCCTGCCGCTGAGGTGGCCGATCCGGACGCTGACCTTTTCAAGATCACGTCGCCGATCGTCGGGACATTCTATCGTTCGCCGGGACCTGACAAGGCTCCGTATGTTTCAGAAGGCAGCAATGTTTCGGCTGACTCGACGGTTTGTATCGTCGAAGCGATGAAACTGATGAACGAAATTCAGGCCGAAGTTTCGGGTGAGATCGTCAAGATCTACGTGGAGAACGGCCAGCCGGTCGAATTCGGCCAGGCGTTGTTTGGAGTTAGAAAATAAACGTTTGTAAGCAGTGAGCCGTAAGCAGTGAGCCGTAAGCAGTGAGCCGTCTTTTTCTGACTGCTGACTGCTTACGGCTTACTGCTAGCTTTATATGCGTGAGATCAAGAAAATCCTGATCGCCAATCGCGGCGAGATCGCGAATCGCATCATTTGGTCGTGTAAGGAAATGGGCATCAAGACCGTTGCCGTGCACAGCGAAGCCGACCGCGAAGCTCTCCATGTCAGATTCGCCGACGAGGCGATCTGCGTCGGGCCGGCCTCATCCGCTGAGAGTTATCTGAACATTCCGTCGATAATAAGTGCCGCTGAGATCACGAATGTTGATGCAATTCATCCCGGCTACGGATTCTTGGCGGAATCGGCGACATTCGCCAAGATCTGCGAAGACTGCAACATCAAATTCATTGGCCCGAACCCCGACGTTATCGGAATGATGGGCGACAAGGTCGAAGCTCGCCGTACAATGACGGCGGCCGGTGTGCCGATCTTGCCGGGAAGTCCCGATCCGATCGAGTCTGCCGAAGAAGCAAAGAAGCTCGCACTTGAGATCGGTTTTCCGCTCATTATCAAAGCCGCAGCCGGCGGCGGCGGTCGCGGTATGCGTATCGTTCGCGAAGAAAGCGAACTTGCGACAAATCTCGAACTCGCACAGACGGAAGCCCTCAATGCATTTAAGAACGGAGCCGTCTATATCGAGCGCTATATCGAACGGCCTCGACATATCGAGATCCAAGTTCTGGCGGACGAACACGGTAATGTGGTTCACCTCGGCGAACGGGAATGTACCATTCAGCGTCGACACCAAAAACTGCTCGAAGAAGCGCCTTCGCCTGCAATTTCCGCAGAATTGCGGGAGGCAATGGGAGCCGTTGCGGTCAAAGCTTGTCAGGAAATTGGATATTCGAGTGCAGGTACATTCGAATTTCTGCTCGACGAAGATGATCGTTTCTATTTCATGGAAATGAACACGCGAATTCAGGTCGAGCATCCGGTGACCGAGATGGTCACGCTCACCGACATCGTTCGCAATCAGATCTTGGTCGCTCGCGGTGAGGATATGCAGTTTGCTCAGGATGATGTGATAATTCGCGGCCACTCTATCGAATGCCGCATCAATGCCGAAGACCCTGTGAAATTCACGCCAAGTCCAGGCAAGATAACCGCATTCAATCTGCCCGGCGGTCCCGGAGTTCGCATCGATACTGCCGTTTATCCAGGCTACGTCGTTCCGCCGTACTACGATTCGATGATCGCAAAACTCATCGTCCACGCTCGAACCCGCGAGATCGCCATAGCCCGAATGCAGCGTGCCCTTGAGATGACCGTTATCGAAGGCATAAAGACCACGATCCCGCTTCACAGAGCGATCATGGCAGATGAGAATTTCCGCAAAGGCAATTTCTCGACGAAGTTCATGGAAGAGTTCAAGTATGAGGTCTAAGCGAATTATTGACTTTGTACTTTAGTTGTGCAAATCTTTAATTTCAGTCGGGAGGTCTGACTTTTCTCAGGCCGTGGAAGCTTGGTCTTCCCCTGACTGAATTTTTTATGTACCTACTTTACGCCGACGAATCCGGAGCCTCGACAGATGCCGGTCAAGATCACTTCGTTCTTGCCGGGTTAGGCCTCTTTGAGCGGCAAGGATATTGGCTTTCGCAAGAGCTAGATAAGATAGCCGGCAGATTTGACGCCGCTGATCCATCGTCGGTCGAACTTCACGGTAATCCGATGAGAACCGGCAAGGGGATCTTTCGAAGATTTACTAAAGAAGACCGTCGGATTGCGATAAAAGACTCACTCCAAGCGATACTTGATTCACATCCTGGCAATCGACTGTTCGCGGCGGTTGTAAAGAAATCGCTGGTCACACCAGAAGATCCGGTGGAATTCGCGTTCGAGCAGCTAGCGAGTAGATTTGACCACTATTTGTCGAGACTGCATAAACGAGGCGACACTCATCGTGGACTTATCATTTTTGACAAGTCGACCTATGAAACAACTATCCAAGGACTAGCGACCGACTTTCGAACCGTCGGACATAGGTGGGGAGTTCTTCGAAATCTATCTGAGGTTCCGCTCTTTCTGGATTCTAGGGCGTCAAGGCTGATCCAATTGGCAGATCTGGTGGCCTATTCGATCTTTCAGAAATTCGAACGCGGCGACGACGAACTATTCTCAATGATCGAGAATCGATTTGATTCCGAAGGGGGCATCGTGCACGGGCTCTATACAAAGGTTTGATTGGTGGGCGACTTTGGTCGCGGATTGCCCTTAATGCTTGAATATGTTAGTGTTATAGGAACAATTAGAGATAGTTGTTAATAAAAATTTCGTGGTTACCGGACTTGTTTTCGGAGTTACTGCGAGCAATAGGAGAGGCTATAGTTAGTAAGTAAAGTTATGGCAACAGCAAAAGAAGTAAAGGAACAGTTAGTTAGAGATTACAAGACACATGCGTCGGATACCGGTTCGTCGCAGGTGCAGATCGCTCTTTTGACGGAGCGGATCAAGGAATTGACCGAGCATTTTAAGATCCACAAGAAGGACAATCACTCGCGTCGAGGCTTGCTCATTATGGTCTCGCGACGTAGGAAATTGCTTGATTATCTCAAGCGTAAGGACATCAACGAATATCACGAGATCATTAAGAAGCTCGGAATTCGTCGCTAACTTTGTAAAGTTAGGGCCGCTTCGGGCCGAGATTTTAGAAAACGAACTTCGCGAAGAGATCGCCGCAGGTTGCTGAACGTGACAGCCTAACAAGCCTACGGAAGATAGAAGTTTGAAAAATCCAATTGTTGACTGAGACGAAAGGGCTTCACGGCACGCGCTTTCGTCTCTTTTTTTGTAAGGAAATACAAATGCCAAAAAAATATTTGAATGAATCGATCAAGCTTGGTTCGCAAGATCTGATCGTAGAAACAGGCAAGGTTGCCAAACAGGCCGACGGTTCGGTCGTGATTCGTTATGGAGATACGATGCTGCTTGTAGCAGCGGTTTCGGCTCGTAGTGCAAAGGAAGGTTTGGACTTTTTCCCGCTGACCGTCGAGTATCGTGAGAACTCGTTTGCCGCGGGACGCATTCCGGGGAACTACTTCCGCCGCGAAGGCCGTCCAAGCGAAAAGGAAATTCTGACGTGTCGAATGATCGACCGTCCGGTTCGTCCGTTGTTCGCCGACGGTTACCGATTTGAAACTCAGATCGTCGCGTCGGTCATCTCGGCTGACATGGACAACGATCCTGACGTGATCGCTATCACAGGTGCTTCGTGTGCGCTGTACTTGTCGGACATTCCGTTCAACAATCCGATCGGCGGCGTCCGCATCGGTCTGATCGACGGTAAGTACATTATCAATCCGACCTACGACGAACGCCGCGAAAGCCAACTCGATCTTATCGTCGCCGGAACCGAAGAAGCGATCTGCATGGTCGAATGCGAAGCCGGCGAGGTCAACGAAACGATCATGGTCGAGGCGTTGATGCTTGCTCATCGCGAGATCAAGCGCCTCTGTCTGTGGCAGAAAGAACTAGGGAAGGCTCTCAATATCACCAAGCGTGAATTCAATGTTCCGGAACTCGATGCGGGCATCGTTGCTGATGTTGAAAAGAACTGGAGCGACAAACTCCGCGCCGCACTTGATTCGACAGGCCGCGAAAAGATCGAGGTTTACGCGGGCATCGACGCCCTCAAGAAAGAGGTTGTCGAGAGTTTCCCTGAAGACGATCCGGGAGCACGTGCCACGGCCGGAAAGGCGTTTGGCCAGCTCAAGGAAAAGATCTTCCGCGAAGATATGCTCGGAAACAAGCGTCGTCCGGACGGCCGTAAGTTCTCGGAAATTCGACCGATCTCGTGCGAAGTCGGTTGGCTGCCGCGTGTTCATGGTTCGGCACTGTTCACTCGCGGCGAAACGCAGGCGATGGTCTCGACCACGCTTGGCACCAAGGTTGACGGCCAGTTCATGGACGACCTAGAGAAAGGAACTGTCGATCGGCGGTTTATGCTGCACTACAATTTCCCGCCTTATTCAGTCGGCGAAACCGGCAGATTTGGCAGCACTTCGCGACGTGAGACCGGCCACGGAAATCTTGCACGCCGAGCGATCATGGCCGTGTTGCCGGACGAGACCGAATTCCCATACACGCTTCGTATCGTTTCGGACATTACGGAATCGAATGGTTCGTCTTCAATGGCGACCGTTTGCGGCGGGATCCTGAGTCTGATGGACGCAGGTGTGCCGATCAAGAAGCCGGTCGCGGGCGTCGCGATGGGCCTCGTCATGGAAGGCAATCGTTACGCGATCTTGTCCGACATCGCCGGAGCCGAAGATCATTACGGCGACATGGACTTTAAGGTCACCGGAACTGCTGACGGCATCACGGCTTTGCAAATGGACATCAAGATCGACGGAATCAACGCGACGATCTTGCAAGAGGCTCTCGAACAGGCTCGCAAAGGCCGTTTGCACATCCTCGACATTATGGCTAAGTCGATCGACGGTCCGCGTGAGGAACTTTCGGAGTTCGCACCGCGCATCATCACGATGAAGATTCATCCGGACAAGATCCGCGATGTCATCGGCAAAGGCGGCAGCGTTATTCGTTCGATCACCGAAGAAACCGGAGCCAAGATCGACATCGAAGACGACGGTACCATCTCGATCGCAACCAGCGACGGCGACGCCGCTCAGGCCGCGATCGCACGTATCAAGGCGATCACTGCCGAAGCTGAGATCGGCGAGACCTATATGGGCACCGTTTCGCGTATCGTCGATTTCGGTGCGTTCGTCGAGATCATGCCAGGCCTCGATGGTTTGCTGCACATCTCTGAGATCTCAGATCGCCGTGTCAAAGACGTCCGCGATGAACTCAAAGAAGGTCAGCAGATCCTAGTCAAGTGTATCGGCAAAGAAGGCAACAAGATCAAGCTTTCCCGCAAAGCGATCCTTGCCGAAGAAAAGTCAAAAGAAGCCGGCGGCGAAGAATAATTCACCGTCGATTTCGGAATAATCAACCGGTTACCACTATTTAGTGGTAGCCGGTTTTTCGTTGTGTGCGAGAGATCGAAATATTTGAAAAAATCTCTCAATTTCCTGGAAAAGGTGTCTTAATAGACATTTTTTGCCTCTGAAATCGCAGAAATACACGATTTTTGGTGTTTCGCAGCGAAAAAATCGCAAAATTCACGTGCATTTGCCTGCACACTTTGCTATATTTTCAGCACTGCCCCAATAATCCGATTCACATTTGAGTGCCAATTGACTGTGAAGGTGTGTTTCCTGTCGAGGGAAAAATACGTTCAGTTAAGGTACGAAAATGAAAAACCTAGACTACAGAATCTTTTTGTCGGCCCTTTGTTTAGTGTCGATCCTCGGTGCTTTTGCCAAGGTCGAAGCCGGTCCGGTCCGTTTCGATCAAGTTGTTCAGATCGTCAATGCCAAGCCAGGAAAGGCTGACACGATCAACTTCGCACGCCTGACGGTTGCCGGTGCTTATGACGGTATTCTCGTTGGCGAAGACGATGACGACGACAAGAAAAAGAAACAGGACGGCCGCGTCATCACTGAAACGAAGAGCGACATCGTCGTCGAAGAAGATTGTAACTGTGAACCGGAGCCTCCGGCAGGCAAGGGCTTCCCGAAATGGGCATTGCTCGGCCTTGCGGCTATTCCTATCGCTTTCATCTTGATCAAGCGTAAGAAGGACGAGCCGACGCCGACGCCGACGATCCCCGGACAGACGCCGACACCGACGCCTATCACGCCGACGCCAACGCCTACGGAAACACCGACTGTTACGCCGACAAAGACGCCGGTCGTAACACCGACCAAGACGCCGCCGCCGACGATGACGCCGACTCCGCCGCAGCCCGTGCCTGAGCCAGTGACGATATTGTTGTTCGGCACCGGTCTGGCATCGATCGGACTCGCAGCTCGCCGCCGCTTTGGCAAAAAGAGCGAGAATGGCGACGGCACCGGCCCGGACGATAACGAATAAACTTGAGTAAGTTGCGTGTGTTGCTGTAATATTCGGCTTAACACACGCAACTGAAATATTTTGAGACATTCGGCGGAAACTGTCCGCCAACTATCAAGAGGAAATTATAATGCGATCCATTAGAACCAATCTGATCTTAGCCCTAAGCCTGCTGCTGGCCGTTTCGGTCTCGACAGCGATGGCAAATGGCGGCGAGAAAGAAAAGAAGAACAAAGCCCCGAAAGGCATGGGAACATTGACGGTGAAAACGTCACCTGTTGCCTATCCTGTAAAGATCAACGGCGAATACCGCGGCATGAGCGGCGTCGGCGATGCGGCTGAGTTTTATCTCGCTCCGGGATTTCACACCATCGAGGTCGAAGGCCCCGGCGGTAAGATCTATCGTCAGGAAGTAGAGATCAAGAAAGGTTGGAAGAACTGTATCTGTTTAAAGACCGTCGAAGAGACGATCACCAAGCCGTGTCCTTATCGCTACAGGCTCGAAGGTCCGAGTAGTGTGACCGAAGGCGATCCTGTTCGATTCCGGGCAATTCCTGATATGGCTTCGCCGGTCGCGTTAAAGTTCCGCAGGACAGCATCGAACGGCACGATCATGGAAGGTCAGGGAACTGACACGA
>CALMPJ010000220.1 GCA_937871585.1 uncultured Acidobacteriota bacterium | reverse complement strand
AAAAACGTCAAAGGTCTAAAACTCTCAAACGTAAAGATCGGCGGGAAAACTGTAGATTCTCTATAGCCTATGAAGAAAGTAGATCGGCGAGGATTTGTCACGACAGCAGGAACTGCGGCGGCAGGGCTATTACTGGGGTCAAGGATCGTCCCGGCAGTGGTTACGCCGCTTGAGCGGCTGAGCTACGCAATAATTGGCACCGGACACCGAGCCACCGGAATGTGGGGCAAGGACATTGCCGAACGATACAAAGACGTTGTCGAGTTTGTTGGACTCTGCGACAAGAATCCGCTGCGTGTTGAGGCCGGAAAGAAGCTGATCGGTGTCGATTGCCTGACGTTCACAGACTTCGACAAGATGCTTGACACGACCAAGCCACAGACCGTTATGGTCACGACCGTTGATTCGACGCACCACATTTTCATCAAACGAGCACTCGAAAAAGGCGTCAATGTTATCACCGAAAAGCCAATGGTGACCGATGCGAAAGATTGCCAGTCAGTGCTTGCCGCGGAGAAGAAGCATGGTCGGAATATTATTGTCACGTTCAACTATCGCTATGCTCCGAAGCACGAAAAGATCAAGAACATCATCGCGTCGGGCGAGATCGGAAAGGTGACTTCCGTAGATTTCGCTTGGTATCTCGACACGCGCCACGGTGCGGATTATTTTCGCCGTTGGCATAGACTAAAAAGCGGCGGCGGCAGTCTCTGGGTGCACAAGGCGACGCACCATTTCGCTCTGATCAACTGGTTCCTCGCCGCCGATCCTGTCGAGGTCACGGCCTACGGAGCGCTGAATGTTTACGGCAAAAATGGTGCGTTTCGCCATACGAATTGCCGCTCGTGCCCGCATAAGACCAAGTGTCCGTTCTACTGGGATGTTACAAAAGATGCTCGTTTGACGAAGCTCTATTCCGAATGCGAGAGCTTTGACGGCTACAATCGCGACGGCTGTGTTTACAAGGACGACGTTGATATTTACGACACGATGTCGGCGATCGTGCGATATTCGAACGGTTCAAGCCTCGCATATTCGTTGAACGCCGCGATGCCGATTGAAGGCTATCGCCTTGCTTTCAACGGCACGAAAGGCCGTCTCGAAGTTCGCGATTACGAACGTCAGCCGTGGGACGCTCCGCGGAATTCGACAGCATTTTTGTCGAAGAATTTCGGAAAGCACGAGGAGCTCGACATGCCGCAGGTTGGCGGCGGCCATTTTGGCGGCGACGATCGGCTGCGCGAAACGATCTTTCGAAAGGCAGATTTTGGCGAACACCTGCGGCTGCCAAGTGCACGCGCCGGGGCGATGTCATGCCTAACCGGAATCGCCGCCCGAACGAGTATCGAGCAGCAGCGTCCGGTCAAGATCAACGAACTCGTTAAGATATGAGGACTTTCTTTCTCATTGCTGTGCTTGCCGTTTCGGCATTTGCACAGAAGCAGCCGGTTACAATTTTCTTGTCCGGCGACTCGACATGTGCGCCAAAAACCGACGATCGTCGGCCCGAGACTGGCTGGGGCGAGATGCTTGGCAAGCATTTCAAAGATGGAACTGTCGTAGTCGAAAATCGAGCCGCAAATGGCCGCAGCACCAAGACGTTCATTTCCGAGGGCAGTTGGCAAAAGATCCTCGACGATATGAAGAAAGGCGATTGGGTCTTTATTCAGTTCGGCCACAACGATGAATCAAAAGAGAAAGGCGAACGGTATTCGCCGCCTGATCAGTTCCGAGCCAACCTCGTTCGAATGGTGAACGATGTTCGTGCAAAGGGCGGAAATCCACTATTCCTGACGCCGGTGATGCGTCGCAGATTCGACAAGGACGGAAACTTTGTCGATCAGCATCCCGCGGAGTATCCCGACGCATTTCGCTCGCTTTCAAAGGAACTGAAGGTGCCGCTCATCGATATGCACCGAAAGACCGAGGTCTTGATCAAAGGCTACGGCGTCGAAGGTTCGAAGCAACTCTTCCTGCAGCTAAAGCCCGACGAGCATCCAAATTTCCCGAAAGGCGTCGATGACAACACGCACTACAATCCGAAAGGAGCCGATGAGGCAGCCGCTCTCGTTGTTGAGGGAATTCGCGAGAACAAGCTGAAGCTCGTAAAGTTGCTCAGGTCACCTCAACCGAACGAATTTCGGTCGCGGTTAACGCCAGCACCGATGGACGGTGGCTTCAAGATGGACGGCTTTTGGGTCTGGTGCGGTTCGGTCATCAAGGGCGAAGAAGGCAAGTATCATATGTTCGCGTCCCGCTGGCCAAAACCTCCGGGATTTGGGCCGTATTGGCTGACAAATTCTGAGATAGTTCACGCCATTTCAGACAAACCCGAAGGCCCATATAAATTCAATGATGTCGCATTGGCTCCGCGTGGCGAACAATACTGGGACGGCCAGATGACGCACAATCCGGCGATACGAAAATATAGGGACACGTATCTTTTGTATTACACCGGAACTACCTACACCGGACCTCGCCCGGGAATGGATTTTCGCATTTCGGAAACGCATCCGAAAAAGCTTGAGGCCCATCGTCAGGAACGCATCGGATTGGCTACTTCCAAATCGCCATACGGCCCGTGGAAACGGCTCGATAAGCCGATCTTGGATGTAGTTCCCGGAGCTTGGGACCAGTACTTGACCAGCAATGCCGCTCCGGTTGTGATGAAGGACGGCCGCGTGATGCTCTACTACAAAGGCGTGACGCGACTGACCGTTCATGCTATCGGACTCGCGATCGCAGACCGTTTTGATGCGGAATACAAACGTGTCGGAAACGAGCCGTTGAACATGGGCATCGGTGCCGAAGACCCGTTCATTTGGGTCGAGAATGGGAAATTCAAAGCACTGATGCTCGATCACGAACGGAAATATTCGCCTGACAAAGAGATATTCTTTGCCACTTCGAACGATGGCATCAAATGGTCGACGCCGCCCGATGCGATCGCCGTTTCGCGTAGCATAAAGATGGCCGACGGTAGCATGCAGCGTGTAGCAAAAACCGAACGGCCGCACGTTTTGATAGAAAATGGAAAGCCGACGACCGTGTTCTTTGCAGTCAGAGGCCAGTTGAACGGCCAGGGAGCAAGCTGGAATGCAGCTATTCCGCTGAAGAAGTAAAGCCTTATGAAAAACGCCCTATTGTTGTTATTTGTTCTGACCTTTAGCCTTGCGACGTTTGCTCAAAACGCGCCGCTTTCCGAGAAACTTGCCGATACGGCAATGAAGCGAATCTGGGTCGATGCTCGCAATCAACCGGGAATTCCGCCGAAGTGGAACTACGAACAAGGCGTCATACTCAAAGCTATCGACGCGATGTGGCAGACGACCGGCGATGTGAAGTATTACCAACACATCCAAAAAGGTATGGACCATTGGATCGATGAAAAGGGCAATCATAAGGATTATCACCTCGAGGAATACAACATCGATCACGTCACGCCCGCATTGGCGATGATGATCATGTACCGTGCGACCGGGAACGATAAGTATCGAAAGATGGTCAAGGTTTTCCGCGCGCAGCTCAAGACACCCCCGCGAACGAACGAAGGCGGTTTCTGGCATAAGAAGATCTACCCTTTCCAGATGTGGCTCGACGGGCTTTATATGGGCCAGCCGTTCTATGCCGAATATTCGCAGGTTTTTGCCGAGAATAATTGGGAAGACATTGCGAACCAATTCGTCTGGATGGAAAAGCACAGCCGCGACCCAAAAACCGGCTTGCTCTATCACGGTTGGGACGAATCGAAGCAGCAGCGATGGGCGGACAAAACGACAGGAATGTCGCCGCACGTTTGGGGGCGAGCGATGGGCTGGTACGCAATGGGATTGGTCGACACGCTCGAATATTTTCCAAAGAACCATCCGCGTCGCGGCGAACTGATCGCAATTCTCGAACGCGAGGCCGCAGCTATCGAAAAATATCAGGACAAGAAGACGGGCGTTTGGTACGACATCATCGACCTTCCGGATCGCAAGCCGAATTACATCGAATCGTCGGCTTCGGCGATGTTCGTTTATGCGATCGCACGCGGCGTTCGCGAGGGCTGGCTGCCGGAGAAGTATATGAAGGTCGCCGTCAGCGGCTGGAACGGCATCAAGAAAGAGTTCATCAAGACCAATGCCGATGGCAACACCGATTGGGAAGGAACGGTGTCGGTCTCAGGCCTCGGCGGCAATCCGTATCGCGATGGTTCGTTTGACTATTATATGTCGGAGAAGTTGCGAACGAATGATGCAAAAGGACTCGGCCCTGCTATACGTGCGGCTCTTGAAATGGAGGCGTATGAACGCGGCTGGAGCGGTCGCGGCAAGAATGTGGTCCTCGACGACTACTTCAATCACGAGATCCGTCCGAGCAAGAATTTTAAGGGCGACGAGGTCTGGCACTACAAGTGGAACGAGCGTCCCGACGCCGGATTCATGTTCTGGGGCGGAGCATTTCGCTCGATGGGAGCTCGTCTTTCGGAACTTAGTGCTGAGCCTACGGCGGCTTCGCTTGCCAACGCGAGCGTTTACATCATGGTCGATCCTGACACCGCAAAAGAGACCGCAAATCCGAATTTTGTTGAGCCGCGACATGTCAAGGCGATCGCCGATTGGGTGAAAAAAGGCGGCGTTCTCGTGCTGATGGGCAACGACGGTCAGAATGCGGAACTCGATAAGTTCAACACTTTGAGTGAAGCATTCGGTATCAAGTTCAACAAGGATCGCAAATACGAGGTCGTCCCGGCGAACAACCACCAAATGGGCGGCGTCGACATTCCTGCCGGCAATCCGATCTTTGCGAACACCAAAAAGATCTTCGTCAAAGAGGTTTCGACCCTGACACTTTCCGGTAAGGCAAAGTCTGTTCTGACCGTAAATGGCGACCATCTGATGGCGATATCTAAACATGGTAAGGGAATGGTTTACGTGATCGGCGATCCGTGGCTATACAACGAATATGTTGACGGCCGACGTTTGCCGGCGGAGTTTCAGAACTTTACTGCGTCTCGCGACCTCGCAAAATGGTTGCTCGCACAGACGAAAGGAAAATAGAATATGAAATATCTACTGACGGTACTCTTTGTTTTGGCTGCTTCTGCGGCAGCTTTTTCACAGGCTCGACAGCCGTCGACGGCAAAGCGGCCTTACGTTGTAAAGACGAAGCAGCAGGTTTCCGACATCGAATCGGCGTTGAAAGCAAAGCCGGGCAATACTAACGAAGACGTTGTTGCGGCCGCCGGTGAACAAACGCGCGTTGCCGTTTTTCATGACAGCAAACGCGAAGGCGATCTGAACGAGGTTCACGACGGTTCGGACGATATCTATTACGTCCTTAGCGGCAAAGCGACGCTGATGCTCGGCGGAACGCTTGTTTCGCCAAACGAGATCTCTCCCGGCGAATGGCGTGCAAAAGAGGCCACCGGCGGCGATAAGGTCGAGATCAAGAAAGGCGACCTGATTTTTGTTCCGCGCGGAACTCGGCATCAGCGAACGGTGACCGGAAAGGGCTTTTCGATGATCTTGATCAAGATATTTGCCGACAAACAGCCGGGCAAGTAGCTCTTGCAAATTGCTTCGACAATGCGTTCCGATTGAGTTAAAATAACCATAAATAAAGGACAATGCCGCGAAAGACACCAGCCGTTTTTAAGAATCTCAATGCCGAAAAGAACGGCACGACCGCTGAAGAAGTAGTCGTGCGTCTTCGCGACATGATCCACAGCGGCGAACTTGCGGCAGGCGACCGTTTGCCGCCGGAACGCGACCTCGCAAAACTGCTCGGTGTCAGCCGTCCGACGCTGCGTGCGGGAATTCGCTCGCTCTCGACGGTCGGTATTCTTCAGTCGAAACAAGGTGCGGGAACATTCGTCGCTGCTGCTGACGAATCGCCCACGCTCGATGGCAGTGCTCTCAAGATGCTGTCGGCTCTTCACGGTTTTACGACCGATGAGATGTTCGAGGCACGGCTTGCGTTAGAAATGAGCATCGCCGGACTCGCCGCTGAGCGTGCAACGAGCGAGCAGATGACCTTGATGGCCGAAGAGATCACGGGCATGTACGCGTCGCTCGCAGACCCTGAGGATTACCTTGTTCACGATATGCGGTTTCACCAAACGATCGCCGCGGCGTCGAACAATCGCATTCTGACCAGTCTAATGAACATGGTCGCTACGATCTTGTTCGACAGCCGCAGTAAGACGGTTCATCGAGCATTGGATCTCAAAGAGTCAGCCGAACAGCACCACAATATCTATCGTGCGATGCGCGAACGCGATCCTTCAGCTGCCCGAAACGCGATGCACGACCATCTGGTTGAAACTCAAAAAGCTCAGCGTCGCGAAGCTCAAGAGGCCGCCGAATCTAATGGAAAGACAAATTGACCTTCGGTGGTTAGTTCTCGTCGTTCTTTTGTTTGCGGCTGCCGCAACTGCCCAGGTCTCAAAGGTTTGGGTCGCGGACAATGGCGATGGCACATACAAGAATCCGGTCATCAATGCCGACTATTCCGATCCTGATGTTGTCCGCGTCGGATCGGATTTTTACATGACGGCGTCGAGTTTTGCGTCGATTCCTGGACTTCCGATCCTGCATTCGAAAGACCTCATTAACTGGCGGCTGATCAATCACGCTATTCGCGAACTCGAACCTCGCGAAGTCTTCGCGAAACCGCAGCACGGCGGCGGCGTTTGGGCTCCTGCGATCCGATTTCACAAGGGCGAATACTACATCTACTACGGCGATCCTGACTTCGGCATCTTTATGACGAAGACCAAAGATCCGGCCGGCGAATGGTCGAAACCTCTGCTCGTAAAGGAAGCCAAAGGCTGGATCGATCCTTGTCCTTTGTGGGACGAAGACGGAAACGCGTATCTCGTTCACGCTTTTGCAGGCTCACGTGCGGGCATCAAAACCGTTCTTGTCGTAAACAAAATGTCGCCCGACGGCACGAAACTGCTCGACGACGGCGTGATGGTCTATGACGGCCACGATAATACCGACAATACGATCGAAGGGCCGAAATTCTACAAAAAAGACGGCTACTATTACATCTTCGCTCCTGCCGGCGGTGTGCCGACCGGCTGGCAGCTTGCCCTCAGATCGAAGAACATCTACGGCCCGTACGAGCGTCACGTTTCGCTTGCTCAGGGATCGACCACAGTCAATGGTCCGCACCAAGGCGGCCTTGTCGATACACCGAACGGCGAATGGTGGTTCCTGCATTTTCAGGACAAAGGGCCTTATGGACGAGTCGTCCACTTGCAGCCGACCGTTTGGAAGAACGGCTTTCCGGTCATGGGCATCGACAAAGATGGCGACGGAACTGGCGAGCCTGTGATGACGTTCAAGAAGCCGAACCTCGGTACCTTTCCCATAACAACGCCGCCGGACAGCGACGAATTCAATGCCAGCTCGCTCGGCCTGCAATGGCAGTGGCACGGCAACTCGAAGCCCGAATGGGCATTCCCATTCCCGACTCGCGGCGTTATGAGAATGAACTCCGTTCAATTGCCCGAAGGCTACAAGAACCTTTGGGACCTGTCGAATCTGCTCGTGCAGAAGACGCCTGCGGATGAATTTACCGCGACTGCAAAGCTGTCGATCAAACCGCGATTCGAAGGCGAACGGTTCTACTTTGTCGTGATGGGAATGGACTATTCCGCACTCGTTCTCACGAACAAAGGCGGCAAATTGTTCGTCACTCAAGCGACCGCAGTGGGCGCTGACAAAGGAGCCGCCGAGGTCGAATCTCCTGCCAACTCACTGGCTGGTACCGAATTCTATCTGCGTGCCGAGGTCAAGGCCGGAGCAGTTGTTCAGTTAAAATACAGCATCGACGGCACGAATTTCGCTTCGATCGGTTCGCCATTCAAGGCCCGCGAAGGCCGTTGGATAGGAGCCAAGATCGGCTTCGCCTACACACGTCCCGCCAAATTCAACGACGCCGGAACCGTCGATATCGACTGGTTTAGAGTTGAAAAGTAAATGCCGCCCAAGTCGGACGGCCCAAAAAAAATTGAGGAAAGTGTAAGCATTATGCTTCGATCTTTGCCTGCTCAAGCTTTGGAGCAAGCAAATGTATCAGCAGCAGGGCAATGAGATATGCCGACGCCGCGATGATGAAGATCGGCACATAGCTGCCGGTTTTTGCCAGTATGTAGCCGACGAGCGGTGCGATGACCATTCCGCCGATGGCTCCGATCATGCCGCCGATACCGACGACGGAACCGACAGCTTGTTTCGGGAAAGTATCGCTGGTTAGCGTAAACAGATTGGCCGACCAGCCTTGGTGAGCTGCTGCGGCAATACCGATCAGGATGACGCTCAGCCATAGGCTCGATGTCCACGATGCGATCACGATCGGAATTACGGCTACGGCACAAACAAGCATCGCGGTTTTGCGCGAACGGTTGACGGAATAGCCCTTCTTGATGAGCCACGACGAGATCCAGCCGCCGCCGACACTGCCTACGTCTGCGATGATGTAGATCACGGCGATCGGCAGGCCGAACGATTTGAGATCGAGGCCATGTTGACGCTGTAGGAAATCGGGCACCCAGAAAAGATAGATCCACCAGATCGGATCGGTCAGGAATTTACCGATAGCGAACGCCCACGTTTGACGATATCTGATGAGTTTTCCCCAAGGCACTTTGGTCACAGGATCGGACGGATCGCTTTGAATGTAAGCTAGTTCTTCGGCAGAAACGCGAGGATGTTCCTCAGGGCGTTTGTAAAGCCAGAGCCAGAATATGAGCCATACGAAACCGAGAGCACCGGTGACGATAAAGGCTTCGTACCAGCCCCAATAGGCAACCAAGATCGGTACGGCAAGCGGTGTAACGAGAGCCCCGACATTCGTTCCGGCGTTGAAGATACCTGTCGAGAGTGCACGTTCTTTCTTAGGGAACCATTCGGCAGTAGTTTTGATCGCAGCCGGGAAGTTGCCCGATTCGCCAAGCCCAAGTACGAATCTTGCGACGATGAAGCCGGCAACGGAAACGGACAGCACGATCGACCAAGGAGCAAAGCCGAGCGGTGTGATGATCGCGTTTATCGCCGCTAACAGGCCATCGATGATCGGAGTCAGGATCGGAAGCGCAACCTCACCAACGCCGACTGCCCAAGCGTGCATCAATGCACCGATGCTCCAAAGCACGATCGCGACAGTGAAACCTATCTTTGTGCCGACCTTGTCCATAAAGCGGCCCGCAAAGATGAAGCCAAGAGCATAGGCAGTCGAGAACGCGAAGATGATCCAGCCGTAGTCGATGTCCGTCCAGCCGAATTCGCCCTGAAGCGTTGGCTTGAGGATCGCGATGACTTGTCGATCGACATAGTTAACGGCCGAGGCGAAGAACAGCAGCGCGCAGATCGTCCAACGATAGCGTCCGACGCGTTGAACTACGTCACCGACACCCGCGATCACGGCTCCTGCGGCGCTGCCGCCGGATTCTTCGGGTGCCG
This sequence comes from uncultured Acidobacteriota bacterium, assembly GCA_937871585.1. Taxonomy (GTDB): domain Bacteria; phylum Acidobacteriota; class Blastocatellia; order Pyrinomonadales; family Pyrinomonadaceae; genus OLB17. The sequence continues at coordinate 52,598 of CALMPJ010000220.1, read as the reverse complement.
CGAGAAATTCGCCGTCGTCCTGCTCTTTCTGGCTTTCGATAATGTCTGCCTGGTCGTTGTTCATCGTCTGTTGCTCCTATTTATATGGTTAAAATGCCATGCGAAATATATGTGTGTCCGTCGATCACGGATTCGATCAATGGAAATTCCGCGCTGTTGGTGATGACCTCGATCTCGTTTCCATTACGAATGATCGTGTCCTCGACCTTAGTTCCTGTTATCGAAGGGTTCCACGCAAATCCTTGCTGCGGAAATAGCTGATCGCCGCCGGACGGATGTGCGACCCAATCTCGTGTGCGATATCCGGCCGCTCCGCCTTGATGATGCTTGTCGATCTCGCCGGGAAAACCGGCCCGATCATAAGCTTGTTCAGCCACAGCGTAAAGTTCGGCACTCAAGGTTTCCGGATTCACGGCTATTCTCGTTGCGTGTTGAAGCGATGCGTTTACGAACGCCGCAGCTTCCGTTCGGCGTTTCAGGTCATCGCTTGGTTCGCCGATCGAGACCATACGACTAAAACTCGCGATCAAGCCGTGACGTTTGGCACACGTAACGAGCAAAAGCGTTTTGTCGAACCGGTTCTCAGTCGGAACGGGATGCCGATATTTTGCGATGCGATCGTCGGCAGCGACAAGTGTAACCACGGAATTAATGCCGAATTTGCCGAGTTCATGCCGCATAGAATTGGCGATATCGTTCTCGGTCTTTCCCGGCTGAAGTTGTCTGATCGTTTTCGCCATCGCATCGGCCGCATCCTTGCCAAGAGAGCGATAGCGGGATTGTTCGTCATTGGTCAATTCGAATCGGCAATATGAAAACGTTGATTCGAGAGCAGGCGCGGATGTGAACGGAATGTCCGATATAACTTGGCCTCCGGCGAGGTCACCAGCTAATTGGCGAACGAGATCAGGCGTTGCTTTTTCATCTTGCCATCGGAATTCTGAGGGCTTAAACAGTGACGCATCGACTTGTTCATCAAGCATTCGCTGCATCTCGATGTTGTTGGCGATCAGGTAGCGTTTGCCGCGATTCGTAATCAATATCGTCGCCGCTCCATTCTCACGACTTGTGTCAATGGCGTTATTTGCACCGCCGGTGATCCACGCGAAATTATGCTGAGCGTTCAACATTACGCCGGCGTACGTCGAGCCGATGCTGCGAACTAGGCGTTCGGTTTTGATCTCGATCTCTTTGCTCATTGATTAACGCCGCTTGCAAGAAATCCGCCGTCAACGACGAGAACTTCGCCGGTGACAAAGCTCGCTGCTTCGCTTGCCAAAAAGACTGCGGCTCCGGCAAGTTCTTCGACTTGGCCAAAGCGTCCCATTGGCGTTCTCGTCAGAAACTCGGCTCCGCGAGGCGATTCGTCGAGCAGCTTTTGATTGAGTGCCGTTCGGAAAACTCCGGGAGCGATCGCGTTCACATTAACGCCGCGTTTCGCCCATTCAACTGCGAGCGATTTGGTTAGGCTGGCGACCGCTGCCTTGCTGGCAGCGTAAGCTGCAACTTCGTAAAGTGCAACGAATGTTGATAGCGAAGCAATGTTTACGATACGACCATAACCGTTATCGACCATATGCTGGCCAAACACTTGGCAGGCTCTGAGCGTTCCGGAGAGATTGGTTTCCATTATGGCGTCCCATTCTTCCTGTTCGAGTTCGAGCGTTGGAGTACGTTTAGTGCGGCCGGCGGAATTGACGAGGATATCGACCTTGCCGAATTCGGATTTGCAGGCAGTTAGTAGCGATTCGAGAGAGGCTTTGTCGGAAACATCAGACGCGACGCGGAGCGTTCGTTTGCCAAACGCCTCGATCTCAGCGGCCGCGGCTTCGACCTGATCTTGTCTGCGAGACGTGCAAACAACGTCGGCTCCGGCCTGAGCCATTCCGTGAGCAATTGCACGACCGATCCCGCTGGTTCCGCCGATCACAACGGAGGTGCGGCCTGTAAGTTCCAATTTTGAAAATGCCATAAATCTTTATAAAGGTATTACCACTTGTTATCGAACTTATAAGAAACAAACCAATTCAGTTGCTAACAAAACCTCAGCAAAGCGACTCCAGAGTCAATAAAATACGGTATAAGTGCTAAAATTCGAGGTCACGCAAGTACATTTCTGAAAATCTTACTTGATTTTAATTGGTTTAACCAATTACAATTGTAGTCAAAAGAGAACAAAGTGCAAATTCAAGCAAAAAAAACAACAGAACGACGCGAGGCCGGCGACAACATATGGCTCGCGAGCGGGACTTCGGTCGGCGACATCGCGACTCATGAATTGAACGTTAATGTTCTCGACAATGAATCTGCTGTCGGGCTTGCTCTATACAAGGAGCTGTGCGACTACGCCGCTGAAAAACAAGGTGACATAGTTATCATACTTCTCGGTGGCCGTGGCGCTCAAGCGATGTACAAGCACATCGCCAAGCTTGCAGAAACCGACGAGATCGATGAACTGCTCGGACGACTACATGTGTTCACACAGGACGCATTGGCTCCGATGGCGATGGAGAACAGCTTGAGTTTTGTTCGTGATTTTGAGCGTCTGCTCGGCCCAAACTTCTTTGCCAAGATCAAGAGCTTTACGCCAATGAATACGGCGACAGACGACACTGAGGGCGAACTTACCAAATATCTAGAGCGCCTCGAATCGCTCGGCGGCATCGACCTGTTCTTTCTTGGTCTCGGCCCTGAGGCCGAGGCCGCGTCGCACCTTTGCTATATCAAGCCCGGCAGCGGAGCTGCCCTCGAAGATGTCGCGGGGATCAATGCCATTTCGTCGAGCATCCTCGAACATCACATTTCAAAGTTCAAAGCAGGCGGCAGCAGTGTTTCGGAGACTGACGAAGCTGAGTGCCGCAATGCTAAGTACATTTTGACGCTTGGGCCCGCAGCAATTCTCGGCGCAAAGCGAATCGTGCAATCGATCGTCGATGCGGCCGAAGTTCCGGCTAAGAAAGCGAGTTTCAAGCGGCTTAATGAAACTGAATTCGCCGCCGATGCCGATGCGATCAGAAAACAGGTTGACGAAAATCCCGGATTGCTGGTTCGATTGCATTCGGATGTCAGAACATACGTTACGCCGGAGCTTTTAGCAGACTAGAAATGCCCGATACCGCACAGGAAAAAGCAGTCGCGATCAGCGAATTTGCGATTATCGTCAACCCTGACGACAACGTCGCCGTCGTCAAGGACGAGACCGTTGCGGGCTCTTTACTGACGTTGCCTGATGGGCAAACTGTGACCGTGAAGTCAGCTGTGACGCCGGGACATCGCTTTGCGACCAAGGACATTCCGGAGGGCGAATTCGTCCGCCAATATGGCCAACCGATCGGCACTTCGCTTGGAATCGCATCAGGTGAATGGATCACGCATGACAATATGACGGACGAAGTTCCGGTCGTTCGAGATCTTCCTGACGATCTAAATACGCCTGCGCCTGATTACTTCTCGATCGACGAAACTGCAACATTCGAGGGATTCTTGCGGCCCGACGGACGTACAGGAACTCGTAATTTCGTACTGATCGTTCCGACCTCGATGTGCGCCAGCCATGAGGCGACGCAGATCTCGATGATGGCGGAGTTCATGCACTACAGCCGCGAGAAATTCCCGAATGTTGACGGCGTTGTCGCAATTCCGCACAACAAAGGCTGCGGCTGCCAAGACGGCTCGACGCTCGACGTGATGATGCGGACGCTGTCGAATTACGCCGATCATCCAAACGTCGGCGGCGTGATCCTGATCGACCTCGGCTGCGAGAAAACAAACCTTTCGTTCGTCGAGAAATATCTCACGAAGCGCGAGAAGCCGATCCAAAAGCCGGTCTATAAGATCGGAATTCAAGACGTTGGCGGCACACAATCGGCGATCGAGCTTGGCCTCAAATACGTCCAGGAGATGTTGCCCGAAGTCAACAAATGCGAACGAACGACTCGACCTATCAGCGAGCTTGTTCTCGGCGTCAAATGTGGTTCGAGCGATGGATTTTCCGGCATTTCCGCCAATCCGAGCCTCGGATACACGTCAGACTTACTTGTTCGTAGCGGCGGAACCGTTTTGCTTACCGAAGTTCCTGAGTTTTGCGGGGCCGAGCATATTCTTGCCAATCGGGCCAAGGATTCGACAGTCGGCAAAAAGGTCTACGCAATGGTCGATTGGTACAAGGAATACGCATCAAAATTTGGTGGTGTCCTTGGTCAGAATCCTAGTACCGGCAACAAGGCCGGCGGTTTGCTGAACATCACTATCAAATCGCTCGGTGCGATCGTAAAAGCAGGCACAACACGTATCGAAGACACAATAGAGTACGCAGAAACGCCCTCCGCGCGCGGACTCAACCTGATGCAAGGTCCCGGTTACGATCAGGAATCGACGCCGGGACTCGTTGCCTCAGGTGCGACCGTTGTTGTTTTTACAACAGGAAACGGTACGACGATCGGCAATGCGATCACGCCGGTGTTGAAGCTCGCCTCCAATAATCGTGTATTCGAGCGTATGTCACAAGACATCGATGTTTCGGCGGGAAACGTGATCGAAGGTACCGAATCGATCGCAGAAGTAGGAACTCGACTGTTTGAATACGTTCGACAAACCGCCAGCGGCGAGATCCAGGCCAAGGCTGAAGTCCTCAAACACCGCGAATTTCAATTTTGGGCAGAGCAAACTGTTTCGTTGTGATATATTATGATTACGATGAATGAATAATGTTCCGTTATATCCCGGAGTTCCGGTTTCCGCAACCGGAACAAATCAAACGAACAACGGCATCAGGTTGTTACGACTGATCAGGGCTGCCCAACCGGTTACACGAACCGAACTTGCCGAGCGGCTTTCGATCGACAAAAGCACAGTCACTGAGCGTGTAAAGCTCAATGTTCGCAGCGGACTGTTGGTCGAAGAATCAACATACGTCGAGGCGTACAAACGCCGCGGTCGCGTCGTTTCCTTCGCAAATTCGTCCCTTTATGTAGCGGGCGTGAATCTAGGCGTTCGACGTACGCAAGTTGGTGTTGCCACGCCAAGCAGCGACGTAATTAGCGAATATGATTTCAAAACGCCTTCGACTCCTGCATCGGCGCTTCGTGAGGTTCGCGAACGAATCAAGGCCGTGATCGACAAGCGTTCCGGCGTTGCTCCTGCCGTTATCGGAGTCAGCGTTCCGGGAATGACGGATGCGAATCGCGAGGACCTTGTTTACGCACCGAATTTGAATTGGCGGGATGTTAAGATCGCGGAAGCCCTGAATATTGCACCGAAAACAAAGGTCGTGGTTGAGAACGACTCGACCGCAGCTGCTATGTACGAGGCTCGCGTTCGACTTCGGTCGAGCATTGACGGAACCGAATCGAACTTCGTGCTTGTTCGTTCCGGAACCGGTATCGGCGTTGGCATCGTGATCGGCGGCGAAGTGTTCCGCGGAAGCGGAGCCGGCCGCGGACTTGCCGGTGAATTTGGCCACATGACGATCGTTGCCGGCGGCACTCCATGTGTTTGTGGAAATCGAGGCTGTTGGGAAAAGTATGCTTCTGCCGGTGCAGCCGGACAGATCTATGTCGGAAAGAAAGGTAAGGAAGCACCGCCCAGATTTGTTGAGATCGTGGAGAGGGCAAAGGCAGGCGATAAGCGGTCGATCAACGCTCTTAAGTTCATCGGCGAACACTTAGGTATTGGAATTGCGAATGTAATAATGGGCATAGGAGTTCCTCGCGTGATCATAAGCGGTCGGCTAGTTCACGGGTGGCAGTTCATTGAAAAGCCGCTGAATTTGGCGATCGAGCGAAGCTTTATTGGGAAGATAAGCGGCTGGTCGGTCGAATCGGGCGAGCCTGTCGGTTCCGCGATCGGCGGTGCATTGGAAGTGGCAATAGAAGAGTTATTTAGCAGTTTATAGAGTTATGCAAACACAGATCAAACTAGAAAATATCGACCCCAAAACGTGTTTCGTTAAAGGAACTCATCTGACCAAAGGCAGAACGCGTTCCGTTCAGCCCGGCCAGACCGCGTCGCGAAATCTTTACTATGGCCGGATCATTATCGAAGCGGGCGATGCCGCGATCGAGTTTGCGACCGAAGGTAAAGAGACCGGCCTGATCTGCCTTAACGGTAGCGGCAGCGTAACAACGAGCGGTCAAACATTCGCACTTGGCCGTTACGATGCACTTTATGTTCCTCGCGATTCGCAGGTTACGGTTTCAAGCGAAGGTGAATTCGATCTTGCCGAGCTTGCTGCTCCGGTCGAAAATCAGTATCCGCTGCAGTTCGTTAAGTTTGAAGAGATCCGCAAAGATCCCGCACTGCATTTTGTTGCCGGCGCTCCGCCGACTGAGCGCGATCTTAACATTCTGCTTGGAAAGAATATCGAGGCCGGACGTATTATGGCTGGCGTTACATTTTCGTCCGAAGGCAACTGGACGTCGTGGCCGCCGCACGAGCATGAGAACCTGCTAGAAGAGGCGTATCTTTATATCGACATGCCAAAGCCGCAATGGGGCGTGCAGTTCGTTTACACCAATGCCGACGAGCCGGAACTTGTCCAAATCGTTCGCGAAGGCGACGTTGTTCTGATGCCTCAAGGCTATCACCCAAACGTTTCAACGCCCGGCGGGCATATCAATTTTCTCTGGATGATGGCGGCTAACAACGAAGGCGTCGATCGGCAGTTTGGAGTTGTAAACGTTCAGCCGGAATATGCGACCGGTGTTTCAGGACTTGAAGCATCGCAAAAGTAGCCCTACTTTTTCCGTACGATCTCGACCGAACAGTCAGCGTGTTTTGCTACCGATGCGGACACGCTGCCTACAACAAATCTCGCGAATGAGTCAGGATCATTGTGCGGGCCCACGAATATGCATGTGGCACCGAACTGCTCAGCCGCAGCAATAATTGCCGATTGGGGCCGGCCGGTCATGACATCTATCGATACGTCAACGCCGACTGCTCGCAACTGTTTGATCGCCGAAGCCGCAAGGGTCGAAGCCCACTGCGAGACAAGTTGGGTTTCAACCACCATATTGTTCATTTGAGGAGCGAACCGACCGACCAGATCTAGTAGGAACGAGTCTGCCACGACCACTATCTTAACGACGGTTCCCGATCGCCACGATCTGTCGGCAACCTGTTCGATGGCGTCAACTGAAGCTTTTGAACCGTCAAACGCAACAACTACCTTACTAGCTGCAGCCGCATTCAAGGCTCTCGCGACCCGAACTGAGCATCTCGCTTTGTTTACAACAGCTCCCGAAGTTTGACCTAAGAAGATATGTTGGCGATCAGGGTCGTCGGCCGGTTCTCCGATAATGATCAGGTCGGCGCCGATCTCTTCGGCGATCGTGAGGATCTCTCGACTTGCCATGCCCGTTGCCGTTCGTGCGGAGACCTTCCAATCCGGAAACACACTGCGGATCTCAGTCGCAAGCATGTCAGCACATTCGCTCGAGATAGGCCGATCGTTGCCAACATCGAAGGGTTCAGAGACGGCCAGGATATCTAGTGTGCAATCGTTGCCTAGTCCTGAATCACGCAGGTCCTTGATGATTCCAGCTGAGTTTTCGGTACCGTCGGTACATATTAGAATTCGCATAAGCCACCTCGATCATTGTTCTGCGCTTCGTTGGCAGACAGAACTGTCGCAACACGTTCCGCAATCTTTGTGCCATCCGAAATTCGGGAAATTCAGCTCTGATCCGCCCAATAACCGTGAAGATTCCCACAGAAACCGGAAAAAGTTCCCACTATTCCGGCACGAATTTGCTGCTTGATCCGCACCGCGTCGCATAAATGGTGAGTTCTATGCGAACAGTTCAAGGAATGCGGCTTGCACTGCATTGAACCTGAGGAAGCAGGATCGTCGAATCGTGGCACTGCTTGAAATGCAATGATCAAAGCCAGTTCTAACAGGACATCATTAGTTGATAACGGAACGGAACTTCTTGCGGGAGAACATCGGATCGCACAGTTCGTTGGGAGGTCAAACGGTCCTACGGGGGTTGTCGTTGGCGGAATTCACGGGAATGAGCCCGCCGGAATTGCCGCCGCTAGGCACGTCGCTGCTCAACTCGAGAAAGATGGGCTCGAGGTTAACGGACGGATCTATTTCGTTGCGGGTAATTCTAGAGCGCTTCAAATCGGCAAGCGATATGTAGATACAGACCTAAATCGAAGCTGGACCGGTCGACGGATCGCAGAGGCCGAGATAGGCGGAAGCTCATTCTATAGCGAAGACAAGGACCTTTCTGAACTCGAGCAGCTGTTCGACCAGATACTTGTGACAGCCGAGGACGAGGTCTTTGTCTTGGACCTTCATAGTACATCCGCCGCGGGAATGCCGTTCGCGACTGTCGGCGACACTCTAAGAAATCGGGAATTCGCTCGTCAGATCCCGATCGCGATCTTGCTTGGAATAGAAGAACAGCTCGAGGGCACGATGCTCGAATATCTGAATAACATCGGCTGCGTGACATTTGGCTTCGAAGGCGGAAAGCACTCAAGCGAGCAAACTATTGCGAATCACGAAGCTGTTATTTGGCATGCACTTGTTGGTTCCGGCGTCATAAAAGCCGTCGATGTCCAGAAGTTTAATCAGCATCGGTTGCAGCTTGAAAAAACAAGCGGCGGAACGAAGTTTTTCGAAGTTCGATATCGCCACGCTATCTCTGAGACGGACGAATTCGAGATGGACACCGGCTTTTACAATTTTGACCGCGTCCGGCGAGGCGAGGCTGTAGCTATCGATAAGAATGGCCCTATCATAGTAAAAGAGGACGGACTGATGTTGATGCCGCTATACCAAAAGCTAGGTGAAGACGGCTTTTTCATAGGGCGTCGAGTAGCTACATTCTGGCTGTTTCTGTCTGCCGTAGTGCGAACATTGAGGATCCCATCTATCGTGCATTGGCTGCCCGGCGTTCGGCGCGATGAAGTTCATCATGAGACATTGATCGTCGATACGACCGTAGCCAGGCTAATGCCGCTTCAAGTCTTTCACTTGCTTGGTTTCCGAAAGCTGCGTTGGGCAGAGAATGAGTTGGTCGTGAGCCGTCGCAAACACGACACAACCAGTCCGTTTGTAAGGAGATAAGTTCAATGGGCGACAAACAGGTTACTTCCGGTTATGACGAAGATCAGATGCGTGAGTTTACACTCGGCGTTCTGACCGACCTTCAAGCGATGGAGAAGATGCTAGACGCAGGCATGTTCGAGGAGGACGTATGCCGTATTGGCGCTGAACAGGAGATATTCCTCGTCGATCAAGCGATGCATCCGGCACCGATAGCTATGGAAGTCATCGAAAATGCCCGCGACGGACGCCTGACGACCGAGATCGGCCTGTTCAATCTAGAAGCAAACCTAACTGCTCGCGAATTTACGGGGAACGCTCTTGGTGAAATGGAGGCCGAACTCAACGAGATCATCGACAAAGTTCGAGATGTCGCGAATGAGCTTAATTCGGGCGTTGTGCTCGCCGGTATTCTGCCGACGATCCAGGCATCGGACCTGACCAGCGACAATCTGACGCCGCTGCCGAGATACCACGAGATCGACCGCGTTGTTACCAAACTTCACGGCGAGAACCGTACGATACAGATCAAGGGCCTTGATGAATTGCAATTGACCTTACAAAACACATTCATCGAATTTTGTAATACAAGCTTTCAAGTGCACCTACAGACAGGCGTTAAAGATTTCGTCAAATACTATAACTGGTCGCAGGCTATCGCTGCTCCCGTGCTGGCTTCGGCGGTTAACTCGCCTCTGTTGCTTAATCATAAACTCTGGCACGAAACGCGGCTTGCGCTTTTTCAGCACGCGACGGACACGCGTTCGCACGTGCACAAGGAACGAAACCAGCCACCGCGAGTCAATTTTGGTGAACGTTGGGTCGATGAGTCGATCATCGAAGTGCTACGAGAAGATGCTGTACGGTTTCGAGTGCTATTGACGCAGGCTGTCGACGAAGATTCGCAGGCAGTTCTTGCGAACGGCGCAATACCTAAACTGAACGCCTGGAGAATGCACAACGGCACTATCTGGCGTTGGAATCGGCCGTGCTACGGAATCGTCGATGGCAAGCCGGGGCTCAGGATCGAAGCACGGTATTTGCCGGCGGGACCGTCGGTTGTTGATGAGATGGCAAATGCGGCGTTCTTGCTTGGACTGATGATGGAGCTACCGGAAGAATTTGGCGATATTTCAAAGAAGATGTCATTTGATGATGCGAAGAACAGCTTTTATAACGTTGCCAGATATGGACTTGGAGGCCAGGTCAGGGGATTGGACGGCAAAAGTAGACGGGTCGGTACGCTGATCTTGGAGGAACTCTTGCCACGCGCACGAAAGGGACTTGAACATGTCGGAATAGCCTCATTTGATGGTGATAGGCTGTTAGATATTGTCGAAAAACGCGTGTCTGCTGAAACGAGTGGTGCCAAATGGATGCTGGATTCGCTTGCAACCATGGATCCGAAGGCAAAGTTAAACGTTCGTATGCGCTCCTTAACTTCCGAAATGAAAAAGAACCAAGAACTTGGTTCGCCGCTGCACGAATGGCCGCTTGCGTCGATCCCGACGAGTTCAGAATGGATTGACAATTATAAGACGGTCGAACAGTTCATGGCTGTCGATCTTTTCACTGTACGCAGCGAAGACATTCTCGATCTAGCGGCAAACCTTATGCATTGGCGACATGTCCGGCACGTTCCCGTAGAAGACGACGCCGGTCGACTGCTCGGAATCGTTTCACATCGAGACCTGATCAGACTACTCGCATCAGGAAAGATCGATCGGGCTAAACCGATCATTGTTCGTGACGTAATGATTACCGAAATGATAACTATCGAGCCCGAAACTTCTACCTTGGAAGCTTTGCGAATAATGCGAGAACACAATATCGGCTGCCTGCCGGTCGTAAAGGATGGTTTTTTGGTAGGGCTTGTTACGGCGTACGATTTTCTTACGGTTTCGACAAAGCTTTTCGAAGAACGTCTTGGTGAATTGACTTCGGAAAGTCCTACTTCTACTGACGACACCAAAATGACGGAACAGGTTCGATACAATTCAGTGGCGCGAAAAATCTCGCAATAGAATTTCAAGTTTTACTCGATAATTCATACCACGTCCGATTCCCGCGTTCCATAAGATCAACAGTATCAATATTTACAAGGTTCGAAGTGAGGAATGCTCGTTGCAGTAAGTAGAGGCGAGGCCTGTATGCTCGAACATCAAATTATCACGATCGGTACTAACGAAAACTCTTCTCAGCATGTTCGCAAATGTGACGGCTGTAGTAGCGACGATTACGAACGCTGCTGCGGATTGCCCGCGGAATATATGCGTCAACTCGAACCAATTGCGGTCCGCCGTTCGGTCGACATCGGTGCTCCGATCTTTTTCGAAGGCCAAGAAAGCTCGGGAATTTTTATTCTTTGTAGCGGCAGGGCCAAACTGTCGGCATCTTCGCCCGAGGGACGTGTTATCGTCGTCGGAATCGCCGAGCCGGGGGAGATGCTCGGCTTAAGCGCGACATTGAATGCCGGAGGTTATGAAGCTACGGTGGTGGCGATCGAACGTTGCGAGTTCAAGTTTGTCGCGATCGACGCACTTCATAGGCTGATGTCGATCAGCACTGAGGCGTGTATCAGCATCGCCCGACAACTGAATCACAGCTATCAGGCAGCGTTTCGGCAGATATGCTCACTCGGAATGTCTGAGACAGTGGCGGATCGATTAGGCAGACTGTTTCTCGAATGGAGCGGCAATGGCAACGGCGGTAGCGGCACGGTTCACATTGCAAATCCCTTTACACACGAGGAGATCGCGGAAATGGTTGGTGCATCTCGCGAGACTGTGACGCGAGCACTTCGAAGAATGAGGGAAAGCCAATTAGTTACGCTCAAGGGCTCGAAGCTTGTGATCCATGATCGCGATCGCTTACGACGGGCCGTCGGCTACCAATGTTTCGGCGGATAATTTTTCTTCACATTGTGACTGCGCTCACATAACGAGCGGCTGAACACCCTTACGATGATATCAAGCACAAATGTTTGTGCAGTCAAAGATCTTTAGTAGGGGGCAAATGCAATGATCACAGCAAATAGGATCAAACATCTGTTGCTGATTGTCGTCACGCTTGGTTTCGCGGTTTGGGCCATAGCTGGAGCATATTCCACAGTGGAAGGCGGCAATGTAGTTCTCGAAACAAACATCGCCGAAGGCGCGAATCCTGACGATTACGTTGGGAGCGAAACGTGTCAGGCTTGTCACGAGGACCAGTTCAAGAAGTTTTCTGGGACTAAGCATGCAAAGCTGAAAGAAGTAGCAAGTTGGCGAGACAAAGCCAAAGGCTGCGAATCTTGTCATGGCCCCGGCAAAGAACACGTAGAAAATGCGGGTGACAAAACGAAGATCATTTCGTTCAAGAACATGAACTCGAAACAGATCTCCGAAACTTGCTTGGGCTGTCACGCCGGCAAAGAAAGCCACAACAATTTCCGTCGCGGTGAGCATTTCCGCAATGATGTCGGATGTACGGACTGCCATACCTCTCACGGACAGCCGTTCGTTAACGCAAAGCCCGATTCTGCATCGTTCCCGGCGGAAACGTCATTGCAGAATCCGGGCGTTGCGAATGTTGCGATGCTAAAGCAAAGCGAGCCGCAACTATGTATGAGCTGCCATACCGAGACGAAGGCACAATTCAGCAAGCCATTCCGACACAAGGTGATGGAAGGAGCAATGAAATGTTCAAGCTGTCACAACGCTCACGGCGGCTTCGAGCAGAAGCAAGTGAATCTTGCTGTCGGAGCTGATTCGGCGTGTATAAAATGCCACTCGAATAAGCAGGGGCCATTCACGTTCGAACACGCACCACTTAAGACCGAAGGCTGCGCGGCATGTCACAGCCCGCACGGAAGCAGCAATCCGAAAATGCTGAACCGAAGCTCCGTTAAGCAACTTTGCATGGAATGTCACAGTGCTATCGACGAGCAGCTTGCTCCGGGCGTGCCGTCATTCCACAACCAAGCAACAGTTCGCTATCGCGACTGCACGGTATGTCACGCAGCGATCCATGGTTCGAATTCAAGCAAGGTGTTCTTTAGATAGCGGCGAAGGAGGAGAAGATGTGTAATAAATATTTCAAATTTAGCGTCTCCATTGGACGCCTGATCAACTTGGTTGCGATCGCAACGTTCGCCTCGCTTGCAGTTTTCGCCCAATCGACACAGCCTTCGCCTGAGCCGGCCGACGTTACACTCGGCGGTTATTCGGTGACCTCAAGCACCGAATTGGGCTGGCGTTGGGTCGATGTTAACGGGAGTGAAAGTAAGTACCGCAGTGATTTGAACTATCGTAAAGGCTTTCGAAGCTTTGATTCGAATTTTTTGCTCGAGACTGAGAACGGCAAGGGCAAAATGTTCGATTCGCTTTTGATCACGGTAACCGGCTGGGGTTCGGATCCGTCGGGATTTACGCGCCTAAATATGGAAAAAATGGGTGTGTATAAATTTGACGGTAGTGTTCGCCGCGTCAAGTACTACAACGACCTGTCGAACCATGCCTTGAATGAACACAATCAATTCACGACTCACACGTTCAGCGATTTCGACATTGTGCTTCGGCCGCAGAGCGAACTATTCCGATTCAAGGCCGGTATGTCGACAAACGACAACAGCGGCCCTGGCTGGTACACCACGCGTGCGTACAGCGATGAATTTGCGGTTAACACGCAGACGAAAGCACGTTCGAATGACTTTCGTTTCGGAGCCGAAGGTAAACTGTGGGGATTTGATTGGGGGCTGACGCAAGGATTTCGTTTGTTCAGAGACCGATCAAGCTTCAGCCTGTTGGCACCTTCGGCCGGAAACACTACGACCAATACCTCGGTTTTGGCTACATTTAGTCGATTGTTTCCGACCGACGGCGATACCGCATACACGCAGTTCAATTTGCATCGTACATTCGCAAAACGGTTCGACTTCACAGCCCGCGGTATCTATTCCGAGACCGGCACTACGATGGAGATGATCGAGCAGATCACCGGTCGTGATAATTCGAATAATTTTGTCGATCTCGATAGATTCCAGATCTCGGCAAAGAACAAACGCATCCAGACTCGCGGCGATATCGGATTCACGTATCTTGTTAACGACAATATTCGGATCTCTGACTCACTTTCCGTTGATCGATTTGCGATCAACGGCGGCGAGACATTTGAGGAGGCACTCATTCGTAGAAATGCGGCGGGAAATCCACTTGCGTCTACGCTTACGCGCTCTACCGGCTATCGCGTCAACGACTATCAACGAGTGGTCAATCTCCTTGAAGCCGATTTTCAGCCAATTGAGTTCATCGGTTTCCACGTCGGATATCGTTTTACGAACCGAAAGGTGGACGTGACCGGGATCGACCGCACCTTAACCTCGGCTCCGTCGTCAACCAATCCGCTTTTCATTAATGAGGAAGAGAAGAATAGCACTCATGCATTCATCGCCGGAACAAAGATCAAACCGACGAAGAACTGGGCGATCTTTGCGGATGTCGAAAAGGGTACGGCCGACAATGTGTTTACGCGAGTTGAGAATTACGAGTACTTCAATTTCCGGGTACGGACTCGACTATCGGTCAAGAAGCTGGTCTTGAACGCGTCTGCAATGACGAAGGACAATTCTAATCCGTCGTTCAATGTTGTCGCTCCGCCGGTCGTAGATTTTACGACTCGAGTCAAGAATCGCTATTTCTCGGGAACATTCGACTGGGCACCGATCGACGAGGTGACGCTAAGCGGCGGCTACACTTATCGCCACTTGACGAGCTACACGCCGGTATTTGTTCCTGTATCAGGAACGCTCAGGCAGGGCTTTAGTCAATTCTTTGCTCGCGATCATTTTGCTTACCTCGAGGTTGGTGCAAAGCCGCACAAACGTGTTGGACTTTTTGCCGCGTATCGAATCAGCCGGGACAAGGGACAAGGAACAAGAGCTTCTACCGTCTTAGAAAACTTCATCACATCCTATCCGATGCAGTTTCAATCACCCGAATTTCGGGCAGCCATTCGGCTGACCGATAACATCGACTGGAACTTCGGATATCAATACTTTGCCTACCGCGATAGCCAGGCTCCAACGCAGAACTATCGCTCACACCTGCCTTTCGTTTCGCTAAGGATCTACTTCGGAAAACGGGCTGCCGACCGTTAGACGATCGGTCTTTAGATGATGAATGCCGTTGCGATAATGTTCCCCCGTCGCAACGGCATTTTCTTATCTAGTGAGCTGACTTAAATCCCTCGAACCGAGGAGCTCCGGGCTTGTGACATTCAGTACAGGAGAACTTTGAAATGTCGCCCAGATTCAGCGGGTGACTGAACGGCCGGTCGCCTTTATGGCACTGGGCACATTGCCAGGTGTTCTTGTCGCCGAGGTTTACCGGATGCTGAAAGACTCCGTCGGCCGGCATCGAAACCTTGCCGCCGATCGTTTGATCAAGCGTTGTGTGACAGATCGAACAGTCATTTCGGATCACGCGACCGGTGTCTGAGAAATGCTTGCCATCGTGGCAGCGAAAGCAGCCTTGTGCAGTTAAATGGCCGATATTGTTTGGATGTGAGGTCCAATCGGTTTTCATTTCGGGGAAGAAGTAGGTCTGGTAGATGTTCTTTGCCTCATTAATGGCGACGGCGACTGCGGCGGTCTGCTGAGAGGACATAGCCGGATAGTTCGTTCGATAAAAGCCACCGATCGAACTCTCTATCGAGGACAGTGCTTCCTCGTTCGTCGAATATTTTCCGGAGAGAGCCTCAACAGTTTTCGCCTTGATGAACGGCAATGTCACGTCGATCCGTCCTGCACCAAGCGCCCGATCAACGGCATCGTTTGGCGACAAATAGATGTGTGTCGGTCTGTTGTGACAGTCGATGCAGTCCATTTTTCGCTTCTCGCGACTGGCCACAGCGTTGGCATCGTATGTACCGTCATTGATCTTGAATTCGACGTACTTTCCGTCCTTGTCCTTCATGCGAACCCAGGGAATTACCTGCCGCCGATCGTCAGTTGAAACGAACTCGACCTCGTTGGCGACGTTCATATGCCAGTGAATTCCGCCGACGGGACCGGAATCAGGATCGCCGCCTCCGACCTTTACGAGCATTCGCGTACGGCTGAGCGTGTTTTTCTCGTCGTAGGCGTAGTTGTCAAAGGTTCGCAGTTTGTCACCGTGATATTTCTCAGACCAATGGCATTTCTGGCAAGTTTCAGTCGCAGCACGCATATTGTGAACCGGCGTTTTGATCGGCCGATCAAAATGTCCGGTAACGACACCCCAAAGCTGCCGCATTCCGTTGAACTTCGCTTTGACGTAGGCATCGGCTCCCGAGCCGACGTGACATTCAACGCAGCGGATCTTCGAGTGTGGAGAAGCATTGTAAGCGACGAACTCCGGCTTCATCACTTCGTGACAAGCCTCGCCGCAGAATGTGACTGATTCCGTATATTCAAACGCCCGATAGCTGCCAAACGCGCTCATAAAGAGGAATACGAACGCCAAGCAAAGCAATATAACGACAGATCGACGGCGTTTCGGATCGTTGAGGTCAAGCACAGGATAGGCCGGGATCTCGTCAGCCCCGGCTCGTCTTCGGCGTCGGCGTTCGTATAGAACACCGAGGAGGATTATAAACAGTCCGAATACAAGTACGCTTGGAATGAAGATAAAGATAACAAGGTCAGCGTACGGATTGTCGCCGGGACCCATGGCCTCGATCATTACGAGCAGGAGAAAACTCGTCAATGCCGCAGCGGCAATTGCGACGCCTACAAAGCTAATGTAGTTTCGCATCAATCCCGGAGTTTTTCTTGTTGACTCACTCATCTCATTCCTCCAACAACCGAAATGTAGAACAAGCCAAAGCCGCCAGTTCGCGAATTTGATTCGTCGAACGTGACGGCCATGGCTCAAGGCTCAAGACCGATGGTCAGTGTGTCAAGTTGCGGATCTCAAGCCCTTCATATATTCGACGAGAGCCTTTGCACCTGCCTCGTCAATGCCCTTGTCTTTGTATGCCGGCATAAATGGCGGCTTTTCGCCCTTCTTACCGTTCAAGATCGCCTCGACCTGCTCCGCTTCGGGCCTTGCCGGATCATAGAATTTCGTTGCCGCAGGCGTATGGCACATAGCACATTTAGCTTTGTAGACTGCCGCGGCATCTTCAGGTGCGGCATTTGCCGTTACATTTGGTTTTCCGCCGAACCACAGAACTAAAGCCGTCGGTATTGCGAATGCGGTAACTGCGATGAATCTTGCTTTATTGTTTCTCATTTCTAACTCCCGTGCCGGCTCGTTCCGGCTCTCTGGTTATTTAATTCGCAAATGTTGCTCCATCGCATCTCAATCTATATAGTTCGCGTAAGTGTTGTAAATGAATAACCTACGGCACTTTATTTACTGCGGTTCTCGTCGCTTCCTCGCCGGTTCCGCGAATTATTTCGCAATGTGCCGCTCAAAACTTAAAGGTCGAACCTTCGTGACAACGCTTACAATTCTTGAAATCATTTGCTCCAAACGCCTTTTTGCCGTTATGACACGAGGCACAACTCTGAGCCTTAGCCGAAGCAAAATGCATCGACGCAAGTGGAGAAGTAACTTGCCGACTGCGTGACACTCCGGCCCGCACGGTATGGCAGGTAGTACAAGACTGTCTGCCGCGTCCATGCTCGGAGTGGTTAAAGTTCATAGAGAACGCTTTCGCCCATTCAGACGTTCTGGCTAGACGCCCGGGACTATGACACGTGTCGCATGAGCCGATGTTCTTTCCTGCGATCGTCGTTTGCGGGCCATGGCAGGTAAAGCAAGTTGAGTGCGCCGCCGAGCCTTTTGGGATCGAAAGTGCCACACCGTTACGTGTTGGTTTGTGGCAAGTAGAACAATTCGTTTGCCTCAGATGTCTTCCATGATCGAACTTCGCATTAAAGCTGCGAAGTGCAGGAAATGCGCGGACACCTGAATCCGAATGACAGATCGTGCAAAGGGGTCCGCTCGTTTGAGCGAACTGTTCGACATGGCAGCCGGAACAAGGCGAATGTCCGCCTCTCTTTATTCGAGGCGAATTGTCTGTTCTCTGATGACACAGCAGACACGGCATTCGCTGATGCTGCGGATCGGAATGTCGAAATCTTACCGTCTGAGATTCGGAATTCGATTCGTCGAGATCCTCGAAACTTTGCACTGGCAGACCGTCTACTTCTGTTCTCACATCGTTTGCAAGCCTAGCTCCGATACCTGCGTAAACTATCGCGGTGGCCGCTAACGCCATTAGCAGCAGTTTTGCCAATAATGTTGGTCCTACAATTAAATTCATTTCCCGGCCGCCTTGATCGCTTCGAGATGTGTTGATGGAATAGGCTGGCGGCCGAATACGAGATGACATTTCACGCACTCGAATTTTGCGTTCTTTGAACGCATATCGGCCTCGTAATTGAGCGCACCGCCGTCGTCCAGCGTCGCAGTAGCATGGCACGTCGCACATGACGAGATCGAGACTCGCGTTGTTGCGGGCTCGTTCGTCTTCATCGTTTCGACCGAATGGCATGTCGAGCAAGATAGGTCTGCGTGTGCGAAATGTTCGTGGCGGAAAACGCCTGAAGACGCTCGGCGTGACCAAGCCTCTCGCATCGGTCGTTCAAGTTTTCCTGTTCTTGCCAGCAGCGTCGGATCCAGATCATTCGGAAGTTTGACTCCGGGAGCTTTGTGGCAGCCGGCACAATTCTGCGGTTCGGGTGCAATGCCGGTATCGCTCGAGTGACATGTAAAACATGTCTTATGGCCAAGCGGCGAACTCTTGAACATTCCTTTTCGGATCCAAAATCCATCGCCGTTATTCGCGGGCGGTTTGGTCAGGAACTCGTCATCCGACTTTCCCTGCGGTGACATCGTTTGATGGCAAACCGAACAGCTTTCTTCCGCCATTCGTTTACGTTCAACTCTTGAGGAAACAAAATCCGCGTTCCGAAAAAGACTTGGCTCGGAGTTTCTGGAAACTATCTCAATATGCTTGTCGTGCGGAAACGCGACGGCCCAATCGGAACTCGCCTTTTCTGCTTTCTTGGACAAATCGAAGGCTTCGCGTGGATTTGGAAATGGATGCCTCGGACCGCCTTTAGGTGACGGAGCGACGTGGCAGATCGAGCAGATATTGGGTTTGGCACCGCGAAAGAACTGCTGCTTGTGACAGCCGACACACGACTGATGCTCAGGATACTCAGTAATATCCGGAAATGCCTGATCCGCGGGACGCACAGTCTTCCAACTTGCGGATGGAAACTTATGACAAACCGAACATTCTTGTTGATGAGCTTTTTGCGAATGCGGGAACTCGGTGTATGTCGGGCGTCGCCGCGTCTGCGCTAACAACGGCGCGACCAAAGAAGCCACAGCAACTATCGTCAGCGTAAGCTGCACGCCTTTGATTTTTACTTGAGAGCCCATCCGCGCAATTATCCGATCGTTATCATACGAACCAAAACGATGTTCGGCTGTGATCACTGTCACACAGCAACGCGCGAAGATTTCCGCAGTGTCGTTGCGGCAGAATCTTTCACAATGGCGTACTGACGGTACTTTAAGTCCAAATAATGACGAAAATGAGAGGCACGATGATTGCCATTTGTATTTTCGGAGCAAGGTATTCGATATGGCAATTGCGGAACAGACAGCACCTCAGCCAACGCTTTCGACGGCATCTAAGAGAGCATCGCGCAAAATCATTGAGCGATTTATCGACTTTATTTCGAGCGTCCGTTTCGGGGTCACGCTGCTTATCTTGCTTGCCGCCGCGTGCATGACCGGAATGCTGATAATGCAGCAAAACGTGAGCGGATTTGACAGGTATTTTGCCGAGCTGACTCCGTCGCAGCGTCTTGTTTACGGTTATCTCGGATTGTTCGACATATATCACGCGTGGTATTTCAACGCGTTGCTCGCGGTCCTTTCGCTCAATATCGTTCTTGCCTCAATTGACCGATTTCCAAAGACTTGGGCGTCAGTAATGAAGGCAAAAACAGCCGTACCGCTGCGTTGGCTGCGCGAGCAGTCGGCGACAGAGGAGATCGAATTAGAGAGTTCCGTTGACGACGTTTCACAGCGTATCGAAAGCGGGATGAAAGACGCAGGCTGGAAACGTATCGAACGCGAGATGCGCGGCGAAACGCTATATATTAAGGGCGAAAGCGGCCGCTGGAATCGCTTCTCGGCCTATCCGGTTCACATCGCATTGCTCACTATCTTTCTTGGCGGATTTCTGACTGCGCAGCTTGGCTCGACCGGACAAGTGCCGCTTAAGCCCGGCAAGACGACGGACATTATGTCCGATACGGTCGCTACGCTTGATCGCGTCAACGAAGTTACGATGCGCCTGCCTTTCACGCTTCAGGCGACCGATATCCAGCAGAACCTGATCAAACGCGACGGTTCGCTTTCGGCAATGAACACTATCGACTGGATCACGCGATTTACGATCACGGACGAAACCGGAACGCACGAGGCGATGGTTCAGATGAACAGACCGTACGACTATCGCGGTTATCGGTTCTTCCAATCAAGTTTTACACCTATCGGCCGTGCGCGCATCATCACCGTCGCTGCTCGGCCGGCAGTAGGTGGCGAGCCTGAGCTCGTCACGATTCCGCGAAATGGCTCTGCAAGGCTCACGGACGGCACAACCGTGGGCTTTGCAGAGTTCCGCGGAAATTTTCGCATCGGCAAAGAAGACCCGAACGAGGACACGTCGGAATATCCCAATCCGGGAGCAGTCCTTTCCGTAACGCCGCCAAACGGAAGTGCTGTTACTGCATACGCGTTTGGCCCAAAAATGGCAGATATTCCCGCTGCAAAGAATCCGATCGGCGGCTACACATATCAATTGACCGATTTCGAGAAAGCTGCTGATCAACACATTCTCTCGGTTCAACGCGATCCGGGAGCAACGGTGGTTTATGTCGGATTTGTCTTACTTTTTCTAACTTTAGCAGCGACCTTCCTATTTTCACATCAACAGGTTTGGGCAGCTGTTTCGTCCGGCGAAAGCGGTCGGACATTTCTGGTGCTTGGTGGCAACGCCAGCAGGAACGCCAACAGTTTCAACGAAAAGTTTGCGCGATTTGCTGGACAACTGAGGAACTCCCGATGATCACGGAGGAAAGATCATGCACACAAGCAAAGTAATATTGGCAACAAAAGCTGCCTTAATAACTACGTTCTCGATCTCGGCGCTAGCATTTGCGCTGCTCTCAAGCTATACCACCAACGAAGCGAACGCCTCGATCGGAGGACCGCCGGCCGGCCGGACAGGAGCTCCCGGCGAATCGACTTGTACATCGTGTCATTCTTCGAATCCAGCCACAGGGCTGATGTCGATCTCCGCACCGACGACCTACGTGCCCGGACAGACGTATACGATACAAGTGGTCCACGCGACCCAAGATATGTCTAGAAGGGCTTGGGGATTCGAACTTACGGCTCTTTCAGCAGGAAATGTCGCGGCCGGAACATTTGCGAACACGACATCATTTACGAGAACCCGAACCGGAAATAATCGCTTTTATGTTGAGCAGAACACCGCTGGTGTGTTCTCAGGACAATCTGGCGGAGCTTCGTGGTCATTTACGTGGACGGCGCCCACGACGGACGTAGGCCCGGTGACCATATATGCTGCCGGCCTTCAGGCGGACGACGACCAGGGCGAAGGAAATGATCAAACTTACACGGGCACCGCAGTGGTCCAGTCATCGGCTCCTGTTGTGATCCATCACGGATTTTCTGATTTTGACGGCGATGGTCGAGCCGACAAGAGCGTTTTCCGGCCGTCGACGGGCGATTGGTACATAGATCGTTCGACAGCGGGAATGACAGCTTTGCATTGGGGCTTGTCTTCCGATCGACTGGCTCCCGCTGACTTTGACGGAGATGACAAGACAGACGTTGCGGTATGGAGAGCCGTTTCATCAACATCTGCTGACTTTTACATTCTGCAAAGCTTGACCTCAACTGTTCGAGTCGAGAATTTCGGGATCACAGGTGACGACCCTACGGTCGTCGGCGATTGGGATGGCGACGGTAAGGCCGATCCTGCGGTTTATCGGGCTGGGCAGCAGAGCTACTTCTATTTTCGAGGCTCGCTTAACAATCCATCAAACTCGATCACCTACTTGCCGTGGGGCATAAACGGCGACGTTCCGATCCGAGCCGATCTCGACGGCGATGGCAAACAGGATCGAGCGGTGTTTCGGCCTTCAAGCAGACTTTGGTACTCGCTGCTAAGTGGTACCGGACAGCTTCGTGTCGATCGTTGGGGATTGGAGACTGACCGTATGGTGTGCGCCGATTACGACGGAGACGCTAAGACTGACCTTGCAGTGTTTCGAAACGGCACGTGGATCATTAGGCAGAGCTCAACCGGCGTAGATCTGTACGTTCCGTTTGGATCAACTGGCGACATCCCGGTACCCGCTGATTACGATGGCGATGCAAAGACGGACGCAGCGGTTTATCGAAACGGGACTTGGTACATGAGACTTAGTTCGACCGCGACAATGTCGGCCGGACAGCTTGGAACGGCAAGTGATACTGCCATTCCATCGGTATACGTTAAATAAGGCTTTTCGTAAATGGAGGGCAAGACAGGCATTAGCCGGAACTTTCACTCCGGCTAATCCGATCGAGAGTAAACAAAGGGAGAACGCAATGAGCGAACATTTACTACAAAGACCGGTCGTGAACCCGGAAAGCGACGAAACGGGTCGATCAGGTCTGCAGACGATCGACTCATACTTGCCCGCCGCGATCGCGATAGTTGCTTCGGTGATTATCGTATTTGCCCGGATCGAGTTTGGCGGCGATCGGTTCATTAACGACGGTGCGTTAATGATGCTGGCGTTGGCGTCGTATCTTTTCGCGGCCGTTTTTTACCTGACAAACCTTTACGCGCCGTTTCCGCTGGCTGAAAAGTTTGGCACTTGGGCGGCGACGCTCGGAGTATTCTTTAATCTTTCGAGTTGGCTTGTTCGTTGGGTTGCGGCTCATGACAGGGAACTGGCGATATTTCAGCAGCAGGGACGTGATCTGGCTGAAATGCCTTGGCTGTTTCGGTACGTACCATTCGCAAATCTCTACGATCTGAGTTTGGCGTTTGCGTTTGGAGCCGGAATCACAACGCTGCTTGTCGTGCGCCGTCCGAATTTTCGCGTCGTCGCGACTATCGCACT
This sequence comes from uncultured Acidobacteriota bacterium, assembly GCA_937871585.1. Taxonomy (GTDB): domain Bacteria; phylum Acidobacteriota; class Blastocatellia; order Pyrinomonadales; family Pyrinomonadaceae; genus OLB17. Next base: position 29,349 of record CALMPJ010000220.1, on the reverse strand, counting down.
TCCGCTTGCTGCGATCATTCTAGTTCTTGCACGCTTTATCGGTAGCGAGATCATCGATCTGCCGCCGGTACTCGATTCGTATTGGCGGCCGATACATGTAGGAATCGCAAGCCTCAGTTACGGCATTTCGCTCGTTTGCTTTGCGGTCGCAGTGTTCTATTTACTTAAGGACGGCCTGCAGGTCGAGAAGATGGCGATCTGGACCAGCTTGTTCGCTCTTGCTGTATTCGTGAGCGTCGGACGAGCCGGGATCTTTTTGCCAAGCACATTCGGTACATATGCCGCTTCCACGTTTGCAGGAACATCGCGAATGTCGCTGCCTTTGCGAGCGGACATTCCTTATGTCGGCTGGCTCGTTCTCGGTGCTGCGGTGATGTTGATCGTCGCGATGGTTGCATTTGCTCGCTTTTCGTATGCGAACAGCGAAAGCGGCAGAACATGGGGACGCCGTGCATTGTACGCAGCACTTGGGCTCCAAGCCGCCGGTATCGGAGTACTCGTTTATCAACTGAAAACGCTAACGAACATCGTTCCGTTCATCAACAAAGATCAGTTCCCGCGATTCGGTGCGTGGATGCTTCAGCAGCAAGATATGCCGCAGGCACAGATCGCGGCGATGTCGCAGCAGCAGTTGTTTGACATCACCAGCCGCTGGGTCGCCGAGAATGGAGCATCGCTTCATCTAAGCCTCAACGCAAATCCGGTCGAACTCGCCGCGCTGATCACGGCATTCACCGGAACGCTCTTTATCGTCATTTTTGGCATCGACACAGCAAAACTGCAGCGTATCTTGCCGTCCGCTGAGACGCTTGACGGTCTGATGTATAAGCTTGCAGGCATTACGTTCGCTGGACTTGCGTTGCTGCTGATCACAGGAGCTGTTTGGGCAAACGAGTCGTGGGGCCGATATTGGGGCTGGGACGCTAAGGAAGTCGGAGCGTTGGTCGCTTGGCTGACATACGCCGGATTTTTGCATTCGCGTATCGCGCACGGCTGGAGAGGCCGCCGTTCGGCATACTTTGCGGTTGCCGCGTTCCTATTCGTTATTTTTACTTACTTGGGAGTTAGTTACCTGCTGCCGGGGCTACATTCTTACGCATAAACGCTATGAACAAAGAGAACATTCTATTCGGTGTCGTAGGCCTGTTGCTTGGCCTGATCATCGGATTTATCGCAACAAACAATATCAACCAAACCGGAGCGACTCCAATGGCAGCCGCGACGGCGATGCAGGCAAATTCGAACATGCCGGCAGGGCATCCTGACATAGGCAGCACGGGCAAACCCAAAGAGATGACGCCCGAGGGCCAAGCGGCTATTGATGCCGCAAAGCAGTCGCCGAATGACATTGACGCTCAGCTCAAGGCAGCCGAGGTCTACTACATGCTCGACCGTTTTGACGAGGCGATCGTGCTTCTCAAGGCAGCGAACAAACTCGAGCCCGACAATCGCGAAGTACTCGTCCATCTCGGCAATGCCAATTTTGACGGTGAACATTGGGACGAGGCAGAGAAATGGTATTTGGCGGCTTTGGCGAAAAAGAACGACGACGTAAATGCACGAACAGACCTCGGTCTGATCTTCGTCTTCCGCGATCCGCCGAATTATGACCGTGCGATCGCTGAGTTCAATAGGTCGTTGGCGATCGATCCGAATCATATTCAAACCCTGCAGAATCTCACGGTTGCATATTCCAAGAAGGGAAACACTGCCAAGGCGAAAGAAACACTGGCAAAACTCGAGTCTGTCGATCCAAAGAATGCGGCACTTAATCGTCTTCGCGATGACATAGGCAAGATGGGCAACGGTTCGTGAGCTATGGTATTCTCCATTCAACCTTGATCATTTAGGTATGACTGAACCTGGCGGAAAAGTACTAGTTGTCGACGACGATCGCTTTGTCAGAATGGCACTCGTCGAGGCGTTGCGTTCGTGGCAATACGAAACTTATGAAGCACAGTCCGTAACGAACGGTCTGCTTGAGTTTCAACGTGTCGAACCTCAGCTCGCATTGCTCGACATCGATCTGCCGGATGGCTCTGGTCTCGAACTGCTCAAATCGTTCAAGAATCTCAACCCCGAGTGTATTGTGATAATGATCACAGGACATGTTGCAGTCGAAAATACGATCGAGGCTCTTCGTGGCGGAGCTCACGATTTTCTAGCCAAACCGGTTCGTGCCGAAGAACTGCAAGTTACATTGAGAAATGCTCTTGAAACACAAACGCTCAGGCGCGAAGTAAAACAGGCGCGCGAATCTCTGGCAAAGGGCTTTTCATTCGATGAGATCATCGGTTCGTCGCACGCAATGATCAAAGCAAAAGAACTCGCTCGTCGTGTCGCAGAGTCAAATGTTGCTTCCATATTGCTAAACGGCGAAACAGGCACCGGCAAAGATCTGTTTGCCCGCGCGATCCATTTTGCGTCGGATCGAAAGACCAAACCTTATCTCGCCATCAACTGTGCGGCATTGCCGGCAACGCTGATCGAATCCGAACTATTCGGCTATGAAAAAGGTGCGTTTACGGATGCCAAACAGAAGAAAGAAGGCCTGTTCGAGCAGGCTCGCGGAGGCACGATCTTTCTCGACGAGATCGGCGAAATGGAATTATCGTTGCAGGCAAAGCTTCTTCGCGTGCTCGAAGAAGGCACCTTTCGACGTGTCGGCGGCCTTAAGGATATTTTGCTTGATGCACGCATTATCGCCGCGTCGAATCGAAATCTTCGCCAGGAAAGCGAGATCGGAGCCTTTCGCCTTGATCTCTATTTTCGGCTTTCAGTCATTCAGGTCGATATTCCGCCGCTTCGTGATCGGGGCGATGATGTGCTCGAACTCTCAAAGTTTTATATTGACAAAGCAAACCTTCGCCGCCGCGGTAAACAGCTCAAAAGCCTATCACCAGAGGTTGAAGAATTGTTCAGATCGTATTCCTGGAGCGGCAACGTGCGTGAGCTTCGCAATGTCATCGAACGAGCCTCGATCCTAGAAGACGGCACGATCGTAACGATGGTGCACCTGCCCGCCGATATGGTTGGCAAAGCCTATACCCTAGCAGGCGGCGGAACCGGCATCATTTTGCCGGCCAATGGTGTTTCGCTCGAGGTCGTCGAATTTGAGCTCGCAAGACAGGCGTACGCCCGAACCGGAGGCAACCTAACGCATGCGGCCAAGTTGCTCGATATTTCTCGCGACCAACTTCGTTATAAACTAAGAAAATCGGGTTACGACACAACAAAAGAGGAATAGGCCGCAAATAGTTTGAATGAACACAGCAACAATACGATTGGTGCAGGCGGTGACGCGATCAAAGAGCTCACAGACCTGAAACGCGCGCTCGACGAATCGGCGATCGTCGCGATGACCGACCAGACCGGCCGCATCACTTATATTAATGACAAGTTTTGCGATATCTCGAAATTTTCTCGCGAGGAACTGATCGGCCAGGATCATCGCATCATCAACTCCGGCTTTCATCCGAAAGAATTCATCCGAAACATTTGGACCACTATCGCCAATGGCAACATCTGGCGTGGCGAGCTGCGAAACAAAGCAAAGGACGGCTCGATCTATTGGGTCGATACGACGATCGTTCCGTTTCTGAATGAGGAACGAAAGCCGTTCCAGTATGTTGCCATTCGGTACGAAATTACTGAGCGAAAACTTGCCGAAGAGCGAATTCGTCAACAGGCATCGCTGCTCGATAAAACGCAAGACGCAATTCTCGTTTGCGACCTTAACTTTCAAATTCTCTATTGGAACAAGAGTGCTGAGCGAATATACGGTTTTTCCGCCGAAGAATCCTTTGGCCGATTGGTAAGCGATATGCTTTGTGGCGGAGACGGTACGTATCTCCGACAGGCAAAGGATACACTCGCAACTCACGACGAATGGAACATCGAAACTCACCACCAGCGCCGCGACGGCGAAACGATCACGATCGAAAGCCGATGGACGTTAGTTCGAGATGATAAAAGCGAGCCTGACTATTATCTGATAGCGCTGACGGATATCACTGAGCAGAAACGTACCGAGGAACATCTGCTGCGGGCACAGCGAATGGAATCGATCGGCACGCTAGCCGGCGGAATTGCCCACGATCTGAACAACATTCTCTCGCCGGTGATGATGTCGGTCGATATGCTGATGATGAACGGCCCGGACGAGGAATCGAAGCGCTGGCTTTCGATGATCAAAGAGAACGCCGAGCGCGGTGCCGACCTCGTCAAGCAAGTCCTGACATTTGCCCGCGGCATGGACGGCCAGCGTGTTCAGGTTACGCTAAAGCACATAATAAAGGACCTCGTCGGTGTGCTTTCCGAAACGGTAAAGCGTTCTATTGCCGTGAAGTATGACGTTGACCCGGAACTTTGGACAGTATCGGCAGATCCGACGCAGATCCATCAAGTGCTGATGAACGTCTGCCTCAACGCCCGCGATGCGATGCCGTCGGGCGGAACGATCTCGATCACGGCCGAGAATATCGTCGTCGATGAAAACTACGCTCGTATGAACATCGACGCCAAACAGGGCGGCCACGTGCGTATCGTCATAACCGATACCGGCTCTGGTATGACGAAAGATGTGCTCGAACGCATATTCGATCCGTTCTTTACGACCAAAGAGATCGGCAAAGGAACGGGCCTCGGATTAGCGACAACAATGACGATCGTCAAAAGTCACGATGGCTTTATCAATGTTTACAGTGAACCGCGAAAGGGCACGCGTTTTGATATTTATCTGCCGTCGATCGAGACTCCTTTGCCCAGCGAGATGGCACCTAGCGAATCCGAAATGCCCGCCGGAAATGGCGAGCTGATCTTGGTCGTTGACGACGAAGAGAGCATCAGAATGGCGGCGAAAGCTACGCTTGAACGCTTTGGCTATCGCGTCGAAACCGCGACCGATGGTACCGATGCTCTGGCCGTTTACACGCAGAACGAAGGACACTTCGACGTGGTAATGACCGATCTCGCTATGCCGTTTATGGATGGAACTTCGCTTATCCGAGCTCTGAAAAAGATCGATCCAAATATCAAACTTGCCGCAATGAGCGGATTGCTTAGCGAAGGCCAAACTGTTGAGCTAAAAGAACTTGGCGTCGAAGCCTTTCTCTCAAAACCATATACGGCCAAGAGCTTGCTAAATCTAATTCACGGCCTGCTGACGCCTCAATAAATATCCAAGAGTCGGCGCCGCGATCAGATACAACATCCCAAACGCCATCAATCCGCCTAGTCTCGGGTCGTAATCGGCGATGATGCGTTCGGTCGAAATACCGGTGATCGAACCGATCAAAAACACCTCGAAACAGAGCGTCACCACCGACCAAACTATTCCGACCAATATTCGTCCGGCGTTGGTCAGTGCCGCAAACATCGGTGCCGATAGATACGCGATCGCAAGTATCAGTACCAGTGCGATACCGAACGAGACTCGTCTGGCGCTAATGTCGCCGAGTTGCGGCGTGATAAAAAGCTCGCGAACGATGCCGTTCAACGTCTCAGCCAAAATGATCGACAGCCAGACCGTAACGGTTCGCAGTGCGACACTTTTCATTTTCTGACGACCATTACATTGCAGCCCGCATGATGAACGACACCATCAGAAACGCTGCCGAGCAGCCTGCCCCAGAATCCGCGGCCGTGAGATCCGACCGCGATCACGTCCGCTCCCCATTCGGCGGCCTTCTCGACGATCATCTTGTCGGCAAACCCGCGAAGTACTGCGGTCGTGACGCTGACCGATGCTTTTTCCTCGATACGTTTCTTTGCTTCGCCGACGATCGTATTGCACTGTTCCTCGAGCGTGTCTTCGAGCCGCTGATAGTATTCGGCCGAGATCGCAAAAGGCTCTGCCATGACCGGAACGTCGCCCTCAAATGCGGAAACGACCAGAAATTCATTATTCTCATGCCCGAAAATTCGACAACATTCGTCTATCGCTTCGTTGCTGTAGCTTGAGCCGTCGGTGGCGATCAAGATCTTCATATTCACACTCCTTTCAATGCCCTAATCTGTCGCAATCGACATACCTAAGCAATACCACGGTTTTACGGTGTCGCGGCATTTATTTACGCGGAATAATTCGCGACTCTGTGAAAATCCACACGCTGTATTTTGCATGCAGATACCGTGTTTACTACGTTTCAATTCGGCACGGTCGTTGCGAACTAACCTGGCGGGACGCGAAAGCTGTCGCGTCATATTTCAGCTTTTATCCAAGGAGACCTATCATGCCGCCAAAATTCTACGCCGCTATCTGGACCGTGTTTCTACTTGTGATCGCCGCCGTCGTACTGACCGGCAACCTGACGACTTGGGCAATTGTCGCCTTCGGCTTCGCATCATTTGGACTGATATTTATGGGAATGATGCTCGTGCTGCCGTTTGTCGCAACGCACGGTGAGAACGCACCGCATGTGACCAAAGAACCGGCGGCCGCAAAGGTCGTTGCCGATAGGCAAACGAGCCGAGCAGGACACGGATTCGCGACGCCGCATCACGTTTAGGTATTTACGGCTTGGGCTTGCGGACGCGGTTCATTTATCATTGCTGATGAAATGAACCGACGAGATCTGATAAAGGGCGCCGTCGCCCTGCCGCTAGCCGCAAGTACGATGTCTGCACGAACAGCCGCCGCACCGAAACTCGTTAAACCCAAACGCCTGGTCGCGGGCGACACCGTCGGCATCATCGCTCCGGCTAGTGCCGCGACGCCCGAGGCGTTTGACCGCGCCGTGGCGTCGATGACGTCGATGGGATTTAAGGTCAAGATCGGCAAATCCGCCCGCGGGCGTCTTGGTCATCTATCGGCCACTGACAAAGAGCGTCTCGCCGATCTTCACTGGGCGTTCAGCGATCCTGAGATCAAAGCCGTGTGGTGCATTCGCGGCGGCGGCGGAGCTCCTCGATTGCTAGGCGATATCGATTACGCTCTCATCAAAAAGAACCCAAAGATATTCGTCGGATTCTCCGATATCACTGCTCTTCACATCGCCATCAGCCAGGCGACCGGCCTCGTCACTTTTCACGGCCCTGTCGCGTCGTCGGAATATAGCGAATACACGAGGACGAACGTGCTGAACATGCTCGCGACGCCGTCCGCTCCGCTTAAGGTCGTACGCTCTGAATTCAACAACGCCAAAGAATCTGCACTGTTTCGCGGTGTCGAGATCACCAAAGGCAAAGCTCGCGGCCGTCTGACCGGCGGCAATCTTTCGCTCCTCGCAGCACTTGCCGGCACGCCGTACGCTCTGCGTGATATCAAGGGCAAACTCCTCTTTATCGAAGAGATCGGCGAGCCGCCATATCGCGTCGATCGTTTGCTGACACAGCTTCGTCAAAGCCTCGATCTCAGATCGCTCGCCGGTATCGCCCTCGGCATTTTCGACGACAACAATCCAGATAACGCCAAAGATGCCAAGCCCGTCGTCGACGTCCTCCGCGACCGCCTCGGCGACCTCGGCATCCCCGTCTACTACGGCCTATCTTTCGGCCACATCCGCGACATGGTCACGCTGCCATATGGCACCGAAGCCGAACTAGACACAACCGCCGCAACGCTCACTTTCGTAGAAACCGCCGTAAGTTAATATTTGATCCGCCGACCGGATCGCACGCGTCCCGCGTGCAAGGAACGCAGGCTGCCAGCCTGCCATTCGTCGGCACCACCAACCTCGCCGAGCGGGGCAGCTGTGCTGTCCGGAAAGCGTCTATTACTGCAATCTGCGGCTACGCCGCGATCGCAGTGCGGTCAGGCTCGCCTGACCGTCACTGCCTCAACCAAATAACCGGAGGAGGCTTTGCCTCCGACAAACAAAAGGCCCGCTCCTGCAGGCCTTCTCCAAAGCTCCCCTACTTACCAAGGAGGGGTGGCAGTCCCGAGACTGTTGTCGGGACTGACGGGGTGGTTCTTGCTCCCCTCGCCCCTCATCACTGGCCTCACGGCGCTCCGTAGATCACGGCTGAGTTCGAAAAGTGCGAAGTGTTTGTCGCCGCCACATCTCGTAAACGACGGTGCCGACCTTGTTATTTCCGAAAAACTGCAGCCGCGTAACCCCATTCGAAGTCCCCGCCGCCGCCAGATCCGTCGGAGCCTCAGCCAAAATGGTCGTCGGCGTTTTCGGATAGTTGAATCCGCAGGCCTCATACGAACGCCGCGGGCATTCAGCAGCGACCAGATTATTGCGAACCTTGGCAATCAGCACGGTGATGTCCAACTGAGAATACAAGAGCCTACTTTGACTAGATGCACTTAGAGAAATTCTTCCCTAAGGTTCTCGATAAAATCAGCGAGGTGCTTTTTCGACGAGTCTGAGGTTCTGATGGCTGCAAAGTGGGTTCGGGTCAGGCCAGTTTTGCCGATCCTGACAGAGCGAAGATTGTTTGAGGAAACAAACGGCCTTAGTGCCCACATCGGCATACACGTCACGCCCATTTCGGCTTTGACCAGTTCCAAGGTTGCCTCGGTCAATGGAACCGGCACTATTTGCTGCGGAGCGATAGCCGCTGGCTTTAGAAAATGTTCGTAAACTGTAACTGACTCGAGCGGAAGCGAGTGAATGATAAGTTTTTCATGCGCAAAATCCTCGGCAAGTACAAACCTTTTTTTTGCCCACGGATGCGTCGCGCCCACCACGGCAAATATCTCGTCGCGAAACAGCTCAAAATACTTTAGGCGTTTCTCATCGATCGGGTCCGATGTCAGCGCCACATCAAGTTCGTTATCAAGCAATTTAGGGAGCGGTCTATGGGTTGCTTCCATATTGATGATGATCTCCAGTTTGGGATACAACATGCTCATTTTTTGCATAAACGCGGGCAGCCAGTGATAGATCGTGTAACATTCGGTCGACAGCCGTATCGTTCCTTGGTGTCCGTGTCTTAGTTCCTGGATAGCGTTCATCGCATTATCGATCTCATCCAGAACCCTGACAGCGGTTTGGTACAATACTTCGCCCTCGTCGGTCAGTTTCCATTGGTCTTTTCCGCGATGGTTCTTTCCGCGAATGAAGATCTTAGTGCCGAGCCGTTGTTCGAGATCTTTCAATTGATGGCTGACTGCCGACTGCGTTAGAAACAGCCGATCAAGCGATCTGGTGATCCCTCCCCTTTCAGCCAGCGTTTTGATGAGCCGAAGGTGTTTTGTTTCCATGTAATGATTCTACCTCATTTGCTGGACCGTTTGATATGAAATTCCTGCATATCAGACCGCTAAACTATTCATTTGACGTGGTTTAGCCTGGCAGCGTAAGGTTGTTTTTAGTTCGCGTTTTATCAAATTGGAGGATCAGTTATGGACGATGAACAGGTCAAATACTACCGATCAAAACTAGAGTTTGAGATCGACCCGTCCGATCTCTTTGCGGCTTTGAATGCCGGCGAGAAGGTCGTTGTCATCGACGCGAGGCAGGCGCACGGCTACGAACGAGAACACATACCTTCCGCCCTGAATCTACCGCACCGGGAAATGAGCGAGACGACGACCGGACATCTCGATCGCGGGGCATTGTACGTCACTTATTGCGACGGGATCGGCTGCAACGCTTCGACAAAAGGAGCTCTGAAGATGGCCCAACTAGGTTTCAACGTCAAAGAACTCATTGGCGGTCTCGAATGGTGGAAGTTCGACGGGTACGGAACGGACGGAACGGCTGCCTCGAGCGGGCTCGCCATCGAATGCGCTTGTTAAATACAGATGGCTAGCGACGGCTACAGAATTCGGGTGTTCTTCTACGGTTCGTTTATGAGCACGGCAGTATTACGTCAGCACAAAGCAGATGTCTCGTGCGCTGTCAGTGCAAAGCTGGACGGTTATCAACTGTCAGTTAGACCGCGAGCAACTTTAGAGAAAAGAAACGGCTCGGTTGTTTACGGCAGCCTCGCATTTATTAAAGCTTGCGACGTTTCACGGCTCTACGAACAACTAAGATCGGACTTTGGCATCACGTACCGTCCATTTCCTGTACAGGTTGAAATTTACGATGGCACCTCTCGAGACGCGGTTTGTTTCATCTCCTATGATGAGCAGGTCGTCGTCGCCGACCCGAGCTATGTTCGTGAACTTGCTGAGTGCGCGAAAGATCTGAAAGTTCCTGATGACTATATCCGTCACATAATGTCATTTACGACGAGAATATGAATATCGAGATCAAAAGAGCTACGGTCGCCGAGGCCGAATACATTGCATTGTTGGCGAGGGTCACTTTTCGAGAGGCTTTTGCAAAAGACGCTTGGACCGACGACGCTGTGCTTCGGGATTATCTGAGCGCGACCTTTTCGGTGGAAAAAATACGGGCAAGCATTGCGAAAGAGAACAACGTGTACTGGGTCGCATTTGCTGACGGACTTCCGGCAGGCTACGCAAAGCTGAAAAAGTTTTCACCCTACGAAAAATTGGATGATGACAGCCCAGCTCAATTGCAGAAGATCTATGTTCTCAATGACCTCATTGGCAACAGGATCGGCGAAAAGCTGCAGAATGCGTTGTTTGACACGGTAGCGGGACATAACATTCGAACACTGTGGCTTGCCGTCTGGGACAAGAACGACAAAGCAATTCGATTTTACGAAAGGCACGGTTTTCGGAAAGAAACAAAGTATCATTACGACTACAAGACAATGAGTTTTGATTACGAAGTGATGGTCAAAACATTTCAACCGTAATGAGATTCGATTCAACATCCTCGGCGTGTCTACTGGCTCTGACGGCGGCGGTCGGGAACGCTCTCTATGCGTTTGGACAAAAGAAAGCCACCCAACACGAAAATCCGTTCTTGTTCGGCTCGATCGCTCTGTTTGTCGGCTCGTTCTTCCTTACGGTCATTGCTATGTTCTTCGATACGCGAAGCGTCGGCAGCTATATGGCCGAGAATATAAAATGGTTCGGAGTTAGCGGTCTGGGCTATGTTTTGCTAAATATTGGCCTGTATTTTCTATACCGTAATTTCGGTGCATCATATTATTCGTTGTACGCAGTGCTGTCGATCGCAACGACGTCGATCTTGCTTGCGGCCGTCGTTTTTCACGAACGTATGAATCTCTATTACTGGGTATCACTCGGTTTTGCGGGCCTGACCATTCTTTTCTTTCTTAAGGGACAAACGAGCAAGCTATGAATTCGCCCGAGGTATTGGCAGTCAGCCGCAGCTCAAAGCACGGTATTTCAAAAGTTGTGTGCCGGAGCATCCGTGCGATCGCGGGGCTAGGCATCGAGAACGATGCCCATGCGGGCAAGCTTGACCAGCATCGCCGAAGCTTTTTTCGCGATCGGACGCGGCCAAATCTGCGGCAGATCCATCTGATCCAGAGCGAGCTGTTTGGCGAGCTTTCGGCCAGAGGGTTTTGTGTCACGCCGGGGCAAATGGGTGAAAACGTAACGACACGTGGGATCGATCTGCTAACATTGCCGCAGGACACCGTTTTGGAGATCGGAGAGACTGCAACGATCAGGATCACCGGACTAAGAACACCCTGTCGCAAGCTGGATCGGCTCCAAAGCGGATTGATGAAGGCGGTACTAGACAAAGACAACGATGGAGTTCTCATACAGAAGGCAGGCCTAATGGCTGTGGTGCTGGTCAGCGGGGAAATAAGATCTGGCGATCGTATTAAGATCGAATTCCCCCTGCAACCGTATAAGAAACTAGGGCCGGTTTGATGACAACGCAACTTCAACTAAATACGCTCGAATATGTTAGCCGGGATGAACTCGCCGCCGTGCTAAACGCGGTGTTTGCAGACTACTTTGTAAAGATCGAGCTCGACCAAGATCAACTGGATGACAAGATCGCGCTCGAGCGCATAGATCTGACAATGTCGGCCGGGGCGTTTTCCTCAGGCAAACTAGTGGGCTTTATCCTGATCGGCATCGCGGGGGAATCGTCGTACAACGGCGGCACAGGGGTCTTGCCCGAGTTTCGAGGGAACGGCGTGACCGCTAAAATGTACGAGTTTATTATGCCCAGGCTCCGAGCCGCATCGATCCGGACGCAGACGCTTGAGGTCATACGGGAAAACACGGCGGCGATCATGGCCTACCAGAAGATCGGTTTTGCCAGAAGTCGCACCCTGGCATGTTTCTCAGGAAGAGTAAATATTTCGAGGGTCAATAATTTCGTCGAATTGCGACCGCTCGACGACATCGACGAAAATGTGGTCGCCGCGTTCTACAATTTTTCGCCAAGCTGGCAAAATTCGCTGGCCGCGTTCAGAGTAAGAACGGTCAATCACAGCTTACTTGGGGCTTATCTGCATGGTGAACTGGTTGGTTTTCTGATCCATTCGGGTCAGCGGGTCAAACAGTTTGCCGTCGCCTCGCAACACCGAGGCTGCGGCATTGGAAAAACACTCTTTTCGCGGTTTGCCGGCCAACGTATCTCCATCACAAACATAGATAAATGCGATATGGCGACCTGCTCATTTCTAGGAAACCTTGGCCTCAAACTCTTTCTGGAGCAATACGAAATGAACCTGATCATCTGATTCCCGAACCCCGAATACTGCCATTACAGTCATGAATTCGGGATTCTGACGATTGGCTGTAAATAACCGCTTTTCGCATTTCACAGGTCACTTTTCACTGTTTATTGGTCGCTATTTATTATCGGCAGTAAGCCCGATCAATATCCCGAAACCTGAATCCTGGATCGCATTACTCAGTTCCCAGGCAGATTCCTCCTTTCAAGGCCATCGAGTTTCTTGAACAGGCGTACGCTAGGCGACAAACCGGCCTCGTCTGGCTCAGGGTCGAGCCGTTACGGGACGATACGCGGTTCCCGGACCTGTTGAAACGTATAGGGTTTGAATGCTGACTTGTTGTTTCCTGCCAACCGGAACGCCCGCGTCCCGCGTGCACATCTCCGGCACCGCCGACCTCGCCCAACCGGCCAGCACACGTCCCGCGTGCATTTCTTTGGCTATGCCAACCTCGCCGAGCGGGGCAGCTGCGCTGTCCCGACAGCGTCCGTCATGATCAACTGCGGCTACGCCGCGATCGCGGTGCGGTCAGGCTCGCCTGACCGTCACTGCCCCAACCAAATTTCCGGAGGAGGCTTTGCCTCCGACAAACAAAAGGCCCGCTCCTGCAGGCCTTCTCCAAAGCTCCCCTACTTACCAAGGAGGGGTGGCAGTCCCGAGACTGTTGTCGGGACTGACGGGGTGGTTCTTGCTCCCCTCGCCCCTCATCACTGGCCTCACGGCGCTCCGTAGATCACTGCTGAGTTTGAAAAGTGCGAAGTGTTCGTAGCCGCCACGGCGCGGACCTTGTATTCGTAGAATTGGCCGGGCGTTACGGGCGAATCGATATACGTCTGTTTCTTGGTCACACCGAGCACGCCCCACTCGCCATCGTCACCGGCACGCCGCCACATCTCGTAAACGACGGTGCCGACCTTGTTATTCCCGAAAAACTGCAGCCGCGTAACCCCATTCGAAGTCCCCGCCGCCGCCAGATCCGTCGGAGCCTCAGCCAAAATGGTCGTCGGCGGTTTCGGATAGTTGAATCCGCAAGCCTCATACGAACGCCGTGGGCATTCCGCAGCGACCAGATTATTGCGAACTTTGGCCAGTATGAGTTTTATATCCTCACGCAACGTTTGTTTATCCGCAAACGCCGTCTTTTTCGCCGCATCCCTGACCACGCTGTCCTCGATCGCCGTCTCAAACGAGATGTTTAGCGGGTCCAGCAGCCGTGCCAGATCGGTCGCAATAGCCGGGTCAAGCCCCGTAACCAAACCGCCATCAAGGCTCGTCTTCACATTCCTGCTAAAATCCACCAGCTCCGCATCCGAAAGTTTTCTGTAATCCATAGTTATTTGTTTCTCCTATCGTGTTAATTTTGTCTAGCCACAACAAATGTTGTAACAAATCTAACGATAGCAACTTTCCGAAAGCGTGTCAATAGAAAAAGACTGTTGTATAAATAAAACATCAGAAATCAGAAATCGGTAGTCAGTAGTCAGGATTTTGAATCCTGAATCCGGACTTCTGAATTCTGTCTACCGACTACTGGCTACCGTTCCTTTCACTTTTCACTTTCTTAGGATCACTTTGCTCGCAAGAAAACGCCGCAAACTAGCAGGAAAACTTCGCAAACTAACAAGAAAACTTCGTTAGTTAGCAAGCAAACGCTCTTTGCTAGTAAGCAATCGTCGCAAACTAGCAAGAAAACTTCGTTAGTTAGCAAGCAAACGATCTTTGTTAGCAAACAATCATTGTTTGTTAGGAAGCAAACAGTCTCTGTTCGCTAACAATGGTCGCTTGTTAGTGATCAAATGTCGCTAGTAAGAAAACAAACTGAACATGCGAACGCTTGCACGCCAAGCGAACGCACGCCGGGTGCACGGATTGAACAGCTTCAGCACTTGCGATCCTACGGCGCAAGAATCCGCGCGTTGGATGTGGACTTGATGATTTGTAATCATCAGGTTGAAGCCGGTCGCAAAGTTAACGGAGTCAAGGACCTCTACTTTCTAATGTTGATTAGTTGTTCAATTGTAATCTGATGCGCCAATACGGGGGCTTTCTTGGAAATTGTATTAATTAAAGGGCTTAATCGCTATCGCATTGACGTTAGAGCCAACCTGCCTTATAGATAGGACGGCACAGGGGACACACCTGAATTAGTTTACGTTGCATCTTTGCAACAAGAAAAGTGTCGTGCTACATTACGTATTGATAATAAATCCAAGTATCATTCAATAAAATATTATGCTTAGTGAAGAAAAGCCCAAAGTTCTGTCTTTATTTACCGGTTGCGGTGGCCTGGATTTAGGCTTTCATGACATGGGTTATGAAACGGTATGGGCCAACGATTTTTCTCCCTGGGCTTGTAAATCATTTGAAGGTTATTTTGGGAAAGATATTATTCACGAAGGCGATATAGAAGACTCCGATCCTTACGGCGATCATACAATTCCAGATTGTGACATCATTCTTGGTGGCTTTCCATGCCAAGATTTTTCTATGATATGGAAACAGCCCGGACTCAATGGTGAAAGAGGGAATTTATATAAAAGCTTTCTTCGTTTTATTGATGCCAAGAAGCCCCAGGCGTTCGTTGCGGAAAATGTGAAGGGCTTGTTGTCAGCCAACAACAAACAAGCTATACAGCAAATCATTCAGGATTTTGAGAGCATTGAGCCTGGCTATGTGGTGAAGGCAAAGTTGTATAATTTTGCAAACTTTGGAGTTCCGCAGTTTAGAGAAAGAGTTCTCATAGTAGGCGTTCGGGTTGACACCGGTTTTAAATTTGAGCATCCCATGCCAACTCATGGCCCTAAAGGCGAGAAGCCTTATGTGTCCGCTGGTGAAGCTTTACAGGGCGTAGAGACTGCGGAACATAATAACGAGCTTTTGAATATCAATAAAAAAACGGAACAGATGCTCCAGATGATTTCCGAGGGCGGAAATTTCACGGATATTCCGAAAGACCATCCTTTGTATGTCCGCGGTATGATCAGCCATGTTTATCGACGCATCAAGTTAGACGAACCCGCGAAAACGATTATAGCTGCTGGAGGAGGCGGCACGTGGGGTTATCATTATCCCGATCCTCGGGCGTTAACAAATAGAGAGCGCGCTCGCCTACAAACATTTCCGGATGAATTTAAATTTGAAGGCTCCACTACAGAAGTCAGAAGGCAGATAGGAAATGCAGTTCCACGTGTAGGAGTCCACGAACTTGCAAAAACTCTACTTCCTTTATTCCAAAATGAATATGAAGAAAGTGATCTCTGGGAAGTGCGGAAACAAATGCTTGAGATGCCTTTCAAACAGAGATTAAGTCTAATTACTGCCTAGAAATGGAACTTCTTCTTTCACAAATCGCTCCCGCTAAACTTTCGAGCAGGAATACCATTTCGATTTGGCAGGACAATTTAAAAACCGCAGACGAGCTGACAATCGCTAGTGGATATATTTCCTCTGACGCTCTCATTGAATTGGCTAAAATTGTTGAAATTAATCGCAAACCACAGATTGATTTATTGATAGGTATGCATTGGTTTGATGGCTTTACGCATCAGCAATATGAGGCTGCGGCGAGCCTTAACAGGATGCTTTCGGAAAGGAAACTTGGGGGTGTATATCTTTCGAACAAGGTAAGATTTCACGGTAAGATATATGCCTTTTCAACAAATGAAATTTGTACATCTGCGATAATCGGCTCTTCAAATCTTTCAAGTTTTATTGGCTCTTCGGAGCGGCTTTACGAAACTGATTGCTATTTCACAGAAGGTTCCGAGACCAAGAGCATTCTTGCGACCTTAGACCAACTCTTTGATAAACTCGCCACTCCGTTAAATGAAATGCCCACGCCCACGGTCTTTAAGGAATATAACGATCTTCTGGAAGACCATTATTGGGTTGAACGGGTCAACAATGAAAGATTCGCAGACGTCCAGTCTACTAAAACAGGTCGCGAATTTAGTATTTTGATTAAGCCTGAACCTAAAAGCCACTTAAACTGCTTTTTCGGTAAAGGTAGGGAGAGTAAGCGTGGTTTTGTCCTTCCTAGGCCTTGGTACGAAGTCGAGATAATGGCCGGAAGCACAATGACATCGCAACCGGGATATCCCAGAGGAAAAGAATTTACTGTTATTACTGACGATCAATGGAGCTTCAAATGTTTGACACAAGGAGACTATTTTAAGAATCTACGCTCTACAGAGGATTTAAAGATAATGGGCAAGTGGATCAAAGGGCGGATGGAAGCTAGAGGTGCCTTAAAAATTGGAGAACCTGTCACTCAAGCAACCTTTGATCACTACGGTAATCAACACCTAATTCTTTCGGAAACTACGGATCCAGATATATGGTTACTGGATTTTTCACCGGATAAGGAATGAATCTAGAAGCATACCTTTCACAATTAAATAATCTCGAATTACGAAAAACTGTGATAAGTACTTCAGCACAGGTTTGGGACAACGTTAATTCTCAATTCAGCTATAGTGATCAGCTTCGCGGGCTGCTTTTGGGCAACGTCCAAAGCGGAAAAACGGCTCAAACTCTCGGAGTTATCTCGAGGCTTTCAGATGAGGGCTTTAGACTTTTCGTTCTTTTAACAACCGATAATGTTTACCTGCACAAGCAGACTTACAACCGGTCCTTCGAATTGCTTACGCAATTTGAAGTTCTAAATGAGCATGATGAGATAAAGCTTTTGACGGCTTCCGCATCAAACCCATTGCTAATAGTTCTCAAAAAGAACGCACGCGTTCTGGGTAGATGGCGCAACGCTTTGTCTTCTTCAGGCCTGTGCAAAGGCAATCCTCTCGTAATAATCGACGATGAAGCAGATGCAGCCAGCCTGAATACGCTAGTGAATAAGCAACGAACTAGCACTATAAACAGACATCTCAATTCAATGCAGGTTCTAGCTAGCAGCAGCCTTTATCTTCAGGTTACCGCCACTCCTCAAGCGGTAATTCTTCAATCGGAAGTGTCGGGATGGAAGCCGAAGTTTGTAACATATTTTCCACCGGGAGCTGATTACATTGGGGGCGATCTTATTTATTCTGACCCCGCCGCTTTTTGTATTCGATTAACCGACGAAGATGAGTTAGACAACGTTAAAGAGGCAAGTGAATTCATTCCCCTTGGTCTTAGAGATAGCCTAATGTCTTTTCTGGTCGTATGTTCTGACTTTGCAATTCGAGGTAAATCGGTTTGCAATTTCTTAGTGCATCCAGGCGTTCGCACAGATTTACATGACACATTCGCCGAACGCATAGGAGAACATTTGAACCTTCTTTTGACTGGTGCTCACGAAAAAGAGTTTGTTGACGAGCTCCAACGAACTTGGAATGACCTTCAATCCACCAAACCGAATCTAATCAACTTCGAAGATTTGAGACTCAAAGCGATCGAGCTGATTGAAAATCAACAATTAAAAGTTGTTATCTTGAATTCTAAAAGCCCAATCGACATTGACTACAATGATGGCTTCAATGTGATTGTTGGGGGTAACAGTCTAGGCAGAGGAATAACAATTCCGAAGTTGCAGACCGTATACTATTGCAGGAAATCTAAAACGCCACAAGCGGATACATTTTGGCAGCATTCTAGAATGTTCGGATATGATCGAGATCCTGGTCTTCTCCGGGTATTCATACCGCCGTCGCTTCACAGACTTTTTACGCAACTTAATAACTCTAACCAGACTCTTGTAAAACAGATTGTCGAAAAAGGTCTTGAAGGGGTGCAGCTCATTTTTCCGAAAAGTATTAAGCCAACAAGGAAGAATGTATTAGATAACCATTACCTGCATTTAATAGTTGGTGGTGTAAATTATTTCCCCAACGATCCTTTAGAAAATTTGTCTGCCGGGATTGATTCCTTAGTTGAAGATTTTGCAGAGAGTGAAGAATATCTTGTTGATTTCGAGTTCATTACTGAATTGCTGAGATACACGGGAAGCCATTCAAAAGCCGACTGGAACTCTGAAAAGTTGATTAGCTGCGTTAAAGCTTTGAGCGCTGAACGGCCTAGCAGTACATGTCGCCTTCTAATTAGAAGAGGTCGCGATATCGCGAAAGGGACCGGTACAATGTTGTCTCCCAATGACCGAGAAATTGGAGACCGCTATGGACAGTCACTAGTTTTAACTCTGTATAGAGTAGCGGGTAACAAAGAAAAGGGATGGGCTGGCAACCCATTTTGGATGCCCAATATTAAATTTCCCGAAGATTCGACTTTCTACGACACTTCAAATTAGCTATCAGTGGTAGATCACATAACTCCGAAACACCGCAGTGAAAACATGTCACGCATTCGAAGCGTGAATAGCAAACCTGAAGTTATCGTTCGATCACTCTTACACCGGCTCGGGTTCAGATTCAGAAAAAATGTAAAGACTCTTCCCGGCAAGCCTGACATTGTTCTCAAAAGGCACAATACAATAATCTTCATTCACGGGTGTTTCTGGCACCGTCATTCTGGTTGCAAACGGGCAAACATGCCAAAAAGTCGGCAAGATTATTGGGAACCAAAACTAGAAGGAAATGTCCAACGCGACCTCACCAACATTAGAGAGCTACAGTCAAAGGATTGGAAGGTTTCTGTCATTTGGGAATGTGAGATTAAAGACATGTGTAGGCTTGAAGAGAGTCTTGTCAAATTATTGGATGCGGGCAAACTTCGGTCGGTAGCGGTACAAGACAAAAGTTAAATAGCGAATCTAATTTAAACTTTACATCAAGAACCAATCTTTCTTAATTTTTTTCTGATTGCATTTTCGAGCGATGTAGACAGATTCGATAGATCGGATCTGCTGAAAAAGTATCACATCCATGGCTTGTGTTTTCTGAAGCAACGAGTCAGAAAATTAATTATCACCACTCATTATTTCCCGGCTAGGATGGCTTGGAGGTTGGTGGATTCTAGGATGGCGACTTTGTCCAGGAATTGTTCGCGTTCGTTGGGTGTGGGCAGGTCGAGGCATTTGCGAGAGTATAGAACCACCCCGTCATCCCGATAAAGTACATCGGGGTGCCACCCCTCTATGGACGGTTGCCGCTCGCGTGGCAACACTGGCACGTTGTTTGTGCCAGAACGAGGGGAGCCTAAGCGGTGGAGAGCTTGTCGCCAGTTGCTCTCTCAAAAGCCCTCGAGGGCCTGGCTCAGTGGGTTGAGTGGTGCCGTTAACGGTCAGGCGAACCTGACCGCAGTGCGATCGCGGCAAAGCCGGACGATGCACTCGGGACGGGAGTGGTCCGTAAATGCACGCGAGACGCATGCGGTCCATCGGGTGCTCGACGATAAGAAGTGATGCGGCAAAGTATTCGGGAAGACATTCGCGCTGAACAAATTCGTCTAACATTGGTTTCATGATGCTTGGGCGGCGGTTTTGTTGGTCGGGCAGATACTCTCCTGAGTCAAGTAATACGGGGGAAATAATATGCATTCATCATCTGATACACAATTGGCGAAAAACACAGCAGGGAGAAATGTAGCGTTCTTTTTGATCGGCGGCAGTTTGGGGGCGGCGGCGGCTCTGTTGTTGGCGCCAAAGACGGGCAAGGATCTACGCCATGATATTGCGACGACCGCTAAGACCGGTTATGACGGAGCGGTCGATCTGGTTGACAGGGTGAAAGATGGTTCATCGTCCATTTACCATTCGATCATAGACCGTAGCAATCAGGTTTTGGATCTGACCGGCGACAAGTTGGTTGAAGCGAAAGATGCCGTTCTACACGCCGTAGATGCCGGACAAAAGCGGTCGAACGAGGTTAGGACCGAGGCCAGAGAGAAGTTTGAGGAGAAGGTCTCGGCCTTTCGCATCGGCGGTAATAAAAGGCGCGGATCCGCCAGGCGTTCGTCGAGTGTTGTCTGACACGTCCGACTTCTGGCTTGTTGGGAGGGTTTTCAAGCCAGTAATGGAAAGCACGGTTTGCCTCTTGCGAGGTGACCGTGCTTTTTCTTGATAAGATAACCAATTTTAAAATAGCGACATTTGTCTAGCAGCATACATACATCGCGGCCGCCAAAACGGAAAATACTTTCGTGTTGTAACCTTCATATTTTTTCATACTACGTCATAGACGATTCGGGTCTTGCTAAATGCAAGGCCCATTTTTATTGGTGCCGACGATCGCAAAGTATTGCAGGGAACAGACGGTCGCGGCGTCCGGCGATAGACTCGTTCGCATAGTTTGATGTTTGAAGGAGGTTCTTTATGTCAGAACAAACGATCGTAGTTGATGGCGAGGAAGTTTCGGTTCGCGAGGACACGGCAAAGGCGTATCGCGGGGTCAATTGGATGCAGATCAGTATTGGTGCATTTGTAGTGATCGCGGCGGTCTTGGCGTTGATCTTTCTGGTCGGCACGGTGACAAACGATGTGGACGTGCCGGTCACCGGAAATAGCAACGTGAATGCGAGATAGGCATTCGATATTGTGTATTCCAACCTACGGACATCGGGAACGCCTCGCGTTCTAATACGAACATGCCCGACGCATCGCCATTTAAATGTTGATCGTCGGTCGAAAGGAGAAACATTATGCTTTGGACAATAATCGTTATTCTGGTGGTGCTTTGGGCACTTGGCTTTGGTTTTGCCGGCAATACACTTGGATCGTTGGTCCATATTTTGCTCGTGTTGGCAGTGATCTCGTTGATCCTGCAGATAGTTCGCGGCCGTCGCGTTTAGCAGAAAGGAGGGATCTATGGAAGAAAGAGGCGAAACTGCAAGGACCGTTATCTGGGCGAGCGTCCTGTTGATTATTACGTTGACGACGCTCGGTGTTTTATATGCCAGCGGCATCCTGAGGCCGGCTCCGTCGTCGGACAAGAAGATCGACGTGGACATTAACGTGCCGTCAGCACCGGCGAGATAATTGCTTCGTACGTATTTAGCAATACATACACACACACGCAACTGAGGCAAACTAAAGGCCACTTTGGAGAAATTGTTCTCCTCAAATAGGACATACGAATACGTGCCAACGATATTCGCTCTCCGGCAAAGTGACAGAACAGACAAAGGGACGCTCTTACCCAAGCGTCCCTTTCTGTTGTTCAAGATATGGAATGAGAAAAAGCTCCCGGATGTTTGTTTCAACATCCGGGACCTCTTTATGGTGGTGTGAGGAGCTCTTTAATTAGACCGCACCCGCAAGCTCGAGATAGCAGCCGCAGGCGGTGTCTTCCATACGTCTGCGGTCACGGATCGATAGGCCGCCACGCGAATAGTCGATCAGATTTTCCTTTCGCATTTCAAGAGCGATGCATGTGACGCTCGGACGATAAACGCCGAGAATACGGGCGATCTGTTCGTGCGTGAGTTTTAGCTTCTGTTTGCCGCAGCGATCCTGAACGAGCAGCAGCCAGGTGCAGAGACGTTCTTTTACTGAGTGATACATATTGCAGATCGCACGCTGAGAGATGTGTCGAATGTAATGCTCGACGTGCGGGGAAAAGACCCTCATCAGGTTCGGGTCGACACGCAGCATCTTTTCGAACGCCGAGCGTTCGATGCGTACGGCAGATCCGGCCTGCGAGACTTGTGTGCAGTTCGCGGCGGGTGCCGAACTGAGTAGCGGTGAGAAACCGACCGCGCCCTCGGGGCCGGGTATTGCAACTTCGACCATGCGTCCGTCGTCCAATGTTCGCAGTTCAGATATTACGGCTGTCTCGGGAAAATAGATGTAGTCGAGCTGAGCGTCTTGAAAATATAGATATGAGTCTTCTTCGAGAAAGACCGATCGTAGGGAAGGTTTGATCGTTTCGAAAATATTTGACGGTACCGAGCTCAAAAGCTGGTTGCTCGACGAACTGACGGGCATCGACAGCGTTCGTACCTTTCGGCTTTTTTCGTCTCCTCCGACTGTCCGAAAATTCGGTGAGCTACCTGAATTCTCAACTTCGCTTGTAAATTCAGATGACGATTCAAATGACATGGTTCTTTCCATGGTCTCCTCCTTATGATTGCAGTATGGTAGAAATTTCCGTATGAAAAATGGCGATAGGGATATGGAAAATTCTTCCACAAAAAAGTGGGTGAGAAGCCCCGCGGAATGCTTCTCACTCTACCCCTTGCCATCGCCGCTAGATCTAGCGTCCCCGCGTTTTACCCCTTGTTGTAAGAAGAGTATGGATCGTCTTGGCATTTAGGGATATTGGGAGAATCCGCAACTTTAATAGGGATTATCCCTAATAGGTGTTGGCTGAAAATTCTGTCCGATCGCGTTTAGTGTAGGTTAGGTTACCGAACCGAACCGCAGTTGGTGTTCTTATGTAGTTGCGGCCAATGAATCGTTCATTGAGCCGGCATTTATAACTAATTAAGGAGTAATAACTATGGGACATCCAGATACCTTAACTCAGCAGGACACAATTGATCCGCGAAATGCGGATACTCAAGAGTTTCCGGAGCGGCCGTTTGATGAGCAGATCGACCAGGCGGACGGTTCTGCGATTCCGCCTCAGCCTGTTCGCGGTAGCAGTGACGGAACGGGACAGGCACCGGCACGCGAACTCGACGACGAGCCATCAACCGGTCAACTGAATGATAAAGAGAAGTCATGGCATCCGCCCGACGGTCCGCCGGGTTCGGTCGATGAGCCCGTAGATCCCGAAGCGGAACATCGCACGCGGGACGGCATCTTTTAGCCCAAACGCCCAATTCAATTGACCACAACAACAGGAACGGCCGTAGCGAGACGATCGCGACGGCCGTTTCCGTTTGCTAGTTTTTTGGCTGGCTACGTGTCCTGCATCCAGCCTTGAAGAATGGCGTAGCGAACTATATCTATGCGGCTCGATATTCCCAGCTTTCGCATCGCATTTGCTTTGTGAACCTCGATCGTCTTTACGCTCAATGCCAAACTCGTAGCGATCTCCTTATTACTGTAACCAAGAGCGATCAGCCGCAGCACTTCGCTTTCGCGGTCGGATAGTTCCTGTTTGTTCTCACCTCGAAGCGACGCGGTTCGGGCGACGTAACCGCCCATCACTCTATCTGTGAGTGCAGGATCGAGATAAGATTTGCCGCTCGAAACTGCCCGGATCGCATTTATCAGCTCAGCGGGAGCGCTTTGTTTCAATACATATCCATTTGCCCCGGCACCGATCAACTGCTGCAGATATCCATCGTCAGTGTGGCGTGTGAGGATAAGGATCTTTAGATCCGGAGCTGTCTGCCTCAGCCGCTGCGTTGCCTTAAGGCCGTTCATATTCGGCATCGAAATATCCATCACAACTATGTCGGGTTTGAGACGTTCGACTTCGGTGATCGCGGTTTCACCGCAAGCAGCTTCGCCGGCGACCTCAAGGTCGGCTTGCGTTCGAACGAGCAGTTTGATGCCTTCGCGAACGGTTTGATGGTCCTCAACGACCAGTATTCGAAGCGGTGAATCCATAGATCTGTCAATTCTCCTTTGTCTCCGGCAGAGGCACACGGACGAAAACGCTTGTTCCACGTCCCGCTCCTGTTTCAAACTCGACAGTGCCTGAAACGAGAAACGCTCGTTCCTGGATACCGGAAAGCCCAAAGCCTCCGGAACTGTCGCGGCTCGCCATTACGCGATCGAGATCGAATCCGACACCGTTATCTTCGATGATCAGCAAAAGATCCTTGCCGCGTTTTTCAAGCAACACGTTGATCTGAGTTGCCTGAGCATATTTTGCAGCGTTGTTTAGAGCCTCTTGTGTGATGCGGTAAAGGTTGTTTTCCAGGTCTTTGCCAAAGCTCAAGCCGCGAACTCCTATCGCGTCAAACTCGGCAAAGGTCTCCGCATGCCGCGACCATTCGCGTACGTAATTCTCCATCGCATCGACAAACGGCATGTTATCAAGGATCGCCGGACGAAGCTCCCACGCAAGGAAGCTGACCTCCGCGTCGAGCAGCTTTGATATCTCCTGAAGCCGGTCGACACGCCGTGTGATCTCGTCGTACGGCTCGCAGAGCGACCTGAGCGATTCGATCTTTAGGCGTAATGCTGTCAAGCGCTGGCCAAGTTGGTCGTGCATGTCCCGGGCAAGACGGCCGCGTTCATCTTCTTGGATGGTAAGGATCCGCTGCAATAGGCCGAGACGGTGTCGGTCGGCGGCCTCGCGTTCGCTCATTTCCTGAGTCAATGCCAGATTTGCCTCAGCCAGTTCACGAGTACGTTCGGTCACTCGTAGATCGAGTTCGTTGTGTGCCTTTTGTAATTCCTCTGCAGCACGTTTCGCGTCGGTCAGATCACGGACGATCTTGGCAAAACCGATCAATTCGTCGCCGACCTGTACAGGTGTCATCTCACCGCTCGCGAAAAAGCGTGTGCCATCCTTTCGCAAATGCCAACGGTCGTCCGCAGCGTGGCCTTTTTCGAGAGAATTGGCCATTTCTAACATGTGAATATTCTTTGCGAGGTCTTCAGGAGTAAATAGCGTCTCGATCGGTTGTCCGATGATCTCGTCTTTTTCATAGCCAAATATAAGTTCGGCTCCGCGATTCCACGCCTCAATATTTCCCTGGCTGTCTGTCGAAAGTATCGCGTGTTCGGTCAAACTCCACATCAGTACGCGCATCTTTTCTTCGTTGCGGCGAAGTTGCTCTTCGGCATTCTTTCGTTCGGTCAGATCGTTTATCAGCAGAAAATAGTGTCGCCCTTCCTCACTTGTTCTGGGCTGAGGAGTGAATGCGAACTCGACGTATTTTGGACCGATCTTTGGGAAATTGATAAGAGCTTCGACGCGCGACGGAGAACCGTCGAGAACATCAGCAATGGCCGGCCGGAGGATCTCGAACGCCTCATCGCCAAACATCTTTTCAAGCGTTTCACCGACCATATTTCCAGATCGCCGCCCGAACCATTCGATAAATCGCCTATTAAATAGCTGGAATCGATTGTTGTCGTCTATCTGAGCTACGAGAACTGGTATCGAATCGGTGATCGTGCGTATCTTCTCTTGGCTCGTCCGGATCCGATCCTCGATCGCCTTATATTCAGTGACATCGAGATGAACGCCATACATTCGGACAGTGTTGCCGCCGCTGTCGCGTTCGACGGTCCCGCGGACATCGACCCATCGACTTGTTCCGTTTTTAGCAACGATCCGAAACTCGTCGACGTATTCTGTCGCCGTCGAATTCAAAGTCGCCTGAACACCGGATCTGACACGCTCGACGTCGTCTTCGTGCAACCGTTCGTACCAAAAAATGTTGCTCGCTTGTTTGCTGGTAGGCTCCTCATCATAGAGTTCCCACATCGTGTCCGACCAATATGTCTCGCCGGTTTCGGCTTTCCAGTCCCACACGCCTACTTTTCCCGCTTTCTGCGCGAGCCGAAATCGTTCTTCAGCGGCAACTTCAAACTCGGCGGCTCTCAAAGCCTGTTTCTTGACGGCGCTTACGGCCAGAATAAGGATCGTGAATAGGACGGCTATCTCAAGCACGCTTCGTATGGCGATGCCAAACGGTGCCTCGAAAAGGCCGGACTGCGTCCCCAGAACCGTCAAGTGACCAAGAGCAATAGGAACGATGATGACAACCGGCACGAGCCGTCGCAGCACTTGGCCTTCGGTTCCGGGGTCGGCCAACAGCCGTCGAGGCGCAGCGTTCGTCATTGAAAGCACTGTCCCGACGCCTGTTGCCAAAATGAAAGTCGCAGTTTGCAATGCGATCGCGGTCAGTCGCGGAAGAGTGAATAGAGTATCTACCTGATACAAATATCCGACGATCGAAAGCAAAGAAACGAGAACTGCTGCGAATCCGAAAGCGAGTGCAAGCAGCTCGAGACGTTGTCTGGAAAATGGAAGCCGCTTTATCTCGTTTACAGAGATAGAGGCTAACGAGATACCGAGTATAGTCCATGATGCGGATGCGGGAAAGCCCATCTGGCCGGGGCTTACCACCAAGGTGCGTCCCCATTCCCGTTCAAACGTTACTAGGGAATTCAACCCAAGATCGATACCGGAAAAGAGCTGAAATAGCGAAATGGCTCCGATCGAAAATGTGATCACCGAAAAGATGAACGAGATCCGATTCGCACCAAATCTCGTTCGGAATAGCAGTGCGATCCCGGATGCAATAGATGCGAGCGAGGCTGTAGGCTGAATAGTTATTCCGCTGCCCAGCCAATCTGCCCATGACGGCATATCCAATGGCCACGCTGCGAACGAGATCGTTCCACCAACGATCAAATAGGCGCTTAACGCGTAAAGAAAAAATGAAAAGTAGCGGGCCAAGGACCGAGCATACAAGGCCTTCGGATCTAAGCTATCCAACGAAATGAGATTTGGATCGGCCCGTTGCATTGGTTCATTCCAAAAGGTGACTACTACACTTTATTGTCAACGTCCCGAATCTCAAAGTCTTTCGACGGACTCCAAAAAAACGGGCCATGCGAAATGCACGGCCCTATTCGTCTCAGGACGCAGTAAAAAATGAGGCCTACAGTATCGCTTCACCTTACAGACGCAACGACGCTACTTCTGTATGCAAGCGAACATTTAATGACAGATTCCTGCCAGAATAAGAAAAGCGGCCCTTTCGAGCCGCTTCGTATTTCGGAATGTATATATGTAATGCAGTCTAATGTGGAGCCGCCCATCGGAGTCGAACCGACGACCTTTCGATTACGAATCGAATTCGCTGACGAATCATAACTATGCCAAGGGAGCTCAAATCACGGCTTTCATTGCCGTAAATTGTCTCCATTATGTCTTTAAGCATCTTTCTGTATCGTGATATACTCAGCTAAGTGCAGTGGAATTGTGTGTGCAGATGTGTGCAGCCGTTCTTTTGGACAAGTCGATCATATGTCACAAATTAAAGAATTTCTCTCTGGTTCAATCAGTACAAGAACAAAATGGAATCGTAGTTCGGACAAGAAGTTGTCGAGAAAGGCATATGTCGCTCGGTTCTTCTATCTTGATGAAACTGGCAAACGTCGAGAGAAGACGAAGGAGTTTGATCGAAAAAAGGATGCTGAAGATCATCTTCGCTCGCTAAGAGCCAGCTATGAGCGGTCTGGCGGCCGAGAAGTCGAAGCGTCAATGATGACGGTAAACGATCTCGCTGATCACTACGAGAAGCATTACGCGAAAGCTGCCGAATACGTAGAGGACAGAAAAGTTGCGGGTCTGCGGTCGCTCAAGCCTGTTCAAGGCTACATCAGTTCTATTCGAGTTCGATTCGGCAAGATCAAACTAGCGAAACTTACGTACGGTGATATCCGAGATTTCCAGTTGGAACGGCTAAAAGCACCTGTAGTTAAGACCATCAAACAAAAGGTTCTGATTCCGGAGAACGAAAGGATAGGACGAAGAAAGGTTAAATGGGTTTATCAACAAATTGAGACACCAAGAAAAATTGCGTCGGTTAATCGTGAGCTAATGACTTTGCGACGAATGTTAAATGTAGCGGTGTCCGAAAGCTGGATTCCACGCAACCCTATCAACTCTGGTCATTCTCTGATCAATATGTCGAATGAAACCCTAAGGTCTCGTATTATATCCATTGAGGAGGAGAACAGGCTTTTGTCAGCTTGTGAGACCCCAGAGCGGTCCCATTTACGGGCGATCATTGTTTGCCTCCTTGATACAGGTCTAAGGCTCAACGAGGCTCTGACCCTAACTTGGGACGAAGTAGATCTTGCAGAGGAGCTCATCAATGTTCGTGCGCTCAATTCAAAAACGGCAAAGCCCAAAACAGTGCCAATTTCGAATCGACTGAAAGAACAGCTAATCGAATTAGACTCGAATCAGAGCGTTTTGCATAAGCTTCAAAAATCCGATTCAAACAATCTGGTTTTTGGCATTAAGAGCAACGTCAACCGTAGCTGGCGAACGGCTCGCAAACTTGCTGGCCTCGAAGATGTCAGACTTCACGACCTGCGACATACGTTTGGCACAAGACTCGATCGAAGCGGATTCTCTCAAGCGCAGATTGCTCGCCTCCTTGGCCATCAACAAGTCCACACGACTTTCCGATACACCAACCCCGATCGTGAACTGATCGATAACGTTAAAGCGTTGTTGAACAAATAGCTCGGCATATTTATCGGACGAATGAGCTTGGTAACGGTACATCACCGTTTATGCCAAACTGTTGAATCAGAACGCCTCCAGTCGTTCGATTTGCAAACCATGTCGAACTATTTGGCCGGTAAACGGCGGCGTCGATCTTTCCGTCCCCATCATAGTCTCCCGGCGAAGGTATGTCGCCATTCGCCCCAAAGGGAAATGCAAAGTATGAGAAGTCTTCGCTTCGAAGTACGTTCCAGAATCCAGTCGAGGGTCTCCAGAACGCAACATCGGCTTTGCCGTCGCCTGTGTAATCGCCCGGAACTGCCTTGTCTGTTGGATTGCCGAACTGAAGGGCAAAACTCGAGCCGTTCGAACTGCGTCGGACCCACCATTCGGTTCCAGTTCCGCCGTTCGGCCTAAATACGGCGAGATCGCCTTTGCCGTCGCCATCAAAGTCCCCGGGAACGGGCTTATCGCCTGCAGAACCGAATGGAATGATGTCAGTTCCGCCGCCCGACTTATTGATGAACCAGGTCACTGCAGAAGCTCTAAACACAGCCGAATCAGCCTTACCATCTCCATCGTAATCAGCCGGAACCGGCACATCGCCGTTCGACCCGAATGGAAATGCGTAAAAACTAAAATCTTCACTTCTCAGAACAAACCAGTTGCCGTTACTCGGCCGCCAGAATGCAATGTCCGTCTTCCCGTCACCGGTATAGTCAGCCGGAACAATCGTATCCGTATTCGCACCGAACACCACCGCGGCATTCGATCCATTCGACGACCGCAGCCACCACCATTCAGACGATGCTCCGTTTGGACGGAAGATGGACAAATCAGTCCTCTGATCGCCGTCGAGGTCGAACGGAGTACGCCGACCAGTTGA
>CALMPJ010000219.1 GCA_937871585.1 uncultured Acidobacteriota bacterium | reverse complement strand
GTCGATGTACTGCGTATAAAACTCGTCCTTCTTCGCAACCTTCGCCGAGTTCAGATCATTGTTGAGAGGTTTTGTTGGCATTCCAAGAATTATACGACGGCGGCACGATTTACGCACCGCCGTTGTGGTCACGAGATAAAAGACTAGCCGCTATCTCACCGACTAAGGCGTTGGTGGTGCCTTTTTCTTCGGTGGTGCTTCGACGTGGGACGCGCTGGTCCAGGCGGCGATGGCGGCGGTGTTGCCGTTGCAGAAGTTTGGCACCATGTGTGAGATCGAGGCTTTGAGGGCGATGAATTCCTCCATTTTCTCGTTGATCTCGGCATTTTTACCGCCGCGGCTGCTGACGGTGGAGTCCTGTTGGCCCATTGAGGCTTCGAAAGCGTCGCAAGCATTTGTGACCTGTGTCGGCCAGCCGAACGGAGCACCGTAGCTCATGAGCAAAGCGAGATCGTCGGTTCCGCCTTCGGCAAATGCGCGGCCGGCGGCGAGCAACGCCTGATGCGACATGCTCATGGTGAACCGATAACGGTCGCGTGTGCCGGGATGATCGAATTCGGCGGCACGAGCGGCGTCGCGCACACGAGACATTATCTCGATGAGATCGACTCGTTCTGAGCCTTTGACATCGGTGGCTGAAAGGCCTTCGCCGACGAAGGCTTCGACCTCGCCGAGCAGGTCTTCGAGCAGGTTAACAAGCGCCGTGAGCGCCGTCGTCTTCAACTCGAACAGCGATGCGGCGGGAATTAGCGCAACATTATCGATTATCCACTGGCGGCAACGCTGGCCACATTCCAGATATCTGCGATTTTTGTCGTTCATAGGGTGTAATGAACCTCCAAATTTTATTTATTACCGTGAAGATTTGCGGTAGGACGATGATACGCCAATTTTTTTTGGTGTCAAGCGGGCGCGGAAGAGAGAACCACCCCGTCATTTCGACCAAAAGCGTCGAAATGCCACCCCTCCTTTGTAAGTAGGGGAGCAAGAGTAGGTTTTTGGTAAGCGAAAGTGGGCGTGGAACGAACGAAACTAGCTTTTTGGTGAACGAAAGTTAGCGTGGAACGTTTGAAACTAACTTTTTGGTGTTCGGAAGCAGCTTTTTGGTGACCGAAAGTGGCGTTGGAGCATTCGAAACTAACTTTTTAGTAAACGAAAGCGGCATTTGGGCATTTGTGTATGACATTTTTGTCGATAAAAGCGGCGTTGAGCTAATTATTCGAGATGATTCAACGCTTATGACAGCTTTTGCAGTTGGTGACGGTTGGGGCTTTGGTATTTTTATTGCGGAAGCCGATCTCGAAATGGCAGACGTCGCAGGCGTTGTGGAACGCAACCTCGTTCGTGATGAGCGTTTCCTGTTTGGTATCAGGATCGACGATCACGGGCATCGCGTCGAGCAGCTTCGGTTTCTGGCCGGCACGAGCGTGACAATCGCGGCACGCGGCGACCGCAGCCTTTTTCGGGTCCTCGGCAAAGAGTTCGGCGGTCAACGTCGTGTCGCGATCCTTCGGCCAGACCAAGGTGTGAGGCGGAATATTCACGAGCTCAGCCGCAGGACGCGCGGTGTGATGGCATTGGATGCAGGTGATCGGGCCGCTGGCGTTGTATTCGCCGCCATTGTGTTTGACGTGGTTAAATGTGACGCGGCCGAGCTTCGCACGCTGCGCGAGCGTGATCACCTTGGGAATTACGGGCTTCTTTTCCGCAGGCTTGGGCTTGGCACGCTGAGCGAATGATTCGCTGCCAACAAATACCGCAACGCCCGCAAACACGACCGCGACGATGGCAGTTCGGATCAAGTATTTACCGTAGTTTCGCCGCATAATTCGGTACATGAACTGTACCCGAATCGCGAGGAAAAGGGTGTGATATCCGTCACTTTGAGCCTGATTCCGTTTTTGTGAGTCCTAACAAGAGACAGACTGCCAAGATCACGAGAACGGCAAGTCGCACAAGGCTAAGCTTTTCCCACATCTGCGCACGGGCCGTTAGTGACGTGTCGGCGACAGTCGCGAGCGGCGTTTGGGTGATCGCCATTAGTTCGGGAACGAAGTAGGCGATGGTAATAGCGAGTATGACGACGTAACCGATGATCGTGACCGCGAGAAACTTACGCCGAGGCGTTCGCCAATTGAACACAAGGGCCGCGATCAGGAGCAGAAGGTTTATCGGATGAACCGGACGCCAGAAATTTACGGGAGCGATCGCGTATTCACCTTGGAACATCGTCAGCGAAGCAGGTGCCGCCGAAGCCCAGATCGGCACCATCGTGGTGTGTTCGTACACAGCGCCTCCGATAACAACGATGAAGCCGATCGAAGCGACGATATAGATCAGGTTTTTCATGATATGCGTGCATTTTGCACCAAAATCATGAATTTACGCAAGTTCCCAATCGTCGGTGTGGAACGTGCATTAGTTCAGTTTGAAAGCGAGAATGGTTGCGGCGGAAAGATCGGTGCCTTTTGTATATGTGTCGGGCGGAAGAGGCTCAACGGGTTTGCCGGCTTTTTCCTTTGCTTCTTTTTCGCGACAGAAAGCTCGTGCTTTTCTCGTGAATTCATCGTTTGCGATACTCTGTTTGCCCCATTCGATCCTTGATTGGAGATATTCGAGATGCCTAGGCTCAAGATCGATTACGCGAGCTATGAGTTCGTTATCTGCGGTTAGGTATTCGAGCAGAAACTCGTTGTAAGCCTGCGAATCAATGTGGAACTGAAGGTGTTCGTCGTCTGTCCACGCTTTGCTAACTGCGGTGAACGAAGGCGTTGTCATAAGTTCGAAATGCTTGTAGTTGAGAAAAGGAGTCATCTTTTTAGCCCTTCGATAGTATGTAGTTTAGTCGTCGTCCGGATCTATGGCGTATGTTGGCTCATCCCAATCCGGCGTGTGAAAAATGCCTTCTTTGTCGATCCGCTGATAGGTGTGAGCCCCAAAATAGTCGCGTTGCGCTTGGATAAGATTAGCAGGCAAACGCTCGGTTCGAAAAGCGGAATAATAGTTCATAGACGCCGCGAGCGACATCGCCGGAATACGGCACAAAGCTGCCGACGAGACGAATTTACGCAGCGCGGGCATGTTCTTATATAACACGTCAGCGAAAAATTCGTCGAGAAGCAAAGTTTTGTTGCTGTCCGTTCTGAATACGTCAGCTATTTTCACAAGAACAGACGACCAAATGATCGATCCCATTCGCCAAATCTCAGCTACTTCGCGAAGATCGATACCATATTTGAACTCTTCGTTAGCTGCACGGAGCACGGCGAAACCTTGTTCGTAGGCGAGAATGAAACCGCAATAGAGAGCATCGTGAACTTCCTCAAGTTGGGCCTTTGGTTGAACGTTATAGCCGTTGGTCGGCACAGCGTATAGCAATGCGATCTCTTCGCGAAGCTTCTTTTGGGCGGAGATCTGCCGCATCGTGACTGCGGAATCAATTGTCGGTATCGGAACGCCCAAGTCCATTGCGACTTGCGACGTCCATTTGCCGGTTCCCTTTTGCCCGGCAGTGTCGAGGATCAATTGAACAAGCGGCTCACGGACTTCCATGTCGTATTTGCCAAGAATGTCTTTGGTTATGTTGATGAGATACGAATGAAGTTCGCCGTCTTCGGCCCAATTATAAAAGGCTTTTCGTGTGCGAACGATGTTCAGCTTAAGAACTCGCCGCATGTAATCGTAAACCTCGGCGATCTGCTGCATCATCGCGTATTCGATGCCGTTGTGAACCATTTTGACGAAGTGGCCGGCAGAGCCGGAGCCAACATACCCCGCACACGGCCGATTGAACTGCATCGCGGCGATCTCAAGAACAGACGCGATCCGATCGTAATGTTCACGTTTGCCGCCGGCCATGATACTGGCACCGTGCCGCGCACCATTCTCGCCGCCGCTGACGCCGATGCCCATGAAACCGATGCCTTTGGCGTCGAGCTCGGCAATGCGACGGTCTGTGTCGGTAAAATG
This sequence comes from uncultured Acidobacteriota bacterium, assembly GCA_937871585.1. Classification (GTDB taxonomy): domain Bacteria; phylum Acidobacteriota; class Blastocatellia; order Pyrinomonadales; family Pyrinomonadaceae; genus OLB17. Next base: position 2,674 of record CALMPJ010000219.1, on the reverse strand, counting down.
CGAGTTCCCGCCGTCGATGATGAGGTCGTCTTCGTCAAGCAACGGCACGAGCTCGGCAATAACGCTGTCAACGATCGGCCCCGCAGGCACGAGCAGCATGATGTTACGCGGAGATTCGAGTTTGGCGAGGAAATCGGCGAGATCGGCGCCGACTTCGAGTGGCATGTTTTTGCCTTCGTCGAGAAGGAGCTGACGTTTCGCCGCATCGAGGTCGTAACCAACGCCCGAAATGCCGTGCTCGGCGATGTTAAGCAGAAAATTCCGGCCCATTGTGCCGAGGCCGATCATACCGAAATGAGCTTTTGCCATAAAGGACATTGTAAATTGTAAATTGGTAGATTGTTAATTGGTGAAAATAACATTCCGCGGCCTATTAACAATTAGCCAATTTACAATTTACAATCAAGACAATGATGAACTTACTAGAAGCCATTCGCCCGACGACGCTGATCCGTTCGTCGAAACTCATTGATAATCTCGGCATCGACATCACGATCGCGACGGAGACGTTTCAGCATACCGGCAGTTTTAAGTTTCGAGCGGCGTATAATGTTGTCTTGAACAACGATAATGATGAGTTTGTTGGGGTTTCGTCCGGCAATTTTGGACAGGCTCTGGCGTATGCGTGCAAGTTGTTGGGGCGTAAGTGCACGGTGATAATGCCCGCAAATTCGGCTTCGGTTAAGGTCGAGGCAGTTCGTTCGTTTGGTGCAACGGCCGATCTGATCGACGTGAATGTCGTCAGCCGTGCCGAAAGGCTGAAACAACTTGCGTCCGAACGTCCTAATGCCTATCTAGCAAGCGCCTACGATGATCAGCTCGTCATTGACGGCAATTCGACGCTCGGTGATGAGCTTGCAGGACACAATTTCGACGCGGTCGTAGTGCCTATCGGCGGCGGCGGGCTGATCTCAGGCATTATTCAGAGTTTCGAGCGAAATGCGTGTAAAACCGAGATCATCGGTGCCGAACCAGCGATGGCAAACGATGCCGCGAGGTCGTTAACAGCCGGCGAATTGGTCGCAAACGAGTCAGAACCTCAAACGATCGCCGACGGCACGCGAACGCTATCGCTCGGCAAATTAAACTGGCCAATAATTCAGAATGACCTGAGAACCATCGTTGAGGTGCCAGAAAACCTTATAATCGAGGCAACTCGCCACCTTTTCACCCTCGCAAACCTAAAATCCGAGCCAACCGGAGCTTTATCGCTCGGTGCATTGATGGCAAATCCCGATAAATTCGGCGGAAAACAGGTGTGTTTGGTCGTCACAGGTGGCAACGTGGACGGCAAAGTATATAAAAATATCCTTCGATGACCACTACTTCCCCGCCAAAGTACCACAAAACTCGTGCCGATCTATATTGACAGAACTCGGATTTAGTCATAAACTCCAACCGACTTACGTTAATCCGACTTTTAATCCCGACTCACGGAGGACCGATCAGTATGCCAGATCAAAATTTCTATCCACAGGGAATGGACCCGCGCATGGCGTGGCACATCAATTTCTATGACCAGATCAATAGTATCGGCTTTGCCACCAAGTACGGCATTACACCCGCCGGCGTCATTCTCGACAGCCGTGGCCAATCCTTCGTCGTCCCGCTCATGCCCGGCGAACCCGAACAAATAGAAGTCAGCACCATCTTCCAAAAAGGCAACGACTCAATCGGCCAGTGGTCGGATAAGGTTCCCGTGCTGGTAGCACCGTAGGAGTGAATTTATGGTAATGGGAGAGCCAAGGCGGCTTGATGCCGAACATCTGATGAGAGTCGCCGAGAGGGAAGCTGAAAAACTTGGAACAGAATTCTCACGCGAAGGGTTGCAGTTGCTAGAACAACGCATTGAAAGGGTTGTGGAGCGGGTAGGGGTTGTTTCCGAGAATCAGTTCTTCGAGGCCTCCGATGGAACAAGACTCCTCGTTCAACTTCTAGCGAAAGGAAAGCTCGCAAGGGTACAGAATGGTGGAACGGTAATTGATTCGGGAACGTTTATGTCGCTTAAGATATGCCCACCATGGATTTGGCCGTTCTGTTCCAAATAGAATGGATGAAGCTAATAAGAAAGCGTTTGACTTTGCGGCCGATGTTACCAAGCAATTGATAACACTGGCCTCAGGAATAATTGCTTTCACAGTAACTTTTAATAAGGATTTACTAAAGGGCTTAAATGTTGGGGCATCCTATGAGAGCATAGTCCTGATTGCGTTTTCGTGGTCTTTCTTCCTATTTTCAATAATTTCTGGAATAGTTGTACTGCTTGCTCTAACTGGAGAACTTCAGCCTCCGGCTGCTAAGTCAATCGTTCAGAATCAGCTTTCACCACAAGAATCGGAACAGAACAATCCGAGTGTAGGTAATCCGATTGCAAAGTGGGCGAGCATATCCCAATTGTTGACCTTTGCTATTGGAACAGTCTTTATTCTAATTTTCGGGCTTTATTCAATACTCCATCAAGACCCGCAACTTCAAGTTGTCCCAGCGATTCCAGTGACATAGCGACGTAGTTACTCCACAAACGTCACACGATTGATCTCGTGTAGAGTAGTTTGGCCGTTGAACACCTTCTTGACTGCCGATTCACGAAGCGACGACAGGCCTTCTTTTTCGGCTTGACGCCTGATCTCGGAGCCGGGGCGGCGGTCGATGATCATTTCGCGGATAGTGTCGG
>CALMPJ010000218.1 GCA_937871585.1 uncultured Acidobacteriota bacterium | reverse complement strand
AGTGCCTCTATCGGTCTCTAGCTGGTCGAGGAATGGCTCGACAATTCTTTCCTTTTGATAACGAAGCGGCAAGGTTTCAAGCTGTAGGATATTCAGACGGTCGAAGAGATCAGCCCTAAAAGTTCCGTTTTTGACCATTGATCGAAGATCTCTTGAGGTCGCGGCAACAACCCGCACATCAATTTCGCGTTCCACCGTTCCGCCAACCCGACGAATGCGTCTTTCTTCGACCGCTTTTAGAAACTTCGCCTGAAGTCCGAGCGAGAGTTCTCCGATCTCGTCGAGGAAGAGTGTTCCGCCTTGTGCGGCTTCGAACAGACCCGCTTTCGCAGCGGTCGCACCGGTAAAGGCACCTCGCTCGTATCCAAAAAGTTCCGACTCCAAAAGTTCAGACGTAAAGCTGGCGCAGTTGACGCTTACGAACTCTCGGTTCGACCTTGGACTAAGATCGTGCATTTGGTGGGCAATGGTTGTCTTTCCAGTGCCTCTTTCCCCCGTAATGAGGACGTAATGCGGAACTCTGGCGAAGAGGAGGATTTTTTCATCCAAGATCGATCTTCCCTTGAAAGCACTGTCATCAACATAATTATCGGCCATAAGGTAACTTCTCCCACGAACAACTTTCGGCTTGCAGAGCTGTTTCGACTACAATCCGGTCTTCCTGTGCGAGAAAAACCCGATTCACCCTTTCGATACTTAAGCCTGCATAACTAAAAACCCGCGATAAACGCGGTGGTTACCTTTTATATGCCTATTTTATCGGATTTTTTTTACATCGCGAATGTTTTGTTCAATAGCGGAATACCTTTCTGATCTGCAAAGACTTTCGTGGAGGCGCCGAAACTGTTTACGAATTCGAGAGCTGGTTCAATAAGCCATTCTGGAAGGTTTATAGGTTCCGGTTTTGCGAGTTCCTCGGTTGCGGCCTGTAATTCCGGAAGAAAGGAGATGCTTGTCGATACGGGCGGAAATAGAAATAATACCCTTTCTAGAGCGAGCCACGGCGACTCCTGCGGCAAGAAAAATCTCTGCTTTCCGTGCTGAACAATATTGACAAGGCCCATTCCCCGCAATTCGCGAATCTGTTCAAAGGTCGAAGGACAAATCTCTGTTAGCAGTTGTCCCTGGAATCGCGCGGAACGCACTGTGATATCTCTGATCAAGTTGACGCTGTTCTTCTCGAAATCGACAACCCGCAACACCTCGTTAGCGGTCGTTGGAATACTGAAACGTAAGCCAAAGTGCTGACGGATATCTCTGAGCCATTCTTCCGATATCTTCACGCCAACGAGCCTGGTACCGTCATCAGTGGTGGTTCGAACGATATTCAACGCGTCGTGACTAAGCGTTTTAAGGTATTTCCATAACGGGAGCAACGCCCCGCTGAGGAGATGCACGGTTCGGTTCTCGAATGCGGGTATTCTATTCTCTTCATTCAGCCACCAGGTTTCTGCTTTCGTCTTTGGTACGACTCGATAACGCTGATTCAATTCACTTTCACGCACATAAGCAACGTTGCGGCCGACAGGTTTTGTGATCGAGAACATCTGATACCGTTCGCCCGTTTCCGGGTCCGTATGTGACAGGGTTCTTCTGACGGCAATGAACGATCCGTCCCTACGTTCCTGAAAGAACTGATGTACCTCGCTGGCCGCCATCTCATTGTACTTAGCAGGTGTAGTGGCGACTTTAAGCTCGAGTTTGTAGTAGACGGTTTTCGCACCGGTCAATGGATCGGAGTTGAGAATCTGCGGTGCGGTCGACAGGGCGACCGACAAGGCTTTGAGATCCTCCATCCCGTCATCGAGTTTTCCCTTCTGTTTAAGATATTCGATGGTTTCAAGGAATGTGGCGTAGAAGTGGTCGAAGAGCGCATTCTGCCTCTCAACCTCCAACGACAGCAGCCTGTTTAAGAATCGTGGAATATTTGTCTTTTCGCTATCTGGTACCTTTTCTTCTCCATCAACGGTCTTCACAAGCCCCATATCGCGAAGAGCCTGCATTGCGTCGTCAAGTCCATCAATCTCGCGGCCGCGCATGATGCCAGTCAACACCACATTTAATGCCGAACGTCCTTCTCTCGATTCGAGATTATACTTGTCGAGGTTGCCAGCCTTCTCGGCTCGGCGGTCGCCCTTTGTGAGAGCACCCATGTTGCCAAGCCTCCGTGCAATGGTAGCCGAAAACCGCTTCTCTCCTCCGAGTTCAGTAAACACGAGGAGATACACAGGAGGAGCGACCTGACCAGTACGATGAGTCCGGCCAAAGTCCTGGATCTGTTTGTCGGCTGACCATTTCAGTTCCGCGGCAATGTGGAGACGCCGCTGTTTGTTTCCGACATTACATCCAGCGTGTAGGCTGTCACCGGTCGAAGCAACTTCCGACATGATCGCTATGCGTTTGTCGCCGTTTTGAAATGCGTTCTTCTCATAAAGATTTATCAGCTTTGATGGAACTCCAGGAAGCTGTCTGGGCCGGTATTCAAGTGTGCCATTCGCAGTTCTAATAAGCCGTTTCTTCCGACCGGTCATCTCCGCGACATTCTCAACGCCGAAATAGTTTACAAGTTGGTCTAGCGGATGCTCAGGCACTTCCAGAACCGAAAGCTTGTCCAGTAGTTCCGCCCTGAGTTGCAAAGCGGCTCGACTCTCGACCTGCGCACCGTTCGCGTCAACGAGCGGGATGTACTCGATGGTGCCGTTGTAGGGATTTGATCGCTCCTGAAAGCATGCGGTCGGAAAGCAATTTGCAACGAGGCGTGTGAGGGTCTCTCGCGGGCTGAAATCAAGGCTGTCGATCGCCTCGTCCTCATCCGCTGCACGCTCGATCTGCTTCTTTGTCTGGCTCTCGCCCGTGCCCGTAATCGAGACCACAATCGACTCGCGTCTTGAGAGGGCTCCCTCGATTTCACGAATCAAGGTCGGAACCTTGAACGCCGTTATCAGATTGCGAAAACACCGCTGATGTTCGGCCCAGAATTGATTTACCGCCTGGCTGCGAGTCGCTTTGCCGGAATTTGTTAGATCCAAAGCCCGATGAATGTTCCGGAACACTTCCTGCCAGCCCTGGGCCATGTTGTCGTACATCGTTCGCTGTGCAGGCGTGAGCCAATGGGTAACTTCGCGAAATTCAACGGCGAGGCCAGATTCGGGATCGGTTCCCATACTCAAGTTTCCGCAGAGGTAGCGCCCCATCGCCTTAAGGTCACGACACCCCATTTCCAGTGCACCGACACCCCCGGAT
>CALMPJ010000217.1 GCA_937871585.1 uncultured Acidobacteriota bacterium | reverse complement strand
CAGGGCCGAGGATCTCGAACTTGATCTTTGGATACCACGAATTCGTATTGTATTCGGGCTCGGCGGCCTTCGGATTTTTCCAATACCGCAAATACTTCTGCGGTGTGATGTAGATCGTGCGTTTCAGCAGCGTCGGCTCGGCGGCGGAAGCTACCGCCGAGGACGCGAACATTAAAATTGCTAAGAAAATTAGTCGTTTCATTGTTTTCTCCTTATCTCAATGTCATCGAAGGATCGCCGAACAGCGTCCATGTTTGTCGAACTTCGTAATTCGTGATCGCCGACTTTGCCTGCCGATGTGCCTGGCCAAGCGTTGCACCCGAAACCATCGAGCGATGAAGTTCGCGAGTTATGGCACCGTAAGAATCGGGCAGCGTCGTTCCGGTCGATGCCCAAACCGCTGCGGCACCGCCGTTTTGGTTGAGCAACAGGCTCTCGGACAAACTCAAGCCGTACGGATTGTGGTTATAGCCGTTCATACACGTCATCGAGATGACAACCGGTAGTCGACCGTTGTTGGAAAGTGCTTCGGCGTCGTTTCGCGTGAATATATTGCCACGCCAGAGTCCCGTAGTTCCGTGGCCGATGTAGCTGACGATACGTTGGCCGGACGAGAATGCCGACAGCAGATCGCTGCGGAGTTCGGCGTCGTTTGTGCCGTCGCGGTCGAGGTTCACGAACGTTGTGCCGCTCGGCATTTCGTTCCGGCCGATCTGACTGACGGCAGCGAAATCAAAGCCGTCGGCGAGGTCGGAAACGAACGTAGCCGAATTCGATACAGCCTGCTGTTCGTAGCTTAGAGTCTTACGAATCAGCGTCTCCATCTGTCCAGCATTCGCGGCAGGCAGTCTTCCAATTGCGATCTCGGCGGTTCCGTCGTTGTCGAAATCGGCGAACCATTCGTCGCTTGCCGTCTCCATCGAAGGCGTGTCAACGAGCCGTGTTTGCAGCTTGTCGGTCGTTCCGGTGAACTCGTTCTGGTCGCTGCTGGCGTCGCCCGCGAGCAGCAAATAGCTGGGCCGAACTATCCACGTCGAGAACGCAGTCTGTAAGAACTGACGTATCGATTGTGACGATTTAAGACCAAAATTGTATTCGTCGTAAATGTCTGCCACATCGACAACGGCGACCTTCAGGCCTTGCGAGCGGCGGCGGGCGGCGAGCGGCTCGACCGACGGACGAAGTTCTGAATTCGTCAAAATTACGAGGTCACCTTCGGTGATAGCACCGAGGTTCGACGGAGTATTTTCGACGACATTTGCTGATTCAAAGCGATCCAGTATCGCCAGCATCTGCCGAGTACCACTGCCTTCGGGCGTTGCCGTGGCTGTGAACGTACGCGTTAGCGAATCAGGCGTTATGGCTTCACGCAGCATTCGGGTCGATAGTTCGATCGGAGCCGCGGCGTCTGTAATGTCGAAAATTCGAACGCCTTTAGACGCGAATCCGCCGACGGTTACAGCTTGACCGGCGTTTGCAGTGAATCTCAAACGGCCATCGCTGGCTCGCAATTTTCGCGGATAGCTGATCTGAATTCGATCGACGACGCTGACATCGGTCGGGCCTACCATCGAGACGAGGCGAATGTTGTTTACGCCTGACGTGATCGCCGAAGCAGGAACGCTGAAGTTGCCTTCGCCACGCATGAATTGTGCGAAATCGATCGTGCCGATCGAACTTCCGTTCAGTTCTACGCGGACAAGATGTTCGCTACGAGCAATACCTTGCAGTATCACGCGAACATTTGCGGTGCCGGTCGGAACTGCATCAATAATGTTCATCTGCTGATCGACGCCGGATTGATTGACGATCGAACCAAAGTAATTTGGTTCCTCGCCGTTGAGCAGGCTCGATATGTAAACGTTCCGATCGCGGCGTTCGACGGTTGAGATGAACGTTGTTGCGTCCGACGGCTGGCCGGCGAAATTGCCGAACTCGATACGCCGGCCTTGCTGCTGCGAAGCCGCGACGTAATAGACGTTCGACTCGGTTTCGTTCGTACTAGCCGGAATGCCGTAGAATTCGATCGTGTCGGTCGGGTCGAGCCGTCCGTCGCCTTTGTCATCGACGGTCATCGCTTGTTCGACACCGCGCATAAAGAGCCGCAAATTCTGCGGTTCGACATTCGTCGGAACACCGTTTGCGAACAGCTCCGCCGCCGTCACACGATAGTAGCCGGCACGCCGGACCAAAACCTTCGCTCCACCGAGAGACGAGATCGCGGATTGTGCGGCGTTCTCGACCTCTTTTGGAGCGGCAGGCTCGAATTTTGGTTCGACTTCAGTCATTTCGTTATTGCTTGCGTAATTGAGTTCCGAGACAAGCGGTGAATTTGTCTTCGCCGTTTTCGCCGTGCCGAGCTGTGTCGGTATCGCAGGCGACATGTCGCGTTCGCTGGAGACATCGACGGATTCAACGTAGTAAACGGCGTTTGCCGGAGCATCACGGTCGAACCAAGAGTAGTTCTGTTCCGAGATCAGCTGTGCCGCCGTCATGAGGCCCGAGCCTGCGACTAAATTCGGCGTGACACGCGTTCGCTCGCCGTTAGATTCACGGTAAACGTCGAATCCGAGATTGTTAGATTCCATTCCGGTTTGCCATTCGACGAGGTTGCCTTTCCCGCTGATGTGAGTTGAGCGGCCGCCGTTGAATTTCACTGCTGTCGGAGCCAGAACTTGCTTAAGCGGCGAGAATTCCGACGTGTCGTAAGTGATCAGATCGGTAGCCGTCGCCGAGATATAAGTGCCAAGCGGGAGCGGATTTGTAAATGAAAATGTCGCATTTCCGAGACCGTCGGTGCCGACGATCAGGCTATGGAAATGCGTCTTGCCCTCGCCGTAGCCTGTTGGATCGGCGGTGTTAGAACTGAAGAATTCGATCCGGATCGTTCGAAACGGTGTTGAATTAAGGACACCAGCGATGTTGATCGTCGCGTCGTTGATGATCGGAAAGTTCTGATAATTATTGGCAAAGTCAGGATCGCCAGAGTCGTTTTGGGTGACACCGTCGCCGCCGAGGTCGATTCCAAGACCGGCGTTGTCATAGATCGAATTTTGACGAATGATATTGCCGGTACCGTTTCCGTTTATCCGAATTCCGTCCATTGTGCCGCCAGCGATCACATTCGGTGCAGCCGTTCCACCGACAGTTTCGCCGATCTTCACACCGGAAGCATTGAACAAAGCTACGCCGAAGCCGTTGCCCAAATATGCTGTTTGAGCGGCATTTGTGCCCATTACGTTATTGGTAATATAGCCACTTGTTACTGGTCCGACGGTTATTCCGTACAAAGCGCCCGAGATCAGGTTATTATCTATTTCAAAATTTGAACCGCTTACAACGATGTTCGAACCGTTAAAAAGGTACGCGTCGCCAGCCGCATTTGTGCCGATGTAATTGCCGCGGACAATAGTCGAAGTGCCGGTGTTCTGAATTCGAATGCCAGCATCCGTTGAAATGTACTGACCTGAGATCACGTTGCGGTGTGCTACCGTAGATCCGCCGATGATATTCGATGGAGCTTCGACGTGAATACCGACGCTTGTATTCGGCAAGTAGCCGTCGCCGGTTACGTCGGAGCCGACGTAGTTTCCGGCAACTGTGTTCGAGGTTGTGGTGGAGCCTTCCAGGCGAACGCCGCCGCTGTTGTTGCCTGAGATGAGATTTCGGCTGCCGGGCGCGGTTCCGCCGATCATATTGTTCGTAGTGAAAAAGCCGACGGTTGAACCTTGAACGAGATAGACGCCATAGAATCCGTTGCCGCGATCGAGCATTCCTGTTGGATCGGTCCCGATCTTGTTGCCGGCGACGGTGTTGTTGTTTGCACCGTCGATCATGATCACGCCGCTGGCGACGTTGCCGGAAATTACGTTGCCGGCACCTGCCGCTGTTCCGCCGATGGTATTTGAATGAGCTGCCGAGAATATAGAGATGCCGTTCGCGTTCGAAAGAAATGAACTGCCGTCAACTTTGAGCCCGACGATGTTGCCTTCGATTCGGTTGTTGTTTGCGTAGTTGGTGATCTGTATGCCGTTTTGAGAGTTTCCTGAGACGAGATTTCCTTCGCCGGGTGCCGAACCGCCGATTTGGTTGTTGATAGACCCAGAACCGTCGATCTGAATGCCGAGAGTGTTCGGAAGTGATGTCATCCCGTCAGGTTTGGTGCCGATGTAGTTACCTTGGACAAGGTTATTTGACGAACTATTCTGAAGGCTAATGCCCTGGTTGTTGCCTGAAATGATGTTCCGAGCTTCGGGCGTCGAGCCGCCGATCGTGTTGCTGTTAGCACCTTGAAGGAGAACCGCTTGGCCTATGTTTCCTGCTGCGGTTGTTCCAAATGGATCTGTTCCGATCAGATTGCCCTGCACGATATTGTTTGTTGTCGGGACTGAAGAATAGAACATTCGTACGCCAAAAGTATTGCCCGAGATAACATTTCCTGCGCCAACTGAAGTGCCGCCGACCAGATTGTTTGAGGCGTCTTGGATCCAGATGCCGTTGTAATTCGCCGTCGCCAATCCGCTTAGTGTTAGCCCGATCCAATTGCCTTGAACTGTATTGCCGGTGCCAAACGCAAGGGCGATCCCGAATTGAGGGTGGCCTGCGATGTAGTTACGAGCGCCCGTCACAGGGCCGCCGATCATATTGTTGTCTGTTAAAATGCGAAGGCCATCGTTTTGCGGCCGTGCGGCTCCGGTCGTGTTGAAACCGATCTTGTTGCCCTGGATCGTGTTTCCGTTCGAGCCACCGTCCGGGATCTCGACGCCGAACTGATTGTTTCCTCCGATCCAATTTCCGTCATTTGCTCCAATTCCGCCTACCGTGTTCGAAGGACCGTCTGCGATAGTGATGCCGTTCCGCGAGTTTCCGAGATCGTTGTTCCGCTGATAGTCGAGACCGATGATGTTTCCGCGAACGCTGTTTCCCGTTGATGCCGCTCCCGAGATGTCTACACCGT
>CALMPJ010000216.1 GCA_937871585.1 uncultured Acidobacteriota bacterium | reverse complement strand
GAGCCGTTATCACAGGTATCACGACCGGAAATCTGACCGGCGTGGATCCCACGTTAGAGCTGTTCTCAGACAATGGCGGCGGAATGTTCACTTCGGCACCTTCCCGATCGAGTATAGTGGTCGACGCAGGCGATCCCGGTAGGTCATCTGACCTTGACCAGCGTCGAGCGCGTCGCAACACGGACGGCAATTTGAACGGTATCGCCGGTGTTGACATCGGAGCAATAGAAAAACAGCGTACAGCGTATGACGCGGATGGAGAGGATTCCGCCGATCTTTCCGTAACTCGGGTCGATCAAAACACTAACTATGTTTGGTACAGCGGAATGCGTATCGTGAACTCATTTGTCGAACTCATGGATACGAATCCGAACGCATATTTCCAGCAGAAATTCGGGCTGTCAACTGACACCAAGGTTCCCGGCGATTATGACGGTGACGGTAGAATGGATCCGGCAGTTTATCGGGCTTCGCAGGGACTTTGGTACATTTTCGGGTCGACCAGCGGCCTGACTGTGCTGCAATGGGGCCTTCCGAACGATGTTCCGGTTCCTGCCGACTATGACGGCGATGGAAGAACGGACATCGCAACGTATCGAGCAGGCGTCTGGTACGTTCTTAAATCCACTCAAGGTTTTACCGGAGCGGTCACACTTGGAACGGCGACCGATAAACCTGTTCCCGCAGACTACGACGGTGATCTCAAAACTGACATTGCGATATTTGGTAACGGCGTTTGGACGATAAACCGTTCGACAGCGGGACCGACAAGCGCTCAGTTTGGTATCACGGGCGATGTTCCCGTGCCGGCGGATTACAGCGGCGATGGAATTGACGATCTGGCCGTTTTCCGCCCGAACAGCGGAACGTGGTACATACAGAAAGTCGGTGGATTCGACGCATTTCCATTTGGACTGGCGACGGACAAACTAGTGCCGGCTGACTATGACGGCGACGGCAAGATCGATATCGCCGTGTGGCGTTCGAATACGATGACCGGCAAGGGAGACTGGTACGTACAGCGTTCGCGAGACGGTTATACGTTGGCCAATTTCGGTTTCTCGACCGATGTGCCTACTCAGAATGCTCTGATCAGGCAATAACCTTACGAAACCGTTAAAAAACAGGCGGGTGATCAGTGAGATCGTCCGTCTTTTCGTTTAAACTGCAAGACAAATATGCAGATCAAGCCAGTTCTTGCGGTTCTATTCTCGGTTGTAGTCTGTTTTTCGCCCAGTTTTGGCCAGAAAATGATCACAGATATCAAACCGACGGTCATTCTAATTTCGCTCGACGGCTTTCGATATGATTATTTAGACAAACATAAGCCGCCAACACTCACGAAAATGGCGGCGAACGGCGTGCGAGCGAAATGGATGGAGCCTTCGTTCCCGACAAAGACGTTTCCGAATCATTACACCGTCGTCACCGGACTCTATCCGCAGAATCACGGCATCGTTGAGAACAACGTTTATGATTTCGGCGAGCTATTTACGATGTCCAAACGTCGTGAGGTCCAAGATCCACGGTGGTGGGGCGGCGAACCTATTTGGGCAACCGCCGAGAAGCAGGGACAAAAGGCGGCGAATTACTTCTGGCCCGGCTCCGAAGCACCTATCGGCGGCAAATACGCGTCTAGTTATCGAATGTATAACGGCTACGTGCCGAACACCTTTCGTGTCGACAAAGTATTAGGCTATCTTGATCAGCCACAAGCAACTCGCCCAACCATACTTACGATGTACATCGCCGACACCGACGAGGTAGGGCACGAATTTGGCCCGGAATCTGCGGAACTTGGTTACGCCGTACATGAAGTTGACGCCGTTATCGAAAGACTAATGCGCGGATTACAGGTCCGAGGCATTGAGGACAAGGTGAACGTAATAATTACGTCCGACCACGGTATGGCGACGTACGACGCCAGCAAGATCATCTATTTAGAAGATGCGTTTAACAAAGACGATACCGAGCAAGTTGTCACTGCGAGCCCTTTGGTACAGATATTTCCCAAGCAGGAAAAGATCGAAACCGTTTTCAATGCCGTCAAAGCCGTGAAAGACGTTACCTGTTGGAAGAAAAATGAGATCCCAAGCAAATTCAATTACAACAAAGGCAATCGCATCGCTCCTATTTTATGTATGGCCGACGTCGGCTACCTTATCGGTACGCACAAATGGTATAACGATTGGTCGATCAACCAAGACGGTGTCGCACGTCCCCGCGGAGCTCACGGCTGGGACAATGATCTGCCGGAAATGCGAGCGACATTCATTGCGTTCGGGCCCGCATTTAAGAAAGGCTATGTGGCGGAACCGTTTGAGAACGTCGAGATCTACAACTTGATGTGCAAGATCCTGGGCATCAAGCCCGCACCAAATGATGGCAAGCTTGATCGTGTGAAGGATATGCTACGTTAGTTCTCACTTTTCAGCGTGAGAACCGCAATTTCCGGCGGCATCATGAATCGAAGCGGCAAAATGCTGGTTCCAATTCCCGTTGTGACGAACATATCGACGTTGTGATCGCGAATGTGTCCGTACGAATACTTTTGACCATAAACTGAAGGGACGATAGGTGTCCCCAGGATCGGAAACCACACTTGTCCGCCGTGAGTATGGCCGGCGATCATTAACCGAAACTCATTTGAGATCATGCGATCGCCTGTAATTATCGGCAAAACATCTGGACTATGCTGTAAAACGACTACATCGCCGCTCGTGCCGCTACCGTCGATCACGCTTTTTGCTTGTAGTGAATAGTCTCGCCATGTCTTGATGTGCATGTGATCAAGCAAGCCGAGAAGTCGCAGGATCCTTCCGTTGATCGACAGATTCACAAGCTCATTTTGCAGAACCTTAATGCCATTAGCCTCTAGCGCCATTGCAATAATGTTGTCGTTGTACCAACCGTCATGATTGCCGAGAACCGCAAATGTGCCGTACTTCGCTCGAAAACCGTCTAATCCTGCACCGATAAATTCCGGCAACATCTTAAGCGGTCGAACTCCGTTGATGTCCTTGTTGCCAGTCTGCGAAACATAGTCACCAAGTAAAACAATGATGTCAGGATTCTGCGAATTGGTAAGTTCGACGATCTGCCGCAGTTTTTCT
>CALMPJ010000215.1 GCA_937871585.1 uncultured Acidobacteriota bacterium | reverse complement strand
GTCTCTTTCATCGCACAAGCTACGCCGGCGGCCAAACCACCCCCGCCGATGCTTACGACGACATCGGTTACTTGTGGAACATCTTCTAGGATCTCGAGCCCGATCGTTCCTTGGCCGGCGATCACGTCGTCGTCGTCAAATGGATGAATAAGCGTACGACCGGCGGCCTCGAGTTCATTCGCCCTTTTGAACGCATCGGCTATGTTTGGCATCAACTCGACTTTAGCTCCGTAGCCGCGAGTGGCGTTGAGATAAGTCAATGGCGTGTTTTCCGGCATCGCGATCACGGCGTCGATGCCGAGCGAGTTGGCGACAAATGCCACTGCCTGAGCGTGATTGCCGCCGCTGCCGGCGACAACGCCTTTCGATCGATCGTCATCGGACATCTGTAGCAGCTTGTTGTAGCCGCCGCGAGATTTGAACGAGCCGGTTCGCTGAAACAGTTCGTATTTGACGTAAACGTTCGTGCCAAAGCGATCGCTGAGTGATTCGCTGCGTTCAAGCGGCGTGCGTTTTACGAACGGCTTGATCCGTTCAGCCGCGTCGCGGATGTCGTTGATGTTCATTGTGTTGAATATACCACGCCGCAACCGTAGAATAACGTCAATGAGCGAAAGGGAATTGATGACCGAACAGGACATACACGCGTTCGGAGTGGAGATCGTTTACAAGCAGTTACTCGAAGCCGGTTGGACACTTGAGTCAGCCGATGTTCTTGGCGACCGCGAGAAAGTGCCGCAGATCGTCGGTATTAAAGATGCAGAAGCCGGACACTTTGTTGTGAGAACGGCGATATATCCTGACCGTGGGCGAATCGAGGGTGAGCAGGTCTTTCGTGATCAGGTATTGCATGCGATGCAACACGATGCCGATTGTTACTTCGCCAGCGTTTCGATAGCCAATTCCGAGGGCACGACAGAAGAAGAAATGGCTGTTCCAGTAAAAGGCGTCGCGTATCACGTGGCATTCGACGGCCTTGTAAAAATGGAATTGCCGCCCGAGGCTTAGAGCGACGGACGGCAATTAGAAAGGCGTATTGTTGGTTTTAGAACAACATTCTATAAACCAACAGCAAGCCGATTGCCCCTAAAATTGAGAGTATCCAACCTGCTTTATAGTTATCCTGTTTCCAGATCGCACGGCCGACCATCGTTCCAATGAACGAGCCGCCCATGCCGATGCCGGCTGTTACGAGCCAGCCGAAAACACCGCTTGCAATCGCCTCTTTGCCGGGAAGCAAAAAGCGGGCGATGACACCAATTATCAATCCAACGAACAATTGCCAAAGTATTGAAAGCATAGTTACTCCTTTCCGAACGATCAGTTTTACCGAATAGCCTTACACTATCATAGAAAACGATAACAAGAGAGAATTTGTTCCATTAAGCCTGCCGAAACCATCTCCATATCTCAGGGATCGTCGCTCTCTTTCCGTACATCAGCATTCCAATTCGATATACTCGCGATGCGACCCATACGAGAAAGACGATCGCAAGTGCATTGATACCAACAGATAGCACGATCTCCCACCACGGCGGCGTTGCGGCGAGAATTCGCACGGGCATTGTCATCGGTGCGAAGAACGGAGCGATCGACACCCAAAACGACAGAGACGAATTTGGGTCGCGTATCACGGCAAAACTGAAATAGAATCCGACGAGCATCGTCATTATTACCGGAAACGAGAACTGCCCGCCTTCCTGAACCGTTGTCACTACGGAGCCTATCAAAGCGAACAAAGATGCGAAAGCAAAATAGCCGAGCAGGAAGTATATCAGGAACAGTAATATCATCACGGGCGTGACGGTCGGCATACCGGCGAGAAACGGCGAAAGATCAGATTGAACCGCGACGAACGCAACCAACGCGGCGACCGACGAGACCCAAATTCCAAGCTGCGTAAGTCCGGCGAGACCTACACCAGCGAGTTTACCGAGCATCAGTTCGAACGGTGTCGCAGATGAAAACAAGATCTCAGCGATGCGAGTTTCCTTTTCTTCAACTACAGCCCCCAAAATCATCTGGCCGTAGATCGCGAGCGTAATATAGATCATCATCCCGATAACGAATGACGCGGCGAGCAGCATATCGCTATCTTTTTCGCGGCCTTCGTCGTCGATCGACTTCTTTGTGAGTTTCACCTTTTGGTTGATCGCGGTAAGCGTCTTTTCATCGATATTCGCTTTTGCCAAACGCTCGGACCGGATCGCATCGTTCAATGCGTCGTCGATAATACTGCCTGCGATAAAGTCACCGCCCTTACGCGAGACGAACTCGAACTGAGCCTTATCGTCTGCAGGTACGAGCAAGTATGCATCGATCTGCTTGTCGACCGCCAATGCACGAAGTTCCTCGCGTATTTGCTCGTCTGTTTTACTCCCCGGAAAATAATCGACAAATACGAATCCGGACGCCGCGTTTTTAGCATTTTGCTGTAGCTGATCATTCTGGCTCCTTGAGATCTCGAACTGAGCGTCTTTTGCCGCCTGAGCACTTTTTTCCGCTAGCTTCTCCGCCGTCAGATTCTCTCTA
Source organism: uncultured Acidobacteriota bacterium (assembly GCA_937871585.1). Taxonomy (GTDB): domain Bacteria; phylum Acidobacteriota; class Blastocatellia; order Pyrinomonadales; family Pyrinomonadaceae; genus OLB17. The sequence goes on along the minus strand of CALMPJ010000215.1, from coordinate 10,892 downwards.
AGCCTTTTTGCGACCTTGCCATCGCGGTCAACCACGACGATCTTGGTCGGTTCGCCCTTGATCGTGAACAATATCATCGGCACGATCGAAAAAACTACCGCCAGCAAAGGCAGCAGCAGCGTGCCTAGCAGAAACGTCCATTTGAAGACGATCTTTTTGTATTCATGTTTTACAACGGCCAGGAATTTCTTCATTTGTTTTCAGGTCGGGAATCATCATCACTTTCTTCTTCGGCGATCGACAATGACTTGTTCCCACGAGTTCCGCCAAACCAATGCTCCGGCGGATCTTTGATCAGGTTCCAATTGGCGATAACTTGAAACACGATATAAACGATCACAAAAAGGAAAATTGCCGAAGTCCAGTCGATCCGCTCAAACCAATCTTCGGCAAGCTGTAGGCGTGTAGAATAGCCGCGATGGTTTGGGTCTTGAGCGACACTGCCAAAAAAATACATCAATACAAACGTAGCCAAGGCACAGATCGGAAGGCTTACGATCGCATACACCGCCGCGGCCGCCAGTCGGCGATCAGGCCTATTTGATCGTTTCCGAGATTTCATTTCGTTCCGATTCCGGCAAATTCGCCTCACCGATCCTTTCAATGAAGATGTCGTTCAGACTCGGCTCGACCTGTTCGAATTTGGTCACGTTGGCACCGGCGGCGACAAGTCTTTTTAGAAGTGCCTGTCCATCTGCACCGTCGGTGAGTTCGACCTCGATCTCGTCGGCGTGTTCGGTACGTTTGGCGACAAGCGAAGCATCGTTCAAAATTTCGCCGAAGCCGGAGCCTCGCAGGGCAATGACATTCTTGCCGTAGCTCTCCTTAACCTCACGAAGACTGCCGCCGACGACCTTTTTCGATTTGTTGATCAGAATGATGTCGTGGCAAAGGCGTTCGGCGGTTTCCATCAGGTGTGTTGAGAAGATCACCGTCTTTTCGTTTTGGCGAAACTCAGACAGCACGTCGATCATGAATTCGACATTAACGGGATCTAGCCCCGAAAATGGCTCGTCGAGAATAAGAAGATCAGGCTCGTGCAGTACGGTCGAGATGAACTGTATCTTCTGTTGCATGCCCTTAGACAAATCAGTCGTCTTCTTCGACTTCCATTCGGCGAGGTTCATCCGCTCGAGCCATCGATCGATGCGTCTGTCAGCGTCGCTGCCTGTAACTCCCTTTAACGCAGCAAAATACCGAAGCTGATCGACGACCTTCATCTTTTTATAAAGGCCGCGTTCCTCAGGCAGATAGCCGATGCGATCCTGCACATTCGGCCCGACCTTTTCGCCAAACAGCCGTATCTCGCCCGAATCAGGAGCCGTGATCCCGACGATCATGCGTATCGTCGTCGTCTTTCCGGCACCATTTGGCCCTAAAAATCCGAACACTCGTCCGGGCCGAACCTCAAAGTTCAGACCATCGACCGCCGTGAAATCATCAAACCGCTTGGTTACCGAATCGACGACCAAACTCGCTTTCTCTTCGCTCATAGCTTAGGGAAAGGTTAACACAATTACGAATGTCAGCGGGGCAACCAAGCCGCTATTTGATGCGTTCAAGATCACATTGTTTTATACTCAACTTAAATATTCGAAAAGGAGTTCGTAGTTTGATGTTCAAAAGAAATCTGGTCGTGTTGGTTTTGTTATCGTTCCTCGTTTCTGCCGTTCCGGCGCAGAAGATCGAGTATCCTAAGGCTCGTCGCGTCGATCAGGTCGATGTGTTTCACGGCGTTAGCGTCGCCGATCCGTATCGTTGGATGGAAACGTCTGACACTCCCGAATGGAACGACTGGATCGCCGCTCAGAACAAGATCACGGAATCGTACCTTGCAAGCGTTCCTCAGCGTGAGACGATCAAACAGAAGCTTACCGCAATGTGGAACTACGAGCGTTTCAGTGCTCCGTCGAAGATCGCTGACGGCTTTTACCTCTATTCGAAGAATGACGGCTTGCAGAACCAAAGCGTGATCTATCGTGCGAAATCTATCGACGATCCGGGCACGGTGTTCTTTGATCCAAACAAACTCCGCGAAGACGGAACGGCCGCACTGAACGGCTCGAACTTCACAGACGACGGCAAGCTGTGGGCGTACGGCGTCTCCGAAGCAGGCAGCGACCGCACGACATGGCGAGTCCGCGACACGACGACCGGCAAAGACTTGCCGGACGTTCTTGCACCTAATCGTCAGGGCGTTTCGGCGTGGCTCAAGGACAACAGCGGCTTTTTCTACAGTAGCTACGCACCGACCGAGAAAGGTCAAGAGCTGAAGGCGACAACGAAATTTCAAAAGGTATATTTCCACAAACTTGGCACTCCGCAGTCGGAAGATTATGTCGTTTACGAACGCCCCGATAATGGCGATTACTTCAGTGGAGCCGAAGTTTCAGATGATGGAAATTGGCTACTCATCACCGTCGGCAAGGGAACTGAGCGAATGAACATGGTCTATTTTAAGAACCTAACCATGCAGAAATCTCCGTTCATTCCACTTATCGAGAACCTCGAAAATAGCTGGAATTTTCTCGGCAACGATGGCTCGACGTTCTATTTTCAGACCGACAATGACGCACCTCGCGGCCGCATCGTCGCGAAAAATGTACTCGATCGCTCGGCTCAATGGAAAGAGATCGTGCCGCAATCTACCGACACGCTGAACGGTGTTTCGTTCATCAATAATCAGTTCGTTTTGAACTATTTGAAAGACGCTGCGACGGCGATCAAGATCTACAACATCGACGGTAGCTTCGTCCGCGACGTGAAACTTCCGGGCATCGGTTCGGCGGGCGGCTTTGGCGGCAAGCGTGAGGACACCGAGACGTTTTACAGCTATTCGAGTTTTAACACGCCGCCGACGATCTATCGCTACGATATGAAAACTGGCGAGAGCAAAATGTTTCGCACTGCGGGCGTGAAGATGGATCCGTCGAAATACGAGGTCAAACAGGTTTTCTATCCAAGCAAAGACGGAACGAAAGTTCCGATGTTCCTCACCTATAAAAAGGGAATTAAGCTCAACGGCAAGAATCCGACGCTGCTTTACGGCTACGGGGGATTCAATATTTCGACGCTTCCCGGTTTCTCGGTCTCAAGAATTGCCTGGCTCGATATGGGCGGCATCTACGCTTCGGCATGTATTCGCGGCGGGGCTGAATACGGCAAAGACTGGTGGCGCGGCGGTTCGCGTTTGAACAAGCAGAACACGTTCGACGATTTCGCATACGCCGGGAAATGGCTGGTCGAGAACAAATACACTTCGACACCAAAACTCGCGATGCAAGGCGGCTCGAACGGCGGCTTGTTAGTCGGTGCAGTGCTAAATCAGAATCCGGGACTATTCGGTGCCGCAATTCCGCAGGTCGGCGTGATGGACATGATCAGGTTCGACAAGTTCACCATCGGCTGGGCGTGGCGTTCGGATTATGGCGATCCGACAAATGCTGAGGATTTCAAAGTGATGTACGCCTATTCGCCGTATCACAACGCAAAGCCGGGCCCTAAGTATCCGCCGGTTTTGGTGACGACCGCCGATCACGACGACCGCGTGCATCCTGCTCACAGCTTCAAATACACCGCCGCGATGCAGTACGCCCAGGCCGGCGATGCGCCGATCATGATCCGCGTCCAAGTCCGCGGCGGCCATGGAGCAGGCTTGCCGACAGCGCTACAGATCCAGCAACAAGCCGATATCTATGCGTTTCTGGTGAAGAGCCTTAAGATGAAGTAAGAGTAACGGACCGCACGCGTCTCGCGTACAATACTAAGAGCACGCGAGACGCGTACGGTCCGTTTACTACTTCATCGAAACCTCAACCAACGATTCCGAATCATTTCCCGCGAGGTCGGTGACTAGGAATCCTATGAGGTAATCTCCGGTTGCAACTTCGGTGGCGCCGATAAAGAGGCCATCGTCTTTGGAGACGGTGAGATAGTCAGATTCGTCAGTGGCAGCGATCTCTTCGGGTTCGCCGTCTTCTGTGATCTGGACATAAACAGGACGAACGGAATCGCCTACGTGCAGTTCAAATTCACGCTGCTGCCCGTTTGATTCGGCGAATGCGTAAATGAACTCGCCCGTTGGCTCATCCTTGCTCAGATCTAGTTCGAAATAGAGCGTCACGCCTTTCCACGTATTGCGGCCCTTGCGACGGGCTTGAGCCGGAACTTCGACGACGTACACATCTTGTTGGCCGTCGATCTCACTGAAATCGGTGATCGGGCAGATCGATTCGACCTTGCCGTCGCTGATCGCGAACCAAGTGCCGTCCCAAGTCTCGGTCAGCTTGCCCTTTTCGTCAGGTTCGGTCGGGATCGCGCCGATCAGGATTATCGAATCCTTTGACTTTTCCGCGAGAATGAACTTCGCCTCGTCGATATCGTCGGCCTTCACATTTGCCGTCACCGTGACCTCGGCGTCTTTCTCGACGACCGGATTGCTGACAACGGCAGGTGACACGTCGGGCTTCGTGGTGTCGTTCGAAATGATGCCGGAATATTCATTCAGCACGTTGGTCCACATCAGTGATTTGGCAAATGCCTGTTGCCCGTAGCCCGACTCGGCGATCTTCTGTTTGCTCTTTGGAAAGTATATCGACAGCCCGTGCGAACGCGGATGCGCGTCGCCGTTCACCTTATACAGAACCATCGCCTTTACGGCCGCGATAACGTTGTCCGCAGCTTTCGCGATACCAGCGTCCTTTGAATACAACTTGATGTTCTCGGCAAAATGTACGAGATCGAGAAACTCCGCGCCGGTCTTGCCGCGATCATTGGCGCCGTGTTCCTCGCTCCGCAAACGTGCCATTCCGGTTGCGTTTACCGCCGCACGGCCGCCGGCTTTCATATATCGCTGAACATTGGTCGAAAGATCATTGACGGCAACTGTGACGGCGTCCGTTTTTGACAGATCTTTGAGCGACAGCGTGATGTTCGCCACGCGATTGCCTTGGTCGGGGCTTTTGTAGAATTTGCTGTATTCGTCAACGATTATTCGACCTACGGCAAAACCATCTGACGCCGGAGCGGCATTTATCCGCTGCATTATCGGCGTGTAGCTCCAGCCGGCTCCGGGCTCGAGTTCTTCGCTCGAGACCATCGCCTTCGCATACGGAGCGACCGATTTTGTGACCTCGTAATTCGCCATCAGACACGCATCAAAGCCAAGCAGTTCGAGCTTGCCGCCGATCAATTTGTTCGTCGCATCGAGTCCCGCGGCTAGGGTTCTCATGGTAAGAGCACTCTTGTCCGTCTCGTCGCCAAGTATCCGCGGCCAGCCGCTGCCGTGGTCGCCGAACACAAGAGCGTATCGTTTGGCAGGGAAGAATTTGACCGCCTCGCGGACGAATTTGACGATATTCGCCGGGTCGCCCATATTCAACTCGCCGACGTTCGCCAGCGTCGTGATCTTGCCTTTTTCAACGAGCATCAATCGCGTATCAGAAAACTCATCGAGTTCCGAAAACTCACCAATATAGCCGTCTTCCACATTGCTGCCCGGATGCCGATCGACCAAAGCGACGATATTAACCTTGTCCGTAGTGCCAACCTGTGACATCTCGACCAGGTCCATCATCTGCGCGGCCTCGAGATCGTTGTCCGAGTCCATGTAGAACATAAACGTCCATTCGGCAACGGCCTTAGGCTCACGTTCAGCAAGTTGTGAAAATGTTGTCGCGGAAAACGAAAGTAATGCTAAAGCGACAAGGGCAAAGTAGCGTTTCATCAAGGTCTCCTATTCTTGAACAAATTCGTACTGCTAGTGGATGCGAGAATGGTAGTTCGATTTGCCCGCGTTTGCAACACGGAGCGCCGACACTCCTGTTGGCTCTTCGATGCAAATAGAATAAGCCGACAAGAGTGTCGGCGCTCCGTCGGTAAATAGACCTAACCAAATAAACCGTTGCCGACCAAGCCAAAGCGAGCTAACATCACCCAGAGAACCGATCAACAAAAACTTATTTGCATCAGATTAGACGTAATTGTCCTGTCTTGCATCAAAGACATAAAACGAAGGAGATCATAACAATGAAATTAACTCTCACTATGCTGCTGGTCCTGGTTGGTATTGGTGTATTTGCCTATGATATTTCCGCACAGAAGAGATCTATATCCTCCGAAGAGAGCCTAAAACTCGCTTATCCGAACGGTTACGGACAAACGAATAGGGTTCACCGTTCTGTCACCATCGGCGAACGGTTTTCAGATGGCATCTTAAAGGAACGTTCGACCCATACGTACGAGTTTCTTGGCTCGAATCATTTCCGACAGCACACCGTGGTTGAAAGAGGTGATGTAACGGACACCACCGAGATCATCCGAATCGGCGTTTTGCGCTATTCAAGAAAGAACAACGAAGCGTGGACAACAGAAGACCTTACCAAGGAAATAATATCGATCGGTTGCGGTTTCGGCCCGTTCCGAGTAAATCAGTACACAGTCGAACCGACCATCTTAAATAGTGTCGCCGTAAATCTTCTTGAATCATTGTCCGTTTGGCAGGACAAAGATCGTCTCATGTACGACGAAAACAGAAAATGGGTCGATGAACACGGCAATTCCTATAAGACCGAGTTTGAATCCGGTACGCTCTCACCTCGTTCTTTCGATCATCGATCAACATCGACGACCGAATACGACCCCGCAGACCTAAAGATCGAGGCGCCTATCAAGTAGATTATGAAAGTTCCTGCGTTAATTCTCACGATATTCATGGCTCTGGTGGGACTCGTTTCTGCGGCAAAGGCCGTGACGAACGACGCGCGTCTGGCGGTGCCGCTCGAAGGCCTGATCGACTTTGACAAAGAACGCGAGCGGCTCGCCACGCAGATAAACAAGCTGCTTGAGGAGAAAACTCGCCTCGACGCCCAGCTTTCCAACGCAAACTTCGTGACGCGCGCCCCCGCCGACAAAGTAAACGAACTCCGCGAACGCTCAGCCGAGCTCGAGCATCAGATAAATACGCTGAACAATAATCTGGAGGCTTTGGGTTAGTATGAAATCTCTCGCACCCTTGTTTGTTGTAGTTACGTTAGCTGTCGCGGCGGCGGGGCAGGTGACTACGTTGAAAAACGAGATTCCTGCTTCTAGGTACTACAATGTAGAAAAGAAGGCGGCCGAACTTCTAAAGCAGACAAACTATCGGAGTATTTGGACGAAGGAATACTTCCTAGACCGTGCTAAACCCGCCCGACTTCAAGAGAGGAAGTTGTACGAAGTTATTCGACCAAATAAATGGCGCAGTCTAGACGAATCCTATTACGACAAGCCAAAACGTGAAGAGATTATTGCCGTTGGAAAGTCCTTTTACTGGAAATACGAAGCGGAAGAATGGAGAAAGGGCGATCTTAGCGATGGATCTGATTTCGCTATTGATGCTGGGCCGTCGGCGTCTCAATTTAGATACCTTCCCGCTGTCGATTTAGATGGCATTGTTACTGAATACTACGAAGAAAAAGCTCTTCGTGCGGATGCGGCGTTTGCAACATATGCGTCTGACATCCTTACACACGTACGAATTGGTCGTAGCTGGTACTCCGCCGACGGAAAACTCCTAAAGAAAGTTGTAGAAAGAACGATCGAAGGTTACGAAGAACTGCTTCGGGAAACGACGACGTACGAATATGACCCAAAAGACCTCGAGATCGAAGCGCCGATCAAGTAATAACTAACGATGAAACGAACAAAATTCCTTTGGCTCGGAGCCGCCGGGGATTGTTTTGGCGCGTTTTTCGGGACACTTTATCGTTGCCCGCATTTCGGTCAGAGGGCAGATCATGATGGTGACACTGCCGACGCCATCGGACGCGAGGCGTTTTCCTGATTGCGAGGCAGGTGGTTCTGCGGCGTCTTGCCACGATTCGGTTATCGGCGTAGGCGAAGGCGTCGGTTTTCCAGTACCATCGTCAATTTCGGTCGGCTGCTCTATAAGAGACTTGTTCGGCAAAGTGCCGCCGATGAATAGCTCAATACGTCGGAATTCGGCAGGGACATTTGTCACATAGATCTCGGGCGGCTCATCGGGAGCAACGTCGTTCGGTATCTCATTACCGTCGCTATCCAAGAGCTTTGCGGGCGTTGGCGTTGGCGAAGCATTGGTTTTGACAGCCTGAGCCTCGACCGCGTCGAGTTCACGAATTAGCGAGCCGTTACGGATGTCGATCTCGCCTTTGCGAATGCCCGCCGGCATCGACCAATCGCCGTTCCATTCGGGATGAATGTCTAACGCGGACCGCATAAAATCAGCCCAGATCGGCATTGCGCTGTCCGAGCCTTTCATGCCGAGATCGTCATTATTATCGAAGCCAACATACACGACCACGACCAGCTCGGGCGTAAATCCGGCAAACCAACCATCCCGCGAAGTGCCTGTTTTGCCGGCAAACGCCGTCTTGCCGGGATTGTTTCGCAGGCCCCAGCCTTGCGCCTGAGCCGCCGTGCCGCGATTTATGACATCTTTCATAATGTCGTTCATTATGTAGGCGACGTCGGGGCGAACGACATTTTTGCGGTCGGGCATCGGAGCCGTAATGGTGCGGCCATCGCCCGAAGTGATCTGCGTGATCGGCATTGGCAGGACACGATCGCCCAGATTTGCGAACATCGTGTAAGCCGTCGCGACCTCAAGCGGCGAGGCTTCGGCGGTGCCAAGCGCCATCGACGGATACGCCTTTTCGACCTTAGGCATACCGGCTTTTGCGGCGAAATTCATCACTTTGCCGACATTTAACTGCATCGCGATATCGACCGTGATGACGTTCTTACTTTTAACCAACGCGTCGCGAAGGGTGGTTTCCTTGTTCGAGAACGTATCTCCGTAATTATTTGGCGAGTAGGTGTCTTGATTGAACGTGAAGACCTTTTTCTCGTCTTTCATCACCGTCGCCGCCGTGAATTGACGAGTACCACTATCGTACGCCGAGTTGATCGCGGCTCCGTAAACAAAGGGCTTGAACACCGAACCGGGCTGACGTTTAGCGTCGGTCGCTCGATTGAATTGATTCTGAAGATAATCGCGTCCGCCGACCATCGCCACGATCTCTCCGGTCTTTGGCCGCAACGCGACCAGTGCGGCATTCAGCGAACCTTTCTCTTTTTTAGGGAAGTATTTGTCGAGAGCATCAAGCCGCTTTGCGACGGTTTCGTAAGCAATTCGCTGCAGATCAGGATCGATCGAAGTGTAAACACGCAAATGCTGAAGAGCCTCAGGATCGGTCGCGAGTTTTGGCAGCTCTTCGATGGCGTACTGCGAGAAATAGGGCATTCCTTGCAGATCTTTGCGATTGTCGATCTGTTTCAGAACGATCGCCTCGGCTTTGTAATTTGGAAGCTGAGCAGCGTCAAGTTCACCGGTTTCGGCCATCGATTCGAGCACCTGATTTCGGCGTTCGGTGACCCTTTGCAGGTTTTTGTACGGATTATAGCGATTTGGGCTGCGGATGATACCGGCAAGAAATGCGGCCTCAGGCAACGTCAATTGCGACACATCCTTGCCGAAATACGCATTCGAAGCCTCTCCGACTCCATAGATCGAGACGCCCGATTGTTGCCCAAGATAGATCAGGTTTGCATAAAGCGTGAAGATCTCTTGCTTGGTGAGCCGAGTTTCGAGAATTATCGACATGAACGCTTCTTTTGCCTTGCGTTCGTATGTAGGATCGTTGGTCAGGAGCGTGTTCTTAACTAGTTGCTGTGTGATCGATGAACCACCTTGATTCGACAACGGGCCACCATCGTCGCCTTCATATCGTCGCCACAGGGCACGTGCAATGCCGCGGAAATTGACGCCGTAATGTTCGAAAAAGGAGCGATCTTCGGTGACGGTAATAGCCTTTATCAGATGCGCCGGCAAGTCGTTGTACGTGACCGTTTTGCGGCGGCCATCGCCTTCGGCAGCGATCGAGCTGAGCATTCGCGGTTCGAGGCGAACAGCATTTTCGTCGGCGTTTGTTTCGCGATTGCCGATGCGTTCGACCGTCTTGCCGTCTTTGCTGAACTTTATCGAGACCGCGGGAAAGACCTTTTTGCCATCGATGTTACCCGCGGCTCCCGGATCAATGTTCACAACGTCGTTTTCGACAGAGAATCGGCTGCGGGAAGCATCGGCTTTCGAACTTCGGTCGATGTAACCGGCAGATTTGAGATAATCGACAAGTCCTTGAGACGTTAGCGATTCGCCGACGCGCAGCGTTTTCGGTGCACTGTAAATGCCGGCGGTTGGCGTAAATACCTCGCCGCTCAACAGTTTACGGTCGATACGGTCTGAATAATCGAACCAAAAATACGTGAATGTCAGAAATCCGAATACCAGCAATGCCAGGGAAGCAAGCAAGGTCCATTTGTTAAAAAAAAGTCGTACCAAGCGCCTAAAACGACTTGGTTTCGGTGCTTGATAGGACGTACTACGCCGTGCCTTGACCCAAGCTTTGGGCGGCGTCTTTGAACGAGTTGACACTATCGGTGCGGAATCTGACATCTGGACTGCGGACAAACGCGTATGTGAGGCGGCACGAGACAAACTGCCGTACTAAAATCTTATATATTTTAGGGGCTTGATGTCTAGCAAATTATGACATCTAATTGAGTTATGAAGGTTCTCGTCACAGGCGGAAGAGGCTATTTAGGTACTCATATTCGCTCTCATTTCAAAGCTGATGACTTTTCCCGGCGTTCGGGGTTTGACGTGATGTACGAAGACGATTGCGCTGTTGCGGCAGATTATGAACTGGTCGTACATCTTGCCGCAAATATGGACAAATCAGTCGACGGCGAAGACCAAACCTTCGAGACAAACGTCGTCGGAACACAGAATCTGCTTAAAGCAATGTCGAAAGATAGTTGCTTTATCTATATGTCAACCAAGGATATATACGGTCGCTGGGCAGATAATTATT